>VXWX01000134.1 GCA_009835735.1 Acidimicrobiaceae bacterium
AGCACGTCCGTGGTGAGGATCGAGCTGAGCGGCAGGGTGAAGCGCTGCTCGATGTGGCCCAGCCGCTTGGATCGCTGGTACTCGGTCACCGAGGACCGTCCGCCCACCACTTGGCTCACCGCGGCGGCAACCAGCGCCGGCACTACGAAGGCGGCTGCACCGGTGGACTCGGCCACGAACATCACCGCCGCGATAGGCGCCCGGTAGCCGGCGCCGAGGAACGCGGCCAGGCCGAGCGTGGCGTACAGGCCCGTGGACTCTGCGTCCAGGGCCACGCCGACGAACTGGCCCCCGATCACCCCGAGAGTGGCCAGCGGGATGAACAGGCCCCCTACGCCGTCGCCCAGCACCGTGGCCAGCGTGGCTGCGACCCTGACCCCGAAGAGCAGGGCGATCAGCTCCAGCGCGTCCTGCTGAACGACCCATTCCATGGCCCTGGTTCCGGGTCCCAGGCTGAGGACCTCGCCGAAGGCGGCGTCGGCCAGCACCGTGAGGCCCGCCATGACCGCGGCGGCCGCCGCGGCCCGCCTGGGCCAGGAGACCGTGTGGGTGGCGTGCTTGGCCTGCCGTACCAGCCAGGCGAAGCCCCGGCCACCGAGCCCGGCGGCGATCCCCAGGATCAGCGCTCCCAGCAGATCACCGATCTGCACGTCGAGCATGTTGGCATCGACCGGACCCTCGCCCAGGAACGGGACGACGGGAGTGCTGCCCACTAGGAACACGAACGTGACGTAGCTGGCGGCCGACGCAATGAGCGACGGGAGCAGAGCCTGGGGGGTCACGTCGTCGTGGTAGGGGGCCTCGAGGGCGAATATGACGCCTGTGGCCGGGGTCTTGAACACGGCAGCCACCCCGGCCGCGGCGCCCGCGGTCAGCAGCAGGCGGGCCTCGTCGCGCCGGAAGAACCGCCCAAGGCGTCGATGGACGAACAACCCCACTGACGATCCGGCGTACAGCGACGGGCCCTCAAGGCCGACTGCGCCACCGGAGCCGATGGTGGCCACCCCTGCCAGCAGCTTGGCCGGCAGGAACCGGATGGGAATGCTGGGGTGGCGCTCATGGAACGCCCTGACGTACTCGTCGGAGGTGGAGCCCGACGTGCCGCCGCCCACGGTGCGCAGCACCAGCTTGGAGGCTGCGATGCCGATGACGGGGGCCAGCGCGAGCACGACGAGGTGCTGCTCCAGCACTCGCTCGAGCACCATGTGGAGCGCCACTGTCTCGAACGCGGCCACGACCAGCGCCACGATCACGCCGGTGGCTGCCGACGCGGCCAGCAGGCGCGGGTTGCGGGCCTGGCGAAGAGTCTTAGTGAGCGGCCGCATCCGTTGAGGGGGCTATTAGGGTGTCAGGCATGGTTGATAAGCGTCATGATATTTCAGAGCGGCTCTCGACCATCGCCGAGGAGATCGCGGATCTGGCCCTTGAGAGCTTGCGGGATTCCATCGAGGCTGGGGCAACGAAGGCGTCACAAGGGGAAAAGCGCCTCACTCAGGCCCGGCGAGCCGTCGAGAAGGCTGCCCACCTCCTTCGGTCCGATCTATCCGATTCGTAGGTGCCCGCGTGAGCCCGAGGCTAGCGGGCCGTCCGGTCGTCGTAGCGGTTCAGCGCCATGGCGACCCCACGCTAGTGATGCCCACTCGTGCCACCACCGGGTTCTCGCACACGGCGTAGCACCTCGGCCACTATCTCGGCCGACGCCTCCGAGACATCGGTCTCGGCCGTGCGGACGCGCATTTCGGCCTCGGCCGGCGCCTCGTAGGGGGCCGACACGCCGGTCAGGTCGGAGATGGCGCCGGTCCTCGCCTTGGCGTAGAGGCCCTTGGGGTCGCGCGCCTCGCACACCTCGAGCGGCGCGTCCACGAACACCTCCATGAAGGCGCCCGCAGGATGCAGGTTCCTCACCCGGTCGCGGTCCTCGCGGTAGGGAGAGATGAACGCGGCCAGCACCACCGCGCCGTACCGGTGCAGCAGGGCGGCGACCTCGCCGGCCCGGCGGATGTTCTCCGCCCGGTCCTCGGGCGAGAACCCCAGGTCGGCATTGAGCCCGAACCTCAAGTTGTCGCCGTCGAGCACGCAGGCGAAGACCCCGGCCGCGGCCAACTCGGCCTCGGCCGCTCTGGCCAGGGTCGACTTCCCCGACCCGGGCAGACCGGTGAACCAGACCGTCAGGGCGCGATGGCCCAGCAGCTGCGCTCTCGTCTGGGGCGATACCCAGCCGGCGCTGGGAACGATGTGGGCGGCCCGGGTTGCCGCCTTGATCATCCCCGCGGCCACGGTGGCGTTGTCGCGCGGGTCGATGAGGATAAACGACCCGCAGGTCCGGTTCTGCTCGTACGGGTCGAACATGAGCTCAGCGTCGGTTCGCAGCGTCACCGAGGCGATGTCGTTGAGTCCCATAGCGGAGGCGGGCGCGGAGGCGAGCGTGTCGACGTCGAGGCGGTGGACGGGCTCGATGACCCGGCAGCGAAGGCTCTGGCCGACCTGCTGCAGTTGGTAGTCCCGGCCCACGACGAGATCGGATCCCGACATCCACACCAGCGTCGCGGTGAACTCTCGGGCCCGCTCGGGCGGCCGGTCGGGACTGCACAGGATGTCGCCCCGGCCTATGTCGATCGGCTCCGCGGTGACCACAGTCACGGCTCGACCCGCCCCGGCCTCGTCCAGGTCGCCGTCGAAGGTGACGATTCGTTCGACGGTCGTGATGAGGCCCGAGGGCTCGACCCGAACATCGTCGCCCGGTCGCAGCGTTCCCGAGCAGACGGTCCCCGCGTATCCCCGGAAGCTCTGATCGGGCCGGATGACCATCTGCACCGGCAATCGCAGCCCGTCGAACGGCGCCGACGTGGTGGCCGAGCCGGCGGCTCGATCGACGTCCACCTGCTCGAGGTGCTCCATGAGGCAGGGCCCGTCGTACCACGGCATGCTCGCGCCCCGCTCAACAACGCAGTCGCCGTTCAGGGCCGACATCGGTATGCACACGGGCGGTGGCAGTCCCAGCGCGGCGCCCAGATCCGAGGTCTCGTCCACGATCGCCGCGAAGCGGTCCTCGGCGTAGTCGACGAGGTCCATCTTGTTGACGGCCACGACGATCGCCCTTATGCCCAGCAGGCTCACGATCGAGCAGTGGCGCCGCGTTTGGGTGGTGACGCCCCTGGCTGCGTCGACGAGTATCACCGCCAGGTCTGCGGTAGAGGCCCCTGTCACCATGTTCCGGGTGTACTGCTCGTGGCCGGGAGCGTCGGCGATGATGAAGCTTCGCCTTCGGGTCGAGAAATACAGGTGGGCGACGTCGATGGTGATGCCCTGCTCCCGCTCGGCCTTGAGCCCGTCCGCCAGCAGGGCCAGGTCGACCTGCCCCCCGGCGTGGCCCGACGTGGCCGAGTCCTTGCGCACCGCAGCCAGATGGTCGTCGTAGAGGAGGTCCGAGTCGTGCAGGAGCCGCCCGATCAGTGTCGACTTGCCGTCGTCCACCGAGCCGCAGGTGATCAGGCGAAGCAGATCGCTCGGCGGGCCTGGGCCGCCGCCTGCGGCTTGTGCCGGGGCCATCAGAAGTAGCCCTCCCGCTTCTTCTCCTCCATGGAGCCGGACTGGTCGTGGTCGATCACCCGGCCCTCCCGTTCGGAGCGGGTGGCGCCGGCCATCTCGGCCGCCACCTCCGACACGGTGGCCGCGGTCGACTCGACGGCGCCGGTCAGCGGGTAGCACCCCAGCGTGCGGAAGCGCACCCACCGCTCCTCGGCCCGCTCGCCGGCCTCGAACCTGAACCGGTCGTCGTCGACCATTATCAGGGTCCCGTCCCGTTCGACCACTGGTCTCGGGGCGGCGAAATACAGCGGCACGACCTCTATGCCGTTGGCCGCGATGTAGTGCCACACGTCCAACTCGGTCCAGTTGCTCAACGGGAACACCCGGATGCTCTCGCCGGCGGAGATCCTGCCGTTGTAGTGGTTCCAAAGCTCCGGCCGCTGGTTCCTCGGGTCCCATCGGTGGAGCCGGTCCCGGAAGCTGAAGACCCGCTCCTTGGCCCGCGAGCGCTCCTCGTCGCGCCGCGCTCCGCCGAACGCGGCGTCGTAGCGGCCGGCGTCGAGGGCCTGCTTGAGGGCCTGGGTCTTCATCACGTCGGTGTAGTGCTGCGACGAGTGGTCGAACGGGTTGATCTGTGCCGCGACCCCTTCGGGGTTGGTGTGCACCACCAGTTCGAAGCCGATCTCGTCGGCCATCCGGTCCCGGAAGGCAATCATCTCGGAGAACTTCCAGGTCGTGTCGATGTGCAGCACGGGGAAGGGGATCGGGCCGGGATGGAACGCTTTGCGGGCCAGGTGCAGCATCACCGAGCTGTCCTTGCCGATCGAGTAGAGCATCACCGGGTTGCTGAACTGGGCCCTGACCTCGCGGATGATGTGGATGCTCTCGTCCTCGAGGCGCTGGAGCCGGTCCGGGAGGTCCCCGGCCTCCCGGCGGCTAGGAGGGACGGGGCGCAGCGTGGAGGTCATCGGCTTTGTCGCCGAGCACCCCGAGAAGCTCGTCGAAGCTCTTGGCGAACGCGGCGACGCCCTCGTCCTCGAGTTGGGCGGTGACGGCCTCGAGGTCGACGCCCACGGCTGCGATCCGGTCGAGCACCTCGACGGCCTCGTCGATTCCCGACGTGAGCGTGGGTTCGACGGTGCCGTGGTGCTCGAAGGCCTCCAGCGTGGCGTCGGGAAGGGTGTTCACCGTGCCGGGGCCGATCAACTCGTCGACATAGAGGGTGTCGGGATAGGCCGGGTTCTTGGTCGATGTGCTCGCCCACAGCAGGCGCTGGGGTCGGGCACCTCGCGCGGCCAGCGCCTTCCAGCGCGGGCCGGAGCAGAGCCTCTGGAAGTGGGAGTATGCGACCTTGGCGTTGGCGATGGCCGCCTTGCCCCGCAACTGCAAGGCCTCGTCGGTGCCGATGGCTTCGAGGCGCCGGTCCACCTCTGTGTCGATCCTCGACACGAAGAACGACGCCACGCTGGACACTCTCGACAGGTCCCCGGACCTCAGCTCGAGCCCTGACATGTAGGCGTCGGCCACCTCGAGGTAGCGCTCAACGCTGAAGATCAACGTGACATTGATGCTGTTGCCCTCTGCGATCATCTGGGAGATGGGGGCGAGACCCTCGGCCGTTCCTGGAATCTTCACGTAGAGGTTGGGCAGCGCCAGCTGATCGTGGAGGTTCCTGGCTGCCTCAGCGGTGGCCGCCGAGTCCCGGGCAAGGTCGGGCGCGACCTCCACCGACACGTAGCCGTCGAGGCCTTCGGACTCGTCGTAGACAGGGCGCAGGACCGCAGCCGCAGCCGATATGTCGGAGGTGACCAGGCGCCAGTAGGACGACTCGACGTCGAGCCCGGCATCGATGGAGGACCGGAACTCGTCGTCGTAGTCGGCGGTGGCGGCGATGGCCTTCTGGAATATCGACGGGTTCGATGTCAAGCCCCGGACACCCTGCCGGACCCATCTCTGGAGGTCCCCGCCGGTGATCCAGCCCCTGCGGATGTTGTCCAGCCAGGGACTCTGGCCGCAACGGTCGTGGAGCTCGTGCAGTCTGGTGTTCGCGGTCATCTCGAGCTGATCCTCCTCCACATCAAAGAGCGGCCCTCGACGGCGCGCCAGCTGTCAGGGCCCGGGCCCGGTCGGCCACGTTGGAGGCGGAGATCCCGAGCTTCTCCATCACCACCGCGCCGGGTGCCGAGGCGCCGAAGCGGTCGATGCCGAGGGCTTCGTCGGTCCAGCGGCTCCACCCCATGGTGCTGCCCGCCTCCACCGCCAATGACGGGAGGTCGGGCCGAAGCACCCGGGCCTGCTCGGAGTAGGGCTGGTCGGCGAACAGCTCCCATGACGGCAGCGACACCACGCGAGCTGCTACTCCTTCGGCGGCCAGGATCGCGGCCGCGTCGCAGCACACAGACACCTCGCTGCCCGTCCCTACCAGCGTAAGGCTGGGCTCGTCGGGCTCTCGCAGCGCGTATCCCCCTGCCGCGACCGCGTCGGTCCGGGTGCCCTCGAGCACGGGCACACCCTGGCGGGTGAGGATCAAGGCGGTCGGACCCGCGGACTCCAACGCCACCCGCCAGGCCCCCACCGTCTCGGTGGCATCGGCGGGTCTGATGACCCGCAGACCCGGTATGGCTCGGAGAGAGGCGAGGTGCTCGACCGGCTGGTGGGTGGGGCCGTCCTCTCCCACGCCCACCGAGTCGTGGCTCCATACGAACACCACCTTGGCTTCCGACAGCGCGGCGAGCCGCACTGCCGGCCGCATGTAGTCGGCGAACACCAGGAACGTGCCCACCACCGGTATGGCGCCGCCGTGCAGGGCCATGCCGTTGGCGATGGCCCCCATGGCGTGCTCGCGCACTCCGAAGTAGATCTGCCGACCTCCTGGCCCGCGGGCCGAGAACACCCCGCCATCGGCGATGACCGTGCCCGTGTTGCCGGTCAGGTCGGCGCCGCCGCCCGTGAGTCCCGGCACCACCGGCAGCAAGGCCTGCAGCGTGACGTTGGAGGCCTTGCGGGTGGCGACCGACTGGCCCGGCTCCCATGACGGCAGCGAGCCGTCCCAGCCGGCGCGGCCGGTTGAGGCCAGGCATGCCTCGAGGCCGCTGCGGTCGCCGTCGAAGGCTGCGGTGCGGGCCTCCCAGGCGAAACGCTCGTCCTGGCCGGCGGTCCCGGCGCGGCGGTAGTAGTCGAGCACCTCGGGCGGCACATGGAACGTTTCCTCGGCGGGCAGTCCCATCAAGTCCTTGGTGGCCGCGATCTCGTCGTCGAAGATGGCGTAGCCGTGCGCGGCCGGCGTTCCCGAAGCCGCCGGAGCCGGCGCGGCGATCACGGAGCGCACGATCAACAGGGTCGGGCGGTCCTCGACGGCGGCCGCGTCGCGCAGCCCGGCTTCCAGCCCGTCGAGGTCCTCGGCCGCCTCGCCGAGTTCGATGACATGCCAGCCGTAGGCCCGGAAGCGGGCCGAGGCGTTGTCGGAGAGAGCCAGGTCGGTGCCGCCGTCGATTGTGACCTCGTTGTCGTCGTAGACCACCACCAGCCGACCCAGGCCCAGGTGTCCCGCCAGCGAAGCAGCCTCGTGGCTGACACCCTCGGACAGGTCGCCGTCGCCGGCGATCACGAAGATGCGGTGGTCGCATACATCGGCGCCGTAGCGGCTTCGCATCTGGCTCTCCGCGATGGCCATGCCCACCGCATTGGCGATGCCCTGACCGAGCGGGCCGGTGGTCACCTCCACCCCTGGCGTGCAGCCGACTTCGGGGTGGCCGGGTGTGGGCGACCCCCACTGCCGGAAGTTCCTCAGATCCTCGAGTGTCAGGCCGTGGCCGGTCAGGTAGAGCATGGCGTACTGCAGGATCGAGGCGTGACCGGCTGAGAGCACGAACCGGTCGCGGTCGGGCCAGTCCGGCCGCTGGGCGTCGTAGCGCATGATCCGGGTCCACAGCACGTGGGCTAGAGGAGCCAGGGCCATGGCGGTGCCCTGGTGGCCTGAGCGCGCCGCATGGGGGGCATCCATGGCCAGCGCCTTGATGACGTTGATTCCAAGCTTCTCGATGGAAGTCACCGGCCCTCCAACCGTCGGCACTCCGCGCACGCGCGGCCCACCATAGCTATTGCCAAGGACTCGAAGGGGGAGGAGCCTGTGCCCGGTCGCGGCCGCCCGCTAGCCCGGGGGCGGCAGCAGGGTGTAGGGGACCACGGTCACCGGTCCGGCATCGATGCGAGCCCGGGCCTCGACCGTGCCGTAGTCGGTGAACTCGAGTTCGGCACGGACCAGCCGGTAGTTGAACTTCCCCGGCTCGACCTGCAGCGGCTGCACGTTGCGGGCTATCCGCTCCTCGCCCCGGAAGTAGGCGACCTCGAGAGCCCCGACTCCGGGCTCGTCGGGCGCGCAGCGAACGATCACCACCAGGTGGGGGGCCCACATCAGCGGCAGTTCCGTGGGCGCGACCGCCGAGAATTGCACGCCGGTCAGGTCGATGCGGGTGGAGGGTCCCGGCACCTGGCGGAGCTGGATGTCGTCTATGAACAAGGCGGCCACGATGTCCATGCTCGCGACGCTACCCAAACCCCGTCGCGGCCGGACACCGCAATCCCATCCAGTTCGCCGGGCGGCGTACGATGGCGAGGATGCGTCGGATCCTGGTCTCGATCCTGCTGGCCGCGCTGGCGACCACCGCAGTCGGGTCGTATGTCCAGGCGCGGCGAATCAACGCCGACTCCGATCCGGGCTGGGTCTCCGACGCCGGCCCTCCGGAGATGGTGGTGTCCACGCCGCTGCTGAACGTTCGGCGGACGCCGTCGTGGCTGTCGGGTCCGGTCACCGAGGCCCGCCTGTTCGAGCGGCTCTCCGGCGTCGCCGACCTGCCCAGCGCTCCGCCGCAGACGTGCCGGGCCGTCTACCGCAACGGTGAGCTCGTCATGAGTGAGCAGGCCGGGGTGCCGTTGGTGCCGTCCTCGCTGATGAAGATCGTCACCGCGGCCGTGATCCTCGAGACCGCCGGACCTGAGGCCACCTTCACCACCGAGGTCTTCGTGCGCACCGCGGACCTCAGCGCGGCTGCCGGCGGCGTGCTCGCCGGCGACGTCTATCTGGTTGGACGCGGCGACCCCGTCCTGTCGACGCTCTCCTACATAAGGCGCTTCCCCGAGCCCATGGTCCACACCGACTTCACGGACCTCGCCGTGCAGGCCGCGGCGAGCCTGCGCGATCGGGGCATCTCGGTGGTGGAGGGCAGCGTCCTGGCCGACGAGTCGCGCTTCCCCGAAGCGGAGCGGGACTACTCGGGCCAGATCGTTCAGCCCAGCAACCAGCCCATCTGGAAGCAGTCCTACGTCAACAGCAACCAGGTCGGTCCCCTGTCCGCGCTGCTGCTCAACGACGGGTACGTGTCCTTCCCCGCGTCGGCGGACTACGCCAGCCGTCGGGAGAACGTGCGGGCCGTCGATCCCGCGCTCCACGCCGCGCAGGTGTTGGACGGATTGATCGAGGCCCGCGGCATCCGCATCGCGGCGCAGGCCAGCAAGGGCACGGCGCCGCCACTCTCTGAGCTTCACTCGCTGGGCAGCGTCGAGTCGCCGCCCATGTCCGAGATAGTGGCCCGGATGCTGCGCTACTCGGACAACACCACCGCCGAGATGCTCCTGAAGGACATTGGAAGACGCTTCTCGGGTTCGGCCCGCGCCGAGGCGGTGACCGACGTCCACGACGTGCTGGAGCGACTGCTGGGCGTCTCGACCACCGGGATCGTCATTGCCGACGGCTCGGGACTCTCGCTGCACAATCGGCTGACCTGTGACCTGATTGCCGGACTGCTGCTGCGCGCCGGCCCCGATTCGCCTCTGGTGAGCGGTCTGGCCGTGGTGGGGGAGAGCGGCACCCTGCGGGAATGCGAGGCAGAGCAGCCCTCCGACGAGGCCGTCGCCGACTCGTCCGGCCTTACCGGCGGTGCGGTGGACCAACCGGTGTGGGCCAAGACCGGGACCCTCAACGACGTCTCGGCGCTGGCGGGGGTGACCGTGGCCCGCAACGGCGACGTGCTCACGTTCGCGCTGATCTCCAACCGCGACGGCCTCATCTTCGATCCCGCTTGGCAGCGTCAAGCCCTCTCCTGCAACGCCTTTCAGGAAGACCTCATCGCGGCTGCGGCCGGCCACCCGTACGGACCGTCCTCGGCCGACGCGCTGCTCCATCCGCAACCGGCGAGGGCGCCGGTAGTCGACACGGGCACCGACACCGGCACCGACACCGGCCAATAGGAGCGAGGGCCACCGTGGCTACGCCGATGTTCGCGCTCCAGTCGGTGCTGCTCCCCGGATCGCCGCTGCCGCTGCACGTCTTCGAGCCCCGCTATGTGGCCATGCTCGACACCGTCATCTCGACGGACACCGAAATGGGCGTCGTGCTGATCGAGCGGGGCCGCGAGGTAGGGGGCGGGGATGTGCGGTGCGATGTGGCCACCATGGCCCGCGTGGTGGAGGCCCGGGAGTTGGCCGACGGCCGGATGCTGGTGATGGCGCTGGGAGTCCGTCGCATCCGGGTGCGGCGGTGGCTGCCCGACGATCCGTACCCCTGCGCCGAGACTGAGGATTGGCCCGATGAGCCCGAAGGTGAGTCGCCGCCGACCGGCGAGCAGCTGCGGCAGTTGGGCGCGCTTGTCTCCGAGGCACGCAGCCTGGCCCGGCGTCTTGAGATCGCGCCCGGGCCGCAGCATCCGGCAGCCGAAGTGGTTCCCGTAGATGTGGGCCGCGACGTTTCGCAGGCCTCCTACCGGGCCGCCGCTCTTGCGCCACTCGGTCCGCTCGACCGCTACGAGGTGCTTTGCACGCCGGGCGCCGGCCAGCGGCTCGCCGTCGCGCACCGTGTCGTGGCCGACGCCGTCGAGCTGTTGA
>VXWX01000048.1 GCA_009835735.1 Acidimicrobiaceae bacterium
GGTCCTTTGGCCCGCTACGGAAGGACGTCCAGGTACTCCTCCACGTCCCAGTCCGACACGGTGGCCAGGAAGCGCTCCCATTCGTCGTCCTTGTAGTGGAAGAACACGTTGCTCATCTCACCCGGAAGAGCGCGCATGACAACGTCGTCGCTGCGCAGGGCCTCCAGGGCCTCACCCAAGGTGAGCGGGATCTTCTCGACGGCCTTGCCGGCCTCCATGGCCTCATAGATGTTGCGCTCCTCGGGCTCGCCCGGATCGAGGCCTCGGTCGAGGCCGTCGTCCATCGCCTGCAGCAGGCCGGCGAACGACAGGTGCGGGTTGACAGCGCTGTCCACCGAGCGGTACTCGAAGCGGCCCGGGGCGCTGACCCGCAGGGCGGTGGTGCGGTTCTGGAAGCCCCAGTCCGCGAACACCGGCGCCCAGAAGCCCGTGTCCCACAGACGGCGGTAGGAGTTGACTGTCGGCGACGTGAGGCAGGTCAGTGCCCGGACATGCTCGAGGATCCCGCCGATGGCCTTCATGCCGACGGGCCCAGGCAGCTGCGGGTTGTCGCCCTCGGGCAGGAACTTGTTGTTGCCGTCGGCGTCCCACAGCGAGATGTTGTGGTGGCAGCCGTTGGCCGACACCCCCATGAACGGCTTGGGCATGAAGCACGGGAAGGCCCCGAGCTCCCGGCCGACCTGCTTGCAGACCTGGCGGTAGGTGGTGAGCCGGTCGGCGGTGAGCTCGGCCCGATCGAAGTTGAAGTTCAGCTCCAGCTGGCCGGGGGCGTCCTCGTGGTCGCCCTGGATCATGTCCAGCCCCATGGCCTCGCAGTACTCGATCACCCTGTGGATCAGGGGCTGCAGCTCGGCGAACTGGTCGATGTGGTAGCAGTTGGGCTTGGTCATGCCCTCGACGGTCGGCTTGCCGTCGGCGTCGGCCTTGAGCCACATCATCTCGGGCTCGCAGCCGGCCCGCAGGTGCAGCCCGTGCTTGGCCTCGAACGCGGCGTGCTGGCGCCGCAGGTTCCCCCGGCAATCAGAGGTCAGGTAGGCGCCGCCGTCCACCTCCTCCTCGCGGCCCCGGAACAAGGTGCACCACACCCGGGCCGTCCTGGAGTCCCAGGGCAGCGGCATGAAGGTCTCGGGCTCGCCGATGCCGACCAGCTCGCGGGCTTCGGGGCCGTAGCCGATGTAGTTCCCGTGGCGGTCGATGAAGAGGTTGGCGGTGGAGCCGTACACCAGTTGGAAGCCCTTGCGGGCGATCATGCCGAAATGCTTGGCCGGTATGCCCTTGCCCATGATCCGTCCCGTCACTGAGACGAACTGGCAGTACAGGTACCGGATGTCATCGGCCTCAATGCGGGCCTCTACCTCTCGGATCTGCTCCTCGCGTCCGTCGGCGGTGACGAATCTCTCAAGATCAGTGGCCATTTTTCCCCCTACGGGTGTGGTTGTGTTGCGGCGAAACCGTAGCGCTGTTGGCAGGAGCCTCGCCATTGTGCCTCAAGCCTGACTCAACCCTAGCGCGGCGACTCCCCATATGTCTAATCAGAGTAGTGGGTCTTTCCCCACATTACTGACACAGGTCGGGGTGGCTGCGGTCCCCGCCCGGACTGATCCGTAGAGTTGCCCGGGATGGAACGCGTATCGCGATCGGCCTGGCTGACACTTGCGGTGGTCTCAGTGGCCGTCTTCATGGTCGCGATGGAACTCACGATCATTGCGTTGGCACTGCCCAAGATCCGGGAGGCGCTGGCGGGCACCACGCCGGCCGCCCTCTCGTGGGTGGTGAACGCATACTCGATCGTGGTGGCCGCTTTACTGCTGCTGTCGGGCTGGCTGGCCGACCGCTACGGCCGCAAGCGGGTGTTCCGCACCGGGTTGGCGCTGTTCGCGCTGGGCTCGGTCGCGGCCGGCGCCTCGACCAGCATCGAGATGCTCATCGCGGCACGGGCCCTGCAGGCGGTGGGCGGCTCCATGCAGTATCCGGCCGGGCTGGCCCTGCTGCTCGATGCGTTCCCCCGGAGCCGTCATCAGACAGCCATCGGCACTTGGGGGGCCGTGGGTGGTCTGGCCGCGGCGGTCGGACCGGCCTTGGGAGCGGTACTCATCGAAGCCTTCGGCTGGCGGGCCGTGTTCTATGTCAACGTGCCCGTGGCCCTGGCCGCCCTGGTGATCGGCGCACGGGTCCTGCCCGAGAGCACCCTGCCTCCCGCTCGTGTTCGCTCCGCTAACGGGCCGCTCGGACCCAAGGGAAAGGTGCCCGCGGCCAGGGTGGACTTGATCGGCGTGCCCCTGGCGTCGGTGGGGGTGGGCGCGATCATCCTCGGAATCGTTCAGGGTGAGACGTGGGGGTGGGCGTCCGCGGCCACTGTCGCCTGTTTCGCAGCAGGAGCGCTGCTGGTGGCCGCATTCGCATGGCGCAGCCGGCGCCACCCCGCACCGCTGTTCGACCTCCAGTTGCTTCGCATCCGTTCGTTCATGCTCGGCAACCTCGGCTCGCTGTTCTTCGCGATCGGATTCTTCGCCCTGCTCGTGCCGCTGCCTTCCTTCATCCAGGAAGTCTGGGGATGGTCCGCGCTGGAGACCGGGCTCGCATACTCGGCTGGACCCCTGGTCTCGTTCCTGGTCGCGCCACAGGCCGGCCGGCTGGCCGACCGCATCGGCAACGCCCCCCTCCTCACCGCCGGATCGGCCTGCGGCATGGCCGGACTGCTGTGGCTCGTTCTGACCATCTCCACCGATCCCTCGCTGGCGCGCCTCCTGGTGGCCACCGTCCTGGTAGGAGTGTCGGCAGGCACCGGCTTCTCACAACTGGTGGGTGCGGCGCTGCGCGACATTCCCCCCGAGCGCTACGCAATGGCCACCGCCGGCCGCACCACCTTCTTCCAACTCTCCGTGGCGTTCGCCATCGCCGTCGCGTTCGCGATGATCGGCCGGCCGGACGGCGCCGCGGCCCAGCTGGCTGCCTACAACACCGTGTGGATGGTGTGCGCCGGCGGCTACCTGTGCAACTTCGTGCTGTTCACCTTCATCTACCCCCGACACCGCTTTCAGCCCGTAGATTCCAAGCCGTGAAGTTCGGGATCTTCTACGAGCACCAGTTGCCTCGGCCCTGGCACGATGGCGACGAGCAAAGGCTCTTCAACGAGGCGCTGGAGCAGGTGGAGCTGGCCGACCGGCTGGGCTTCGACTACGCCTGGGAGGTGGAGCATCACTTCCTCGAGGAGTATTCGCACTCCTCCGCTCCCGAGGTGTTCCTGGCAGCGTGCAGCCAGCGCACCCGGCGCATCCGGCTCGGTCACGGCATCGTGCTGATGCCCCCCGGCTACAACCACCCCGCCAGGGTCGCCGAGCGGATCGCCACCCTCGACCTGGTGTCCAACGGCCGCGTGGACTTCGGCACCGGGGAGTCGTCATCCATCCTGGAACTCGGCGGCTTCGGCGTCACTGTGGACGACAAGCGTCCGGCCTGGCAGGAGGCCGTCGAGCAGTGCTGCAACATGATGGCCATGGACCCCTACCCCGGCTATGACGGCGACTTCTTCTCGATGCCGTGCCGCAACGTGGTGCCCAAGCCGGTGCAGAAGCCCCATCCCCCGCTGTGGGTGGCCTGCTCGAACCGGGAGACGATCAAGCTGGCGGCCAGGCTGGGAATGGGTGCGCTCACCTTCTCCTTCGTCGACCCCAGTGACGCGGCCGCATGGGTTCAGGACTACTACCGGATCCTCGAGACCGAGTGCGTGCCCATCGGCCACGCCATCAACCCCAACATCGCCATGGTCACCGGGTTGTCGATCCACCCCGATGAGCAGGAGGCGAAGCGCAGGGGGCTAGACGGCTTCCAGTTCTTCGGCTACGGGCTCGGCCACCACTACATCTTCGGCCAGCACAAGCCGGGGCGCACCGACATCTGGGCCGACTATCTGGCGGCCAGGCACACCATCGAAGACAGGGGCAACCAGAGCGGCATCGGCACGCCCGAGCAGGTTCGCAAGCACCTGCAGGGCTTCGCGGAGGCGGGCGTTGACCAGGTCGTGTTCATACAGCAGGGCGGCAACAACCGCCACGATCACATCTGCGAGACCCTCGAACTGTTCGCAGCCGACGTGATGGGCGAGTTCGCCGAGTCGGAGGCCGAGCGGGAGCACGCCAAGCTGCAGCGACTGGCTCCAGCCCTCGACAGGGCCATGGCCCGCAAGGCACCGATGCGAGTCCTCGACGACGACGAGATCCCGGTGTTCGAGGCACTGGGACGCAGCATCGTGGCCACTCTCCCGCCGGAGGAAGCCTCCCAGGTGGCCAAGACCGTCAAGGAATGGGCCGAGACGGACATGCCGATCCACGTGCCCGACGACTTCGGCACCTGAGGATTGCTCGGGGCAGAGCGGCGGGCGCGGACCCGGTCACCGGGTCAACAGGTCGGGGGTGGGGTTGTCGATCCCCAGCAGCACGGCCAAGGCGGCCGTCACCTGATTGCCCACGGCCGGGTTCCGCTCCGGCGGCACGAAGCCGGCCGCGGTCAGCCGGTCCCCCAGGCGGATGAAGATGGTGCAGAAACGCATCGCCCCGAACACCTCCCAATAGTGAGGGTTGAGCACAGCACGTCCCGAGGCCTGCTCGTAGTGGGAGATCATCTCCTCCCGTGTGGGGTAGCCCTCCAGCCGTGCGATGCCCATGTCGTCGAAGGACATCCGGTCGAACATCAGCCACCATCCCATGTCGGCCTCCGTCGGGCTCAGGGCGCACACCTCCCAGTCGAGCACCGCCGCGGTCCGGTAGTCCTGGAGGATGATGTTGCCCAACCGGGCGTCGCCCCATGTCATCCCGACGCGCTCGTCGCCCGGGTCGTTGGCCTCGAGCCAGTCGAGCGCGGCGTTCAGCACGGGATGCTCCCTGCCGGCCAGCTCCGATCGGACATGGTTGCGGTAGAGGTCGATCTGGAGCGCGGTCGTCGGCTGACCGGTGCCGCTGGAGTCCAGCCAGCCCAGATCGGCCTGGCGCCAGTCCAGGCTGTGGATACCGGCGATGGTGTCGATGGCCGAACGCACCATGCGCCGGCGCTGTGCCGGAGTGGCCTCGTCCACCACAAAGCCCGCCTCGGTGTAGCGGGGCACGTCCGCGGGAACCCGGCCGGGCACGTATCCCATCACGAAGAAGGGTGCGCCCAGAACGTCCGGGTCGGGCTCATACCCGAAGAGCGGCGGAACCGGGGCCGCACCCGCCGCCGCCACGGCCTCCATCGCCCGGTACTGGATCTCCACCGACACCTCGCAGTGCGGTGTCTGGGGCGGGAACATGCCGCCGTCGGCCGGCTCGATCCTGACGGCATAGCGTTCCTGGAGGTCCGAACCGCCCTCGGTCCAGGCTGCATCGAGGATCACCGTCTCATTGGAGAACCCGGTGCTGACCGGAACCTCTATATCGACGACTGCGAGGTCCCGCCGGGCGGGGAAGGCCCGCTGCATCCACTGCTGGAGGGCAGCCCGGTAGTGGCTGCGGTCGGTCCGGAATTTCGGGGCGTTGGGCAGCTCGCTCTCCACCGGGTCACTCGACACACCGCGTAGTGTGCCGCATCAAGCGACCAGGCGCACGAACTGCCGCCCGCGGCCGGCTAAGGGCCGTGCCGGAGCCCTGGGGTCGATCCAGACCCCGGGACCCCGAATCGGAATTAGGTCAGACCTGGGTCTGCTGGCTCAGGAACGACCGCTCGGCCAGTCCGTGCCACTCCGCGATACCGTCGCGGAACTCGCGCCACGGTCCGAGGATCCGGGCGAAGTTCTCGTCGTCGGCGGCCACGGTGTCGAGCACGTTCTCGGTCTCGGCCTTGAAGGCGGCCATCAACTCGGGCGGGAACTCGCGGATCTGGGCGAACTGCTTGATCCTCTGGAGGTCCGCCTGGTTGAACACATCGTAGGTGGCCATCGTTCTCATGTTGGCGTCCGTAGCCGCGCACTGGATGGCGGCCTGGTACTCCGGAGGCAGCTCGTTCCACCTCTCCAGGGAGATCTGGATCTCCACTGCCGTGCCCGGCTCCCACCAGCCCGGGTGGTAGTAATACAGGTCGCCCTGGAACTGGTCGAGGCCGAGGATGAGGTCGTCGGTTGGGCCGACGAACTCAGCGCCGTCGATGGCGCCGGTCTGGATGGCCTGCAGGATCTCGCCGCCGGCCAGCGTCACCTGCTCGCCCCCGAGGTTCTCCAGCACTCGCCCGGCCAGGCCGGGGATGCGCATCTTAAGGCCGTTCAGGTCGTCGACCGTGTTGAGCTCCTGGGTGAACCAGCCGCCCATCTGGCAACCGGTGGCACCCCCGGGGAAGACGATGATGCCGTGCTCCTCCGCGTAGAACTCGTTGAGCATGTCGATGCCGCTCCGCCTGCCCTCGTTGTCGAAGGTGCCGTACAGCCAGGCGTTCTGCTGGCGCTGGTTGAGACCGAACGGGACCGCGGTGCCGAACTGCTGCACCGGACTGATGCCGACGTAGTAGTAGGAGGCGGTGTGGCCCATCTCCACCCCGAGGTCGCGCACCGTTTGCAGCACCTCGAGGCCGCCGACGATCTCGCCCGCGGGCCGGGCGTTGATGACGAAGCGCCCGCCGGTGAGTTCGCCCACCCTTTGGGCGAAATACTGCGCAGAGCCGAACAGCGTCACCAGCGCGGTGGGCCAGCTGGTGGCCATCTCCCACTCGAGTTCGGGGCCCTGCGCGGTCACGGCCACCGTGTCGGTGGGCTCGGCGGCCGCTGTCGTGGTGGTCTCGGCGGCATCGGGCGCATCCGTCGCCGTGGGGGCCGGAGCCTCCTCGGCGTCGTCGCCGCAAGCGGCCAGGATTGAAGAGGCCGCCGCGAACCCGGCTACGCCGAGTCCACCCTTGATGAATCCCCGCCTGGCCAGACTCGAGGAGTCGACCTCGTCGAGGATCGAGTCGACCGCCTCACCGTCGGTCGGGCCCGAGCTTGCTTCCTGAGTCATAAGAATCCCTCCATGTTGGACGCTTGTTGCTCCACCATCGACTCTTCCGCAGGTACGGATGACTCCGAGTCGCTGGCGGGCGGAAGAATACACGACCTACACGCGGCTTGCCCAGGAACATCGACATGATGATCGCGCCTACTACTTTGTAGAGGACCGCGCGCGGCTGCCTGCTACTACGGCCAGCGTCAACCGAACCTGAACGCCTCGATCGACGTGTAGGTGATGGCGGGGAAGATGGCCAGGATCACCAGCGCCAGCGCCTGCAGGCCCATGAACGGGAAGGCGCCCTTGTGGATGTCGGCCGTCCTCACCTCCGGTGGCGCCACGCTCTGCAGGTAGAACAGCGAGAACCCCACCGGCGGCGAGATGAACGCCATGTTCAGGTTGACCGCCATGAGCACCGCGAACCAGATCTTCTCGTCGGGAGTGAAACCGAGCAAGTCCATAGCGGGCACGAAGATCGGCACCACGATGAAGGTGATCTCCAGGAACTCGAGGTTGATGCCCAGCAGGAACACCGCGACCATGGCGATGACCACGAAGCCCCACTTGCCGCCGCCGATCGAGGTCAGCCACTCGGAGGTCTGGTCCGACCCGCCGAGCTGGAAGAACATGGCGCTGAAGAACGTCGAGCAGAACAGCAGGGTCATGACCAGCACCACCACGTTGGTGGTGGAGCGGGCCGCGTCCTTGACCGCCTGCCAGTCGAGCCGCCATCCCTTGGTGATGTGGGTGGCGCCCCCCTTGACCATCAGATCGTCGAACAGCCAGTTCAACACGGTCAGCACCAGCGCCCCGAACACTCCCACCGCGCCCGACTCCGACGGGGTGGCGATCCCCGCGAAGATGGACAGCAGCACCCCGAAGATCAGCGTCAATATGGGCACTATGGCGACCAGCACCTCGGCAGCCAGCATCCGGGTGCTCAGCAGGATCGCGAGGAACACGCCGAAGTGGATCACGGCCACCACCAGCGGCGACCACGCGCTGGACAGGAAACCGATCCCGCTCGCCCTGGCCAGCAGCGTCACCGCCCCCACCATCAGGGCCAGGATCATCGCGATCAACAGCTTCGTCCGCAGTGACGGGTCGCCGGAGAGGGTGCGCTGCTCCTTGGGCATGGCCGGCCCCGTCTTGGGCCTCAGCCACGCCAGCACCAGCACATAGATCACGTACAGCCCGCTGAGCAGCAGGCCGGGCAGCAGAGCGCCGGCGAACAGCCCGAGAATGCCCACGCCCAGCTGCTGCGCCAGCAGGATGAGCACGATGCTGGGCGGCAGCAGCTGGGCCAGCGTGCCCGAGGCGATGATGGCGCCGGTGGAGAGCTTGTTGTCGTACCCGAGTCGCACCATGGCGGGCAGCGACAGCAACCCCATCACGATCACCGTGGCGGCCACCACACCGGTGGCCGCGGCCAGCAGGGTGCCGACCAGCACAACGGCGGCCGCCACGCCGCCGCGCAGCCGGCCCATGAGCATTCCGAAGGCGTTGAGCAGCCGTTCGGCCATGCCCGACCGCTCGAGGATGGCCCCCATCAGCACGAACAGCGGCACGGCCAGCAGGGTCGGGTCGCTGATCGCCTTGTACCACCGCCCCGGCAGCGTGTTGAGCGTATTGGGATCGAACACGTCCAGCCAGTCGCCGATGAAGCTGAAGAACAGCGCGGTGGCCGCGAACGAGAAGGCCACGTTGTAGCCCGACAGGATCACCAGCATGAACACCGCGAACATGGTCAGGGCCAGGAACACCCCGGCGTCCATGCCGAGGATCGTCTCCAACGCCAGCATCATCGGCGCCTACTCGATTCTCTGCGGGATGTCGCGTTCGAGGATGTCGCCGTAGTCGTCTCGGCCGATCAGCACGAACCCCGTCTTGATGACCTCAGCCAGGATCTGCAGGCCGAACAGGAAGAAGCCCACCAGCAGCATCGTCTTGATCGGCCCCACCGCGAGACCGCCCGCATCCACAGCCTCCTCCCAGCTCTGCCAGACCCGCCAGCCGGCGGGCCACTCGCCGTTGTGGCGCCGGCCGAGGGCGGCCGCCGCGTAGTGCTGCAGGATGCGGACGCTCATGAAGATGAAGGGGAGCAACAGCATCGTGTGCATACCGAAGTCGAGCGCCGCCTTGGTCTTGTTCCGGAAGTTCACCCACCAGAAGTCGATGCGGGGGTTCACCCCATCGCGCACACCGACGTTGATAGCCATCAGGAACATCAGCCCGAACGACTGCCAGGCCAGGCTGACTACTTCACCGATGAGGATGTCCTGTTCCACGTACTCGTTGCTGTACCGGGTGATCACGTTGAAGAACTGCAGGATGAACACAGCCCAGGCCAAGATCATCGCCAGCTTCAAGGTGACCTTCGGGATGGCTTCGATCCCCAGACGCAGGCGATGAAGCCCGTCGTGCCACGCCGACAAAGCCACACCGGCGACGAGAAGCATCCACCACCACCACTCGAAGTGACCGATCAAGTAGGACGTGTCAACGAGCAGGTGGGCGACGAGTGCCGCCAGCAACGTCCCCAGCGACAACCATCCCGCCGGGTGCAGAATCCTCCAGCGCTGCACCTGCTGACCGGACTCCGGCGCGGTCGTCACCGACATGGTGCGACACTAGTGGTCCGGCGGCTTCGGCTGCTAGCGAGGCGGCAGCATCCGGCGGCGCAGCCCGAGTCTTGCGGACGTAAGGTTGAAGGTGATGAGCAACCTCTGCACCATCCGCGAGATCGACGTTATCGACGCCCTCCGGAGTGTGGACGACCCCGAGTATCCGGGGGTCAGCGTGGTCGACATGGGCATGATCAGCGCCGTCGAGTTCGCTGGCGGGCGGGTTGCGATCGAGCTGATCACCACCTTCAGCGGCTGCCCGGCCCTGGACGTCATCTCGTCCGAGATCGCCAGCGCAGTCGGGACTCTGGACGGCATCACCGCCGTCGAGGTGCGACGCAGCGCCGAGGCCTGGGACACATCGAGGCTCAGCGAGCATGCTCGGACCGTGATGGCCCGGGACTTCACAGTGGCCGTCGCCGTGCCCGGCAGGCCGGCCGAGTGTCCCCGTTGCGGGGCTGCGGCACTGGTGGAGCAGTCGCCCTTCGGGCCGGCCCGGTGCCGAGCGATCTACCGCTGCACAGCCTGCTGTGAGGTCGTGGAGGTGCTACGAGCCTGAACGGGTCGTGCCGCAGTTGCGGCACCTGGCCGTCCAGCCAGCGGGACTGACCGAAGTGGCCAACCACGCGCCGCAGGACCAGCAGTAGCGGGGCGGATCGAGTTCGGGCAGGCAGCCGGCACAGTCTCGGTGACCGCAGCCGCTGCAATGGTGCTCCTGGCCGCTCAAACCGCGGCGGACAGACTCCCGATCGGCATACGCAGATCGGCAAGCATGTCCAGATCCTGCTGGGGCGATCGTCCCAGAGTGGTCAGGTAGTTGCCCACGATCAGGGCGTTGATCCCGGATGTCATTCCCATGGCCTGGAGGTCGCGCAGGGTTATCTCCCGGCCGCCCGCATAGCGCAGGATCACCGACGGCAACGCCAGCCGGAACAGTGCGATCCAGCGGATGGCCTCGAGGGCTCCCACCGGTTTGCGGATCTGCAACGGCGTGCCCGGCCGTGGGTTCAGGAAGTTGATGGGCACTTCGCAGGGCTCTACCGCCCTTATCTGCTCGATCAGCTCCAGACGCTGCTCGACGCTCTCACCCATGCCGAGAAGCACTCCGCAGCACAGTTCCATGCCGGCCTCGCGCACGTAGGTGCAGGTGTCGACCCGCTCGTCGAAGCTGTGGGTGGTCACGACCCGGCCGAAGAACGACCGGCTCGTCTCCAGGTTGTGGTTGTAGCGGTGGACCCCGGCCGCGGCCAGTTCGAAGGCCTGGTCCCGGGTCAGGATGCCTGCGCTGATCGCGACGTTGAGGCCGGTTTCGGCCGAGACCAACGCTGTCAGTTCGATCAGGCGGTCCATGGTGCGGCGATCCGGGCCGCGCACCGCCAGCACCATGCAGAACTCGCTGGCCCCCAGTTCCTCGGTCTCGCGGGCCGCGGCCAGCACCTCTTCGGTGTCGAGAAACGGCGTGGCCTTGACCTGAGTGTCGAATGCGGCCGACTGGCTGCAGAAGTGGCAGTCCTCCGGGCAGCCGCCGGTCTTGGCCGACAGGATGCCCTCGACCTCGACAGCCGGACCGGCCCACGCCAGGCGCACCTCGTGGGCCAGGCCGGCCAGCGAGGGCACTGCCGAGTCGTCGACCGCGGCCAACTCGGCCAGCTCATCGACGGTGAGTTGCCGGCGCCCATCGAGCAGCGCGGCCGACGCGCCAGCGATGGCAGGCCCGGTCACGCCGATGATCCTAGGTGGGCTCGATCATGACGCCTTGAAACAGGGCTCGTACTCCCAGTTCAAGGCGGTCTCGGAGGCGTAGGGCCCCTTGATGAGGGTGAAGCCGTTGTTGCTTCCCTCCTCCGACACCGTCACACCCGGCGTGTACCGCGAGAGGTCGACGTCGTACAGGTAGGTCTCACGCACGACGTTGTTGTTGGGGTTGCCCCGCCAACTCTGGTCCGGCGAGAGGTCCTTGAGGTCGGCGGTTATCTGGTTGGCCGCCGCCAGCACGCCGGCCCTGGTGAGGTTGCCGTTGCTGATGGCCTGGTCCAAGACCTGGTGGGCGATGTAGCCCAGGATCCAGCTGACGATGTAGACGTCATCGAACGACGCGTCCGGGCGGTACTCGCGCATCCCGGCGATCATGTCCTGCATGCCCTCCGAGTCTTCAGCGTCCCACAGCACCACGTAGGTGGAATGGGTGTAGACGGCGTCAGCCAGCTCCGCGAAGCCCTCGATGCTGAGCAGAGCCGGGTTCCAGCTGGGGGCGTTGCCCGCCCACCGACCGGTGAAGCCCGCTTGGGCGGCGCCGCCCATCAGGTTCGCGGTCGTGGAGGGACTCGTGGCGAGCCACACCCAGTCGGCACCGGACTCGACGATGCGGGTGATGACCGGGGTGAGGTCGGCGCCGGGGATCACTTGGGCTTGGCCGTCATAGACGATGTTGAGGCCCAGTGCCTCCGCCGCGATCTTCGCACCCTCGGCGCCGTCCTCGCCGTAGTCGCCGGGGAAGCTGGCGATAGCGAAATCGGGGCCATAGGTCTCCGCCATGTACGTCACACCGTTCATGGCCTCGAGGCAGTAGTTGGTCCCCACCTCGAACACGTTCTTGCCGATCTGGGGGTCTGCCCATCCCGAGTACCACGAGATCGGGATGGCGGCCAGGTTGTCCTCGATGAGCGACTCGGCAGTGGCCGCAGTGTGGGGCGAGCCGACGGACATGCTGAACATCACCACGCTCTGGTCGCCGTCGCCCGCCATGGCCTCGTAGTTCTCCAGATGCTTGGGAACGTCGTAGCCGTTGTCCAGCACAACCGGCTCGACGGCCCAGCCTTGGATCCCGCCAGTGTCATTGACCCGCTCCCAGTAGGCCAGATGCCCGTCGGTGATCTTGGTGATCAACGGGGCAAAGATGCCGGTCAGGTCGGTGTTCAGACCCACCCGGATCGTCTTTGACTCGATGTCCACGCCGAGATCGTGGGCTATCGCGCCCTCGGCCGCGGTCAGCGCTTCCTGGGCCGCGGCAGCTTCCCCCGCGGCCGCGTCGGCCTCCGCCCGGGCTGCTTCCAGCGCCGCCTGCGCCGCGTCGGCCTCGGCCTGGGCTGCTTCCAGCGCCGCCTGCGCCTCGGCCTGCTGTTCAGCGCTCGCCTCCGCAGCGGACGCCTCGGCCTCGGCCAGCCTTGCCGCGGCCTCCTCGGCCGCAGCCTGGGCCGTTTCGGCCTCGGCTTGCGCCGCGGCTCTCGCCGCTTCGGCTGCGGCGGCCCTCTCCGCTTCGGCCGCCGCGGCGGCGTCGGCTACCGACGTGTCCGGCTCGTCGTCGCCGCAGGCCGGGGCAACCAGGGCCACAGCACAGAGGACCACCAGCGTCCATTTCATTGGTCTCACAGTCTCTTCCTCCCTCGGCGAACGCTACCTGTTGCCCGCGAGTATGGGCCGCACGCATGCGCCGGCCGGCCCGGCCTCCGGGGCCCGTTCTCAGGCGGCCAACTCACTCGGCGGTGGACGTGTCCAGTTCCGTGCTGCCCAGGTAGGCCGCGATCACGTTGGGATCGCGCTGCACCTCTGCCGGAGACCCCTCTGAGATCCGGCGACCGAAGTCCAGGACCATCACCCGGTCCGCGATGTCCATCACCAGGCCCATGTCGTGCTCCACCATGAGCAGGGTGATGCCGAGCTCGCGCCGGATGTCGAGGATGAAGCGGGCCATGTCCTCGGTCTCCTCGAGGTTCATTCCGGCCACTGGTTCATCGAGCATGAGCATCTCAGGATCCATGGCCAGCGCCCGGCCGAGCTCTACTCGCTTCTGGATCCCGTAGGGCAGCAAGGCCACCGGGTGCTTCCGCCACCCCTCGATCTCCAGGAAGTCGATGATGTCCTCGACCTTGCGGCGGTGCTCGATCTCCTCCCGCTTGGCCTTGCCCACCCACACCGCGCCGGCCAGGAACGACCCGGTCATGCGGATGTGCCGTCCGGTGAGCAGGTTGTCGAGCACGGTCATGTGGGAGAACAGCTCGATGTTCTGGAACGTGCGGGCCACCCCCAGTTGGGCTACCCGGTCGGGCCGGGTGCCCATGATGGAAGCCCCCTTCCAGCGGATGTCGCCCGACTGGGGCCGGTACACCTGCGAGATGGAGTTGAAGATCGATGTCTTGCCCGCGCCGTTGGGACCGATGATGGCGAACAGCTCGGCCTCCCGGACCTCGAATGACACCGAGTCGATGGCCGTCACCCCGCCGAAGCGCAAGGAGATGTCGTCCACCTCGAGCAGGGCGGGAGCCGACTCTCCAGAGCTCATGACAGCCAGCGCTTGCGGCGCTTGTAGTGCTTGACGTCGCGGAACGACTTGCGCTCCCCCTCGGCGTGCAGGCCCAGATAGAACTCCTGCACGTCCTCGTCGGCCAGGAGCTTCTTGGGATCGCCGTCCATGACCACCTTGCCCGACTCCATGACGTAGCCGTAGTGGGCGATGGACAGGGCCATGACCGCATTCTGCTCGATCAGCAGCACGCTGGTGCCCTGGGCATTGATGTCGGTGATGATGTCCCGTATCTGCTGGATGAGCATCGGCGCGAGCCCCAGTGAGGGCTCGTCGAGGATTAGCAGCTTCGGATCGGCCATCAGCGCCCGCCCGATGGCCAGCATCTGCTGCTCGCCGCCGGACAGGTACCCGGCCGTGTCCCGCCGCCGCCCCTGCAGGAGCGGGAACAGTTCCATAACCCGCTCGTAGGCCTCCTCGTTCTCCTTCCGGTCGCGCACGGTGAAGGCACCCGTGTTGAGGTTCTCGTCCACGGTCAACTCGGCAAAGATCCGGCGGCCCTCCATCACCTGGGTGATCCCGGCCTCGACGATGCGAGACGGCTTGAAATTGGAGATGTCCGTGCCGTTCCAGACGATGGAGCCCTTGGTGATGTCGCCCTCGTGTACGTCGAGGAGTCCGGTGATGGCCCGCACCGCGGTGGTCTTGCCCGCTCCGTTGGCGCCGAGCACCGCCACGATGCTGCCGTCGGGGACATCGATGGACAGGCCGCGCAGCACGAGGACGACCTCGTTGTAGACGACCTCAAGGTTGGCGACTTCGAGCATGTAGCAGTCTGGTGGGCGGAGGGCCCGAGCGGCCCGTGAGTGCAGCGAACGGGAGCGGGTATCAGGCCCGGCGGGGCGGCCTGCGCTGCAGTGCCGCCCCGCCGACGGGCCTTAACGGATTAGGAAGCCACGAAGCAGGGCTCGTACTCCCAGTTGAGGGCTGTCTCGGAGGCGTAGGGCCCCTTGATCAGCGAGAAGCCGCTGTTGGCCCTCTCGTCCGAGATGGTGGCCCCCGGTGTGTACAGCGACAGGTCGACGTCGTACAGGTAGGTCTCGCGCACCACGTTGTCGTTGGGGTTGCCCACCCACGACTGGTCGGGTGCCAGACCGTTCAGGTCGGCCGTGATCTGATTGGCCGCGGCCAACACCCCGGCCCGAGTGATGTTGCCGTTGCTGATGGCTTGGTCGAGGATCTGGTGCACGACGTAGCCCTGGATCCAGCTGATGATGTAGAAGTCGTCCCAGCTGGCCTCGGGGCGGTACTCCCGCATTACGTCGAGCAGTTCCTGCATGCCTGCGGCCTCTCCTACCGCGCCGGCGCCGGCGCCCTCGCCCAGCAGCACCGTGTAGGTGGAGTGGGTGTAGAACGCGTCGGCCAACTCCTTGAAGCCGTCGACGAGCAGCAGCGCCGGGTTCCAGCTGGGCGCGCTGCCTATCCACTGACCGGTGTAGCCGGCCGCGGCCGAGCCGCCCAGGAGCTGTGCCGTCGTGCTGGGGTTGAGCGTGACCCACACCCAGTCGGCTTCGGACTCGACGATGCCGGTGATGACCGGGGTCTGGTCCGCGCCGGGGATGACCGCGCCCTCGCCGTCGTAGACGACGTTGAGGCCCAGTGCCTCGGCCGCGATCTTCACGCCCCGGGCCGCGTCCTGGCCGTAGTCGCCGGGGAAGGTGGCGATGGCCACGTTCGGACCGTAGGTCTCGGCCATGTAGGTCGTGCCGTTCATGGCCTCGATGCAGTAGTTGGTCTGCACCTCGAACAGGTTCTTGCCGATCGATGGGTCGGCCCAGCCCGAGTACCACGACAGCGGGATGGCGGCCATGTTGTCCTCGATGAGCAGTTCGGCGGTCGCCGCGGAGTGAGGTGAGCCGGTCGACGTGGCGAACATCACCACGCTCTCGGGACCGTCACCCGAGAAGACCTCGTAGTTCTCGAGGTGTGTGGGCACGTCGTAGGCGTTGTCGAGCACGACCGGCTCGATCGTCCAGCCCTGGATCCCGCCGTTGTCGTTGACCCACTCCCAGTAGACCAGGTGGGCGTCGGTGATCTTGGTGGTGAGCGGAGCGAAGATGCCGGTCAGGTCGGTGTTGAGGCCAACCCGGATCGTCTTCGACTCGATGTCCACACCGATGTCGTGAGCTATGGCCCCTTCGACCACGGCCAGCGCCTCCTGGGCGGCAGCAGCTTCACTGGCGGCCGCCTCCGCTTCGGCTTGGGCCGCCTCCGCGGCGGCCTGAGCAGCTTCGGCCTCAGCTTGGGCCGCTTCCAGCGCGGCTTGCGCCTCAGCCTGCTGTTCAGCGCTCGCCTCCGCGGCGGCCGCCTCAGCTTCGGCCAGCTTTGCCGCGGCTTCGTCGGCCGCGGCTTGGGCATCCTCCGCGGCGGTCTGGGCCGCGTCGGCCTCCGCTTGCGCCGCGGCCCGCTCCGCTTCAGCAGCTGCGGCCTCAGCCTCAGCTGCCGCGGCCCGCTCCGCTTCAGCAGCTGCGTCGGCGGCCGACGTATCGGGTTCGTCGTCGCCGCAGGCCGAGGCGACCAGGGCCACGGCACACATCACTGCAAGCAACCATCTCGTTCGTTTCACGGTATTGCCTCCCCAGGTTGTCTGTTGGTTTTGGAGCACTCGTACGGTGCCCACATCTTGACGGAGGATTGCTGCCTTTTCAATAGCGAACCTCAATAGCTGAATGGCCACCGCTTCCAGTAGTTGCGTACGCGAACCCAGATGCCGAAGATTCCCAGCGGCTCCACGATCAGGAAAACGACGATCAGCGCGCCGAACAGGACGATGTTCCAGTCGAACACGCTCAGCGTCCACCCGGGGGTCTGGATGGCGGTGTTGATGATGCCGAAGTCGTCCCCCTCGGTGAGCAGGAACCGGGCCAGCAGCTCGGTGAGCCCGCCCTCGGCGCGGTCGAGCCACTTGGTGAACTCCTCCACGAACTGGGGCACCATCACCACGAAGAAGGTGCCGATCAGCGTGCCGGATGTGGTCCCGGCGCCGCCGATCAAGAGGATGGCAATGAACTCGACGGACAGGAACAGCCCGAAGTCGGTGGCCAGAATCCTCTGGGACAGGGCCGAGAACAGGGCTCCGGCGACGCCCGCGAAGAACGACGACACCGCGAAGGCGATCACCTTGTAGCGGAACTCGGGCACGCCCATCACCTCGGCTGCGATGTCGCGGTCCCGGATCGCTTGCAGGGCCCGACCGGTTCGGGTGCGGGTCAGGTTCTTGGCCACGAGCGTGAATGCAATGGTGAGCACTAGCAGGAACAGGTAGCGCTTCTGGAGGTCGGTGACGTGGAACCAGAGCCACTGGCCGTCATCCTCCACATTGATGAGCGGCGTCTCCTCCTTCCACAGCCGGACATCCAGACCGGGGAATTCACGGCCCAGCGCGGGCGGTCCGGCGATCTTGCGGCCCCAGCTGGTGTTGCCGAAGTGGATGCCCAGGAAGACCAGGCCCAGGGTGACGATGGCCAGATAGAGACCCCGGAGCCTCACCGCCACCGGGGACACTGCCACACCCACCAGAGCCGCGACGACGCCCGCGCCGGGCAGCCAGATCCATATCGGCAGGCCATGGCCCCAGGTCGCCTCGCCGCCGGTGCCTCCGAGATACACCGCGGTGCATGCGCCCACCCCCATGAAGAAGGCATGGCCCAGCGACACCTGACCGGCCACACCGGCCAGCAAATTGAGGCCGAGGGCGGCAATAGCCAGCACCATCAGGAGCGCCATGGGCCGCATCCAGTCGCTGTCGCCCAGGAAGCGCACGACGGGTATGTGGCTGACGACCGGCAGATCGAAGGGCAGCAGGAACAGCACCGCCACGAACAGCGTGCATACCACCTTCTGGGTCCACGTCGGCAGCAGCTGAGCCTCCTGACGGTATGCGGTGTACAGGCGGGGCCGGCCGAGCACTGCTCTCGTCACACCCTCTCGATCTCAGGGGTGCCGAACAGGCCGTAGGGCCGCACCAGCAGGCCGATGATCATCACGACGTACGGCACGATTAGGGGATACCCGGCGCCGAGCCAGGAGGTGTGGCCCGCGGCGTACTGGCCGGCGTAGATCTCCGCCAGCCCCACTATCAGACCGCCCAGCAGAGCCCCGGTCACAGAGTCGAGTCCTCCCAGGATCACGGCGGGCAGCGCCCGGAAGGCGATGTTGGCCGTGCCTTGGTCGACGGAGATCGTCTGCTCCACCGGGGGCTGGGTGGCAAAGATGCCGCCGACAGCGGCCAGGACCGCACCCGCGGCCCAGGCGATGGCGAACACGCGGCCGACGTTGATCCCCTGGGCCATGGCCGCCTCCTGATCGAAGGCGACGGCCCTCATAGCTATGCCGAGCCGCGACCGGTAGAAGAAGTACACCGAAATGAAGGCAACGGCGGCGGCGACCATCGCGGCCACAAAGCTCCAGTTGATCAGCGCGCCACCCACCTTGAACCCGCTTATCTCCCAGGGCACGCCGATGGGACGCAGTTCGATCTCGACGGCGTCGTTGTTGAAGACCCGGAACATGATCTCCAAGCCGAGCGTGATCACCGCTACCGAGAAGAGTGGCTCGCCGATCATGGGCCGGATCGCCAGCCGCTCAACCACGAGTCCAACCACGGCCGCAAACGCGAGCGCGACGATCACACTCAAGGACCAATGCACCCATTGAGGACCGCCCAGGCTGTCGAGCGGGTTCGAGATGTTGGTGAACGGGATGTGGCCGTCGCGCTCGACCACGCTCTCGCCCTCGGAGAAGACGCTGCGCTTCTGCACCAGGAACGCCAGAAAAAGCGCGCCCGTGGCGGCCAGTGCCCCCTGGGCGAAATTGACGGTCTGCGTGGCCTTGAAGATGAGGACGAAGCCGAGCGCGATCAGGGCGTACACCGACCCCAGTCCCAGAGACTTCATCAGCGTCTGGAAGAACAAGACCGGATCGTTGGCCAGCTGCACCATCCCGAAGATCAACGACGCGGCGAGCGCACCGATCAGGAAGCCCACCGGCGCGCCCCGACGCAGGTCGATCGTCGAGAGCCTCCCGCCGACGGTGCCGACCATCAGCGAAGTCCTCCGGCTCGGATGAGGACCCCGACCATCAGTACATCGATTCCACCAGGTCGCGGAACATGTCCTCCATGGCGTTGCGCTTGAGCTTCTGGGTGGCGGTCAGCTCCCCGTCCTCGTGGTCGAGCTCCTTCGGCAGCATCTTGAACTTCTTGATCTGCTCGACCCGCGCGAACTTCTTGTTGGTCTCGTCCACCACCTTGGAGACCAGCTCGATGACCTCCTCCTTCTCCGACAGGTCCCGGTAGGTGGTGTAGGGGATGTTGTTGCGCTGGGCCCAGTCGCCCACCGTCTCCAGCTCGATCCCGATCAGGGCGGTCACGAACTTGCGGCCGTCGCCGATGACCATCGCCTCCTTCACATAGGGCGACGTCTTCAGGCTGTTCTCGATCTCCGACGGCGAGATGTTCTTGCCGCCGGAGGTGATGATGATGTGCTTGATGCGGTCGACGATCTTTATGTGGGTGCCGTCCACCCACTCCCCCACGTCGCCGGTCATCAGCCAGCCGTCGTCGGTGAACGTCTCCACCGTCTTGTCGGGCTTGTTCCAGTAGCCCGCGAACACGCCGGGATGCTTGGTCTGGATCTCTCCGGTCGTCTCGTCGATGCGCAGGCCGATGTCGGAGTACGGCTCACCCACCGTCCCCAGCTTCATCCGGCCCGCGAAGTTGCAGGTGGCCACCGCCGAGTTCTCGGTCATGCCGTACAACTCGTACACCGGCACGCCGATACCGATGAAGAACTCGAGCACCTCGGGCGCGATGGCGGCCGCGCCCGAGCCGGCGTGACGGCAGCGGCGCAGACCGATCCGCTCCTTCATGGCCCGGAACACCAGCGGTTGACCCACGGCGTACAGCAGGCGGGTCACCAGCGTGTGGTTGCCGCCGTTGGCCACCTTCTGCCGTCCGATCACCTGCGCGAGGGCCATCGCGAAGCGCAGGCAGATCCGCTTGAAGAAGGTCGCATCGTTGCCCTTGATGGTGACCAGGGCATGCAACCGCTCCCAGATCCTCGGCACGGCGAAGAACAGCGTCGGCTGGATCTCGCGCAGGTTCTCGGTGACCGTCTCGATCGACTCCGCGAAGTTCAGGGACGGGCCCGCCCCGACGAGAGTCCAAGTGGAGAAGATCCGTTCGGCCACATGGCACAGTGGCAGGTACGTGACGATGAGGTCCTTGGGGTTGGGGCCAGTGCCGTCGGGGAAGCGGTCGGTCTCGTTGACGATCTTGTCGACGCAGTAGCTCGCATTGGCGTTGGTCAGCATTGCGCCTTTGGGCGGACCGGTGGTGCCGGAGGTGTACACCAGCGTCATCACATCAGTGTCGGTGGCAGTGGCCATCCGCTCGGCCACCGCTTCGGGGTGGGTCGCGCGGTGACGGCGGCCCATCTCCAGGAAGGTGTCCCAGAACAGCAGCCGTGGATCGTCGTAGTCGCCGAAGCCTCTCGGCTCGGTGTAGATGATGCGCCGGACGCAGGCGGCCGTTTCATCCGGAACCTCGAGCACCTTGTCGGCCTGCTCCTGATCCTCGGCGAAGAAGACCACCGGTGTGCAGTCGCCGATCAAGTACTCCACTTCCGCGGTCGGGTTGGTCGGGTACAGGCCGACGGTCACGCCCCGCACGGCCACAGTGGCAAGATCGAGAATGACCCACTCGGGCCGGTCCTCGGAGTGGATGGCCACTCGATCACCGACGTCGATACCCAGCTCGAGCAGGCCATGCGCCGCCGTCTCGATCAGGTCCCAGGTTTGGGCCCAGGTGTACTCCTGCCAGATGCCGAAGTCCTTCTCCCGCATGGCGACCTGTTGAGGGCTGCGCCGGGCCCAGTCCCGCGCCAACGACGCAACTGTCGTTGCACCGGCTTCACCGCCGGAAGGCAGAGGAACATCGGGGCTGGGTCGTTCCGAGGTGATCGTCACGCGTCGACCTCCTTCACGCTCATACAAGCGGTCAATCGTCCGGCGAACCGTCCGGCGAACGCTACTTCAATTGCGCCCAAGCTGTCGCTGCCGCGCCTCCTCAGCCGGATCGCCGAGCCCCTCGTGGGCCGCCAACTCCGCCCGGCCGACCACGAACCAATGAACCTCGTCGGGACCGTCCGCCAAGCGCAGGGTCCGCTGGTTGGTGTACATGCCGGCCAGCGGCGTCCACTGCGATACACCGGTGGCGCCATGCATCTGGATGGCCTGGTCGATGATGTTGCAGACCCGTTCCGGAACCATGGCCTTCACGGCGCTCACCCACACTCGGGCCTCGGCGTTGCCGAGGGTGTCCATGGCCTTGGCCGCACGCAGCACCATGAGCCGCATGGCCTCAATCTCCACCCGGGCCCGGGCGATGATCTCGGTGTTCCCGCCGAGTTGGGCCAGGGGCCGCCCGAAGGCCTCCCGGCTCAGACCCCGGCGCACCATGAGGTCCAGGGCTTTCTCGGCAGCGCCGATGGAGCGCATGCAGTGGTGGATGCGGCCCGGGCCTAGGCGCAGCTGGGATATCTCGAAGCCGCGACCCTCGCCGAGCAGGATGTTCGATGCGGGCACCCGTACGTCATCGAGTCGGATGTGCATGTGACCATGGGGCGCATCGTCCTCGCCGAATACATGCATCGGGCCGATCACGTTCACGCCCGGGGTGTCCATGGGCACGAGGATCTGCGACTGCCGACGGTGCGGAGGGCCGTCGGGACTGGTCTGCACCATGCAGATCATGATCTTGCAGCGTGGGTCCCCGGCTCCCGAGATGTAGTACTTCTCGCCGGTGATGACCCATTCGTCGCCGTCGAGTACTGCCCGAGTGGCGATGTTCTTGGCATCCGATGAGGCCAAGGTCGGCTCGGTCATGGCGTAGCACGACCTGATCTCGCCGGCCAGCAGAGGCTCGAGCCACTGCTTCTTCTGCGCGGGTGTTCCCACCCTTTCGAGCACCTCCATGTTGCCGGTATCCGGGGCGCTGCAATTGAGGCATTCCGAGGCGATGGGGTTCTTGCCGAGCTCAGCCGCGATGTAGGCGTAGTCGAGGTTGCTCAAGCCCTCTCCGCTAGTGGCGTCGGGCAGGAAGAAGTTCCATAGTCCGGCGGCCTTGGCCCGCGCTTTGAGGCTGCCGAGCAACTCGAGCTGACCGGCGCCGTAACCCCAGCGCTCGGCCCGGCCCTCGCCGAGCCGGAAGAACTCGGCCGTGACCGGCTCCACTTCGACGGCCACGAATTCCACCACCCGGTCGAACAGCGGGCGGGCTTGCGGCGACATCGCAAGATCGAGCGCGGCAGGATCGACATTGCCGATCAAGGCTGACGGTGTCATGAGCTCGCCTTTCATTCCCGCTCTTGTTCGCTGCGCTCACGGGCCGCTCGGGCCACGGCCTCGCAAGCTCGGCCTCTCTTGGGTCAGGACGACAGCAGTGATGCTATGGCCCACACGGCGGCCACCGAACCGACGACTATGTAGAGGATGCTGCGACCCAGCGGAGCGCGATCCAGATCGGTCGGGTCGCGACGGTCGGGTCGCGGCCGCAGCAGTGCCGCCAGGTTGCCCGCAGCCATCGACGCCCCCAGGGCCAGCACCAGCCAAGCCAGGAGGTTCTGACCGAGAAACACTCTCCCGGCCTCAGATGCCCTGCCGGGCCGCGAAGTTGGCGAACGTGGTGAACCGCGACAGGAACGCCAGAGTGGTCGTAGCTGTGGGGCCGTTGCGGTTCTTGGCCACTATCACCTCGGCCGTGCCCGAAGTGTCGGTGTTGTCGGGGTTGTAGACCTCGTCGCGGTAGATGAACATCACTACGTCGGCGTCCTGCTCAATGGCACCTGACTCCCGCAGGTCAGCGAGGATGGGACGCTTCTGCTGACGCATCTCGAGATTGCGAGAGAGCTGCGACAGCGCCACGACGGGACATTCGAGCTCGCGGGCGAGGATCTTCAGGCCCCGCGAGATCTCGGCTACTTCGACCTGACGGTTGTCGGCACTCTGACGGCCCGTCATCAGCTGCAGGTAGTCCACGACGACCATGGCGAGGTCGCCGACCTGGCTCTTCAGGCGACGGGCGCGGGCCCTGATCTCCATGACCGTCACGTTCGGATTGTCGTCGATCCAGATGGGTGCTTCCGCCAGCCGACCGATGGCGGTGTTGATCCGGTTCCAGTCGTCGTCGTTGAGACGGCCGTCGCGCATCTTGGTGGAGTCGACCCGGGCTTCGGAGCAGAGCAGCCGCTGGGTCAGCTCCATGTGGCCCATCTCCAGCGAGAAGACCAGGACCGGACGATGTCCGCGTATGGCCGCGTGCGCGGCCATACCCAATGCGAACGAGGTCTTGCCCATGGACGGACGGCCACCGACCACGTACAGCGAGGATGGCTGCAGGCCCGACAGCAGTTTGTCGAGATCGTTGTAGCCGGTGGCGGTACCGGTGATGGCCCCGCCGTGCTCGTAGAGCTCCTCGAGTCTGTCCAGCGTGCCGTCCAGCAGTTCCGAGAGTTGGACGGTGTTGTCCCCCACCTGGCCCTGAGCCACCTGGTACATCAGGTTCTCGGCCCAGTCCACCGCCTTGGTCACATCGTCGGGGCGGCCGTAGCCCAACTCTGCGATCTCGCCGGCCACCTCGATGAGGCGACGCAGCGTGTGGTTCTCCTGCACGATGCGGGCGTAGGAGGCGGCATTCGAGGTAGCCGGCGTATTCATCTGCAACGAGAGCAGGCCGTCCAGGCCTCCTATGGCCTCCAGCGTGTCGTTGCGCTCGAGGATCTCGGCCACCGTCACCGCGTCGGCCGGGTCGCCGGCGCTGTAGAGGCTGTGCACCGCCTCGAAGACCCGAGCATGCGCGGGCCGGTAGAAGTGCTCCGCCGTCACCGTCTCCAGCACGTCGGCGATGGCGTCGCGCGACAGCAGCATGGCACCCAGCAGGGACTCCTCGGCCACCAGATTGTGAGGAGGAACGCGCACGTCGCGCCGTTCGGCCACGGTGCTTGTGCCCGCACTGGGCCATGGCGCGCTATCGGTAACGCTCACGAACTGACGCCCTTCATGTCTCCCCACACCGCCCGGCCCGGCGGTGTGGGCGCGACGCTAGCGAGGGGGTACGACGTGGGCGTCCTACCGACGGGGATAACCCGGGGGAAATCCCGAGCCTCGGCGGGGAATTAGGGGGATGTCTCGCCCAGCATGTGGACGGCCTGTGGGCGGATCAGTCCTGGGCCGTCACCTCGACGGTCACCGGCACCTCCACGTCGTCGTGCAGCCGGAACAGCACGGTATGAGAGCCGGTCTCCCTGATGGGTGCCTCCAGGGCCACGACCTTGCTGTCGACCACCGCCCCGACCTGGGACTCGACCGCAGCCACGATGTCCGCCGGTCCCACCGAGCCGTAGAGGTGTCCGGACTCCGCGGCACGGGCCGACACCGCCAGAACGGCTGGGGCGAGCCTCACCGCAATCTCGGTGGCATCGGCGCGGTCGGCCGCCCGGCGTAGCGCCGCGCTGCGCCGCATCGCTTCGGCCTGGCGCTCCGCGCCGGCCGACGACTTCAGAGCCAGGCCCTTGGGAACGAGATAGTTGCGGGCATAGCCCGCGGCCACATCGCAGACGTCGCCCTTGCGGCCCAACCCGTCCACGTCGGCGCGCAGGACGACCTTCATGCCCGGTCCTCCCCCGCCCCGGCGGCCATGGCGTCGACGAGTTCGGTGGTGGCTGCGTCGGCATCGTCCTCTTCCTCAGGCGATGCACTTCCGGGAGGCGGCGCGGACGGGCGCGGCACCGGGCCGGCCGCGCGGGATCGGCCGTCGCGGTCTTTGTTCTGGCGCTGAGTCGTGACCCGGTTCGAGTAGGGAACCAGGGCCATCTCGCGAGCCAGCTTGATGGCATCGGCGACGAGCTTCTGCTGCTGTGCGTTGTTGCCGGTTACACGCCGAGCCCGGATCTTGGCCCGCTCGGACATGAACTTCCGCAGCAGCTTCTCGTTCTTCCAGTCGACGTAGGTGATCCCTTCAGTGGTGAGGAAGCTCACCTTCTTCTTCGCCCGGCGATTGTTGTCGCGGTTCTTGCCCCGCACCTTGGTCTTGGGCACTGCTGTCTCCTCGTCTCAGAATCGGTGGACCGGTCTCAGAACGGTTCTTCGTCGACGCTGGAACTCGCCGCTCCTGATTGCTGCGTCCCGCCGGCGCGCCGAGACTCGAGTGCCTCAAGACCAGCCGGCCGGGCTCCGCTCGAACCGCGGGACCCGCCGTCGCCGCGGTGGCCGCCGCGGTAGTCGCCGCCACCCGGCCGTTCATTCCTGGTGATCGCGGCCGTGGCCCATTTCAAGCTGGGCGCCACATCATCAGCCAGAATCTCGACCTTCGAGCGGCGGTCTCCGCTGTCCGTCTCCCAGCTCCGCTGCTGGAGCGTGCCGTAGATGACCACCCGAGCGCCCTTGCGAACCGATTCGGCGACGTTCTCGGCAAGCTGGCGGAAGCAGGTGACGTCGAAGAACGAGACTTCGTCCTCCTGGTCCTGCCGTCTGCGGTTCCAAGCCACCCCGAACTGGGCGATGGCCATGCCCGACTGGGCGAATCGCAGTTCGGGGTCGCGAGTGACGTTGCCCACGACGGTGACGGTGTTGTCGAATCCCATGGAGAAACCTCCGGATCTCAGCCGGCCGCAGCCGGCGTGGCTTCCGCAAGAAGGCCGCGGCGCTCAGCCTCGGCCTCGGGAAGCCTGAACAGTTTGTGGCGAACGATGTCGTCCGCGAGCCGCAGCCGCCGTTCGGTGTCGGGAAGACCGGCCGTGTCGGTCACGATCTCCCAGACCACGTACGTGCCCTCGGTCTTGTGGTTGATCTTGTAGGCGAACTTGCGCCGACCCCAGTTGTCGGTGGACACGATCGTCCCTCCCTCGTCGGTGACGAGGCCGGCCACTTGGGCGATCACCGACTCGACATCGGCCGTTCCGACATCGGAATCGATGATGATCATCAGTTCGTAGGCCCGCAGCACGGAGCAAGTACCTCCCTCTGGACCCGGCGGAGCCGGGGCCCCTCACCGGGGCAGGGTTGGGGAATTCTGTGTTGTTGAAGCGAACCGGCCCCGGCCCTAGGACCACGAGCCAGTCAACTGTCGGGCGCAGGGTACCGGCGGCCAAGCCCATACCAACCGGCTGATGCTCCATCCCCAGCCATCCACAAAGCCATCCCCAGACGCTTGTCGGGGTTGCGGACCGGTTCAGACGCCGGCGACTCCCAGCGCGGCCAGCTCGGCCTCCGACAGGTGGTACGACTCCTCCAGGGCCGGGAAGGCACCGGAACGAACGTCGTCGGAGAAGCGGCGCACCGCCTCCGTGGCAACGGTATGCAGATCCGCGTAGCGACGCACGAACTTCGGAGCGAGCCGTTGCTCGAAGCCCAGCAGATCGTGGTAGACGAGCACCTGACCGTCGCAATGGGGGCCGGCGCCGATGCCGATCGTCGGGATCTCGATCGCTTCGGTGACCATTTCCGCCACCTGGACGGGAACGCCCTCGAGCACGATCGAGTAGCAACCGGCGTGCGCCAGTGACTTCGCCGCCTGCACCAGCCGGCGAGCTGCCTCGGCCTTGCGGCCCTGAACCTTGAATCCGCCCATGGCGTGCACCGACTGGGGCGTGAGGCCGATGTGACCCATCACCGGTATCTCAGCGTCGCAGATGCGTTCGATCATCGGCAGGCGCTTGCGGCCGCCCTCCAGCTTCACCGAATGAGCACCCGCCCTGATGAGTTGCGCCGCGTTGCGGACCGTCCTGGAGGCCGACACGTGGTAGCTCATCCATGGCAGGTCGCCCACGATGTGGGCATCGGGCTTGGTCCTCGCGACGGCGGCCACGTGATGGGCCATGTCGTCGACCGTCACCTGGAGGGTGTCGTCGTAGCCGAGTACGACCATGGCAACGGAATCGCCGACCAGGATGAGGTCGGCACCTGCCTCGTCCACGACTCGGGCGCTCGGCGCGTCGTACGCCGTCACCATCACCAGCGGATCGGCCCCATCTCGAACCTTGCGTACCCGTATGGCGGGCGCGGTGAGCGTGTCCATGGGATGCTCCTTCCCGTCCAGCGCGCTGTGGCTGCCAGCGGTGACCGCAGGCTACCGCCCGCCGCGGTCCGACCGCAAGCGGGTCAAGCAAACATCAGGAGATGTCAGGCCGAGCGCTTGCCGCCCAGCGTGAACCGGCGCACGAGGTGGTTCCAGCCGCAGTCCGTGCATACCTCGACCACGTACCCGGTCGACAGGCTGGCGCGGCGCTGCAAGCGCCGCATCTCGGCCAGGGTCGTGACGCAGCGGCCGTGCTTGGGAAGCCGCGAACCGAAGACATACGTGACCTCGACGAGGCCCGCGACCGCGCACACCGGACACTGGCGCCCAGTCGGCTGGCCACAGAACTCCGCGTTCCGGTGCAACTCCCGTTGAGCGTCGCAGACCTCGTGCCGCCCGAGCTGGCCCGACTTCCAGGCTCTCAGAGTTGCCGCCCGAGCCAGCCGGTAATCCACGGCCGCGGTCGAGGATCCCTCCGGCGCGGGGGCGCTCTCGGCAGCAGCCGCCGTTCCGTCCGGCAGGCCGCTCGCAGCGGCAGCCAGGCTGAACGGATTCGGCTTCACGGTTCGGCACAGTAGTCCGTTGCCCGCCACCGTTGCAGGGCTTCGAGCGCCGCGGCCTTGCTCGGCGGGCCTTCCTCGAAGGCCCTCTCGCGCAGGAACGCAAGGGCGCGACCGACATCCGGACCGGGGTCGAGGCCGAGTACCGCCATCACTTCGTCGCCGTCGACCGGAAGCGTGAAATCGTCTACCTCCTCGACTCTTCGCAGCTCAGTGAGCGTGCCTGCAAAGTCGAGCAGCCGATCAGTCGACTGGCCGGAGGCCGTGGCCACCGCAATGGCAAAACCAAGGGCGACATCGACCGGCGCTGGTGACGAAGCGACGAACCGGCGCACATCGGGCCGGCTGCTGCCCGTCTCGGCCAGCCGGGCCCGGGTCGCGACCAGTGCGGCTGCTGACGAGACCACCGCGTTCGAGCAGCGCAGTCTGCGCAAGCGAGCCGCGACGATCTCAGCCGGGTCGTGCACGAACAACGAGGCCCAGCGGGCCGCCGGCTCGGCGGCCACAGCAGCCGTGATCTGGCCCAGTTCCGCGGGGTCGCTGCGAGCCAAGTCTTCAACCACCCGCCCGATCAGGCCAGTGCGGAACAGGAAGCGGAAGCCCTCCGACGGGTCGTCGAGCAGCAGCAGCTTCTCGAACTCGTCGCGCACGCGCTCCACCGCGACAATGTCCAGACGGTCGAGCATGGCCTCCACCGCACCGATCAGGGCATCATCGGGTGCCAGTCCGTGGCTGGCAACGAACCGTGCCGCTCGCAGCATGCGCAGAGGGTCGTCGCCGAAGGAGACCGAGGGGTCGAGAGGCGTACGCAACACCCCTGCCACCAGGTCGTCCCACCCACCGTACGGGTCGATCAGGGCGCCGTCAGCCGTGTCGATCGCCATGGCATTGACGGTGAAATCGCGACGCGCCAGGTCCTGGACCACATCGTCACCGAATGCCACTACGGGCTTACGCGACTGCCTCTCATAGTGTTCGGCGCGGTGGGTGGTGATCTCGAAGGCCCGCCCGTCCACGACACAGCCGATGGTTCCGAACCGTTCGCCCTGGATCCAGACCGACGTTGCCACGTCTCCGACGATCCGGCGCACGGTCGCCGGCCGGGCGTCAGTGGTGCAGTCGAGATCAGCTCCAGGGAGGAACCGACCGGCGACAGCCTCTCGCACAACTCCACCCACGAGGTACAGCCGATGTCCCGCAGCGTCGAAGAGCCGCTTGAGGCCGGACGCAGCGGACAGCGCGGCCGAGAGCGCCTCGTCGGCCGAGAGCGCCTCGTCGGCCGAGAGCGCTTCGCGGGCTTCTGCACTCACCGTCTGTCGTCGCAAGCCGTGAGGCGGGCCGCGGCTCGCACGACCTCCATGCCCGGGCCGGAGCTGCTGGCAGGCTCAGGCCGCAAGTCGAGGCCCAGCAATGCTCCGGCCACGGCGTATGACGAGGCCCGTGTGGCTTCCAGGTCGTAGCCGCCCTCGAGCACGGCCACCGTCCGCGGCGCCAGCGGCGTCAGCTGACGGACGAAGTCGCCGTAGTCCGACGACGAATAGCACAGGCCCGTCAACGGGTCGGCCCGATGCCCGTCATAGCCCGCCGATACCAACAGCCAGTCCGGGGCAAACCGCTCGACCGCCGGAATGATCGCTTCGTCCAGAGCAGCCCGGGCGACCTCGCCGGTAGCACCAGGCGGCAATGGCACATTGATTGTGAAGCCCGCTCCCACGCCGGCGCCTCGCTCCTCGAGCGCTCCCGTGCCCGGATAGAGCGGGTACTGGTGAATCGACGCATAGAGAACATCGTCACGACCGTAGAACACGTCCTGCGTGCCGTTGCCGTGGTGGGCATCAATATCGACAATGGCAACCCGCTGGCCGGCGGAGGCCAGCGAGGCAGCGGCCACGGCAACCGAGTTGAACAGGCAGAAGCCCATGGACGCCGAAGGCGTGGCGTGATGTCCAGGCGGCCGCACGACGCAGTAGGCCGCGGCTTCGGTGCTCTTGGCTCCGAGCTGCTCGACAGCCGACAGCACCGCTCCGGCCGCGAGCAGCGCTGCATCCAAGCTGGCTGCGCCCACGACAGTGTCGGCATCCAGGTGACCGCCGCCATGCTCCGCCAGCGTTACGACCCGATCAATCATCTCCGGACGATGCACCAGCTCCAACTCGGACCGTTCCGCCGGCCTCGGGGCGCGGCCGTCCGAGAGCAACTCGGCGTCCACCGCAGTTACCCCGGCTAGTGCAGCTCTCAAGCGGTCGGGTCGCTCGGGATGCCGGAATCCGGTGTCGTGGTCGAGGAACCGCTCGTCGGTGATCACCAGCACGGTCCGGATCGTACCTGGTGCCTCCTACTCGACTAAGAACGAGCGCATGCGATATCTGAGTTCGTGGCACTGACTTCGATGAGGATCGGTTCGGCGCGATTTCGCGTCGGGCCGTGGCAGGGCCAGGACGATGTGGCGTACCTAGCCCCGGTCACCGCCGCCTCGACTCTCGTACCCCCAGTATTGGCCTCCCTGCGGGATCGGCTCCTGCACCGGGGGTTCAGGTCCGTCATAACTGCTGCCGTTGCTCCGCTGGCGCGCGACCGGCTTGTCAACGACGGCTTCAGCATCCAGTCCGAACTAACCGCCCTGAGCCGGGGTCTAGAGGCTTCCGGAAAGCTGGCCCACCCTGGCGGGCGTACTCGGAGGACCCGCCGCCGTGATCTGGACGGTGTCCTGAAGGTTGATGCCGGGGCCTTCCCCCCGTTCTGGCGCCTCGACGCCGAAGGTCTCCACGAGGCCCGTACCGCCACACCGTCAAGTCGATGGCGAGTGATTCGAAGTCCGGAAGTGACGGCCTACAGCATCACGGGGCGAGCGGGACCGATGGGCTACTTGCAGCGACTGGCGGTGGCAACTCACTCCCAGGGCCAGGGCCTGGGCACGCTGTTGGTCTTGGACGCACTGACCTGGCTGCAACGCCGCGGTGCACAAACCGCACTGGTCAACACCCCGCCCGACAACGAGCGAGCCCTCGCGCTGTACCAGCGGTGCGGCTTCCGTGTCGAACCCGACCGGCTAGCAGTCCTGCACCGCGACCTGAGCTGACCGGTGCTACCGTCGCTCAGGGAGGCACCAGCCTTCCACAACCAGCGATACGAGGAGCTGACATGGCCGTTGGCATCGTCACCGACAGTTCCTGCGACCTCGGCGACGCCGAACTCGAAGGGCTTGGCGTGCAGATTGTCCCGTTGTTCATCCGTTTCGGAACCGACGAGTTCGTCGACCGCGAGCAGATCGCGGTGGAGGACTTCTACCAGCGGATGGCGACCGCCGAGGAGTTGCCGCAGACCGCGGCACCGCCGCCCGGACGCTTCGAGCAGGCCTTCCGGCGGTGTCTGGACTCCGGCTCCGAGGCTGTCGTGTGCATCAACCTGTCTGCGGCCATCTCGGCCACAATGCAATCGGCAGTGCAGGCTGCCGAGGCCATCCGAGCTGAAGATGGCGGCGTCGACATCCGGGTGCTGGACAGCCGTTCGGTGACGGCCGGACTGGGCACGCTGGTACTGCAGGCGGCTCGCATGGCCACTGATGGTGCCGGCGCCGACGCCATCGAGCGAGCCGTGGCGGACGCCTCCGAGCGAACGCACGTCTTCGGCACGCTCGACACCCTGGAGAATCTCCGCAAAGGGGGGCGCATCGGCGGCGCTCAGGCACTGCTCGGCTCGATGCTGTCGATCAAGCCCATCGTCGACATTTCCAGCGGCGAGGTGGCGGAGGCCGCCAAGCAACGGACCCGGCGCAAGGCGCTCGGGTGGCTGCGCGACACGGTGAAGGCGGCTGCGCCGGTAGAACATCTCGCGGTCATGCACGGCGAGGCTCCCGACGTGGACGACTTCTGCGGGATGCTGGCTGAAGTGCACTCCGGCGACATCCGGGTCTGCAAGGTCGGACCGGTCGTGGGTACCCACGCCGGTCAGGGCGTGCTGGGCATGGCATACCAGGTTCCAGCCCCCTAGACCCGTTGCAGAGGCCGAGCGAGCATGCTCAGCAACCCGACCCATACGGGCGAGGCCGTGGCCCGAGCGGCCCGTGAGCGACAGCGAACAAGAGCGGGAGTGACACCCGGGCGACGCAACCGTCCCCCATTCATCGGTGCTTGCCCATAGGAGCCGGTTTCGATTCGCGACGATCTCGACGACGCCAGACTCACCAAGGCCGCACAGGCCGGAGATCGGCGTGCTCTCGAGCAGCTGCTCCGGCTCCACCATGATCAGATCCACGCCATCTGCAGGCGCCTGGCCGGCAACGACGCCGACGGGCAGGACGCCACCCAGGAAGCGCTCATTGCCATCGTCAGAGGACTCCCCCACTTCCACGGCAAAGCCAAGTTCTCGACCTGGGCCTACCGGGTAGCGACCAACGCCGCTCTCGACGAACTGCGGCGACGTAGCCGCCGCCCGGTTCCGACCGTGATCGACGCAAGCGACCGCTTCGCCGGCACGGCCACCGCCGACGACTCGACCGCAGTGGTGGCGCGACTCGACTTCGATGCTGCGCTGGCCCAGTTGCCCGAGGAGTTTCGAGCACCAGTCGTGTTGCGTGACGTCGCCGGCTGTGACTACGCAGAGATCGGGTCGATCCTGCGAATCCCCGCGGGGACGGTCAGATCCCGGATCGCGAGAGGCCGAGCCCGGCTGGCGGCGGCGATGCGAGCCAACGGCGGGAACCACCACGACGCTGCAGAACGTCGAAACGACGAGGCAAGCAATCATGAGTGACGAACAATTCCGCGAAGACGAACTCGTCTCGGCGTATCTCGACGGTGAGGCGACCCCGGCTGAGATCGCTGAGGTAGAGCAGAACGACGCTCTGATGGCTCAGGTCGAGCAGCTGCGATCGGTCCGCGACGCGCTGGCGGCGCCGGTCGCGCCCATGCCCGCGGAGCGGCGGGAGCAGATGATCAGTGCTGCTCTCGCGGTGGCCGATGCCGAGAACGCTCAGCGGCGCGAAGCCAGGATCGTCCCGGTCCAGCGGCGCCGCGAGACGCTGCTCGCGGTGGCCGCTGCGGCCATCCTCCTCGCCGCCGTTGTCAGTGCAGGCCTGATCGCCAGCAGGGGCGATGACGAATCGGCCGAGATGGCCGCCGACGCTCCTGCCGCGGACGCCGGTGTCGAAGCCACCGCCGCAGCCCCGGCCGAGGCCGACATGGCGATGGCCGACGACAGCGCCGACTACGAGATGGCGGCCGAGCCCATGCCAGAAGAAGAGCCAATGGCCGAACAAGAACCGATGGCCGAGGAGGCACTCGCAGCTACTGCGGCCGAAGCGGAGGGAGCCGTTGACCCCGAAGTCGTCGCCGAGCTTCAGATGCAGTTGGAAGCGGCTGAGGCGGAGGCCGAAGCGGAGGAAGCCGCGATGGCACAACCCGCGGAGGAAGTGGCGGGTACACCAACGGCGAGCGCCGACGAAGCCGACCGGGAGGCCGAGGAGGAACGGCGAGCCGCCGACGACGCAACACGGCAGGTTGTGGATCTGGGCGCGTTCGCGAGTCTCGAATCGCTCTTCGACGACATCGCAGCGAGCTGGTCGGCGGCTCTGGAGGATGGGACGACGACTGACTCCGGGACGTGCTCCGCAGCGGTACACGAGTGGGAACTCGACTTGGATATCGAGACAGGAAGACCCTTCGTCGCCACGGTCGGAGCCGAAAACCCCCTGGTCTTTGACGGCCGGTTCACTCGCCGAGACGACGGCACCGCCGTCATCGTCTACGCAGCGCCACCCAGCTGCGAGATCGGGACCCACGACCTGGACGCACCTGACGGTTCCTGAACCTCGGCTCGTAAGCTTCATTTCATGGCCGATGCCGAGTCCACCCCCCGCGACCGGCCGACGTTGAGCCTGGGATCCGACGACTGGCCGGCCACTGTCGCCGACAAGATCGTCGAGGTCGTTGATGCCGTGCGGGTGCAGACCACCGACCGGGCTGTGTTCCTGCTCCGGGCCGTCGTCTATTGCCTGGTGGCCGCAGTAGCCGCCATCGCGGCCGTGGTATTGCTCGCCATCGTCACCGTGCGCCTGGCCGATGCTTACTTGCCGATAGGTGCAGGCGTCGGATCGGCAACGTGGGCGGCCCACGGCTTCATCGGATTGCTCGTCTCCATCATCGGACTCGGTGCGTGGCGAGCACGGACCGGATCGGCAAGGCCCATCTATGTCGCCGCGATCATCGACGCTCTCATCATCCTGGGCGTGGTGTTCTACGGTGTGATCGAGGCGGTGGCCTGAGGAGCAATGCTGGAATGAGCCTTGACGACCTCGCCGGGCGCGAGGTGGAGGTGGCCATCATCGGATCTGGCCCGGCCGGGCTGACCGCGGCCATCTATGCGGCGCGGGCCAATCTCCACCCGGTGGTTCTGGAGGGCGAGCCGAGCTCCACGAGTGATCAGCCGGGCGGGCAGCTGATGCTCACTACCGACGTGGAGAACTACCCCGGGTTCCCCGAAGGCGTGATGGGACCGGAACTGATGCAGCGATTCCGGGACCAGGCCGCCCGGTTCGGAGCCCAGATCCACACGGTGAAGGCCTCCCGGGTGGACTTCTCAGAGCAGCCCTACGGCATCTGGATCGGCGATCCGGGCGCGGATGAGCCCGCGCTGCGAGCCCGAACGGTGATCGTGTCGACCGGGGCCCAGTCCATCATGCTGGGACTCGACCGGGAAGTCGAGCTGGTGGGGCACGGGCTCTCAACCTGTGCGACCTGCGACGGATTCTTCTTCCGCGACCAGCACATCGCAGTGGTGGGAGGGGGTGACTCCGCCATGGAGGAGGCGACTTTCCTGACCCGCTTCGCTTCGCGAGTCACCATCATCCATCGCCGGGATGCGCTCAGAGCGTCCAAGATCATGCAGCGGCGCGCCTTCGACAATGAGCGGATCGACTTCATGTGGAACAGCGTCGTCGAGGAATACCTCGGCGAGTCCACTCTCGCCGGGCTGCGGATCCGCGACACCAAGACCGGCGAGACATCGACCCTGGACGTGACCGGGTGCTTCATCGCCATCGGCCACCGGCCCAACACCGACCTATTCGTGGGCCAGTTGGAGATGAAGGAGAACGGTTACCTCGTAACCGAGGCGAACTCGACCAGGACCGTGGTGGACGGCGTGTTTGCCTGCGGAGACGTGCAGGACGACTACTACCGGCAGGCTGTCACAGCTGCGGGAACGGGCTGCATGGCCGCGATCGAGGCCGAGCGATATCTCGAGAGCCTCCACTAGGCGTGGCGTCGATGACTCGCTGCACCGGCAAGTAGGGTGACCGCGTCACAACCGTCGCACGGCGGCGAGAGAATCGTCTTCGATGATGCAAGAAAAAGGGAAGGAATCGTGGCAGGACCAACCATCACGCTGAGTGCTTCGACATTCGATGAAGAGATCAACAGCGCATCCACACCCGTTCTCGTGGACTTCTGGGCTGAATGGTGTGGCCCGTGCAAGCTGATCGCGCCGATCCTCGACGAGATCGCCTCCGAGCAGGAAGGCAGGCTGACGGTGGCCAAGCTCAACGTGGACGAGGCCCCTGATGTCGCCCGCAGGTTCGGTGTCATGAGTATCCCGACCATGATCCTCTTCGACGGCGGCGAGCCCGCTACGCGAATGGTGGGGGCCAAGCCGAAGGAAGCCCTGCTGGGCGAACTCGCGGAGTATCTCTAATCCCGCCCCACGGCCTGCCGCTGCGCCGGGGTGATGCGGGCGACGCGGTCCGTGATCTCCAACGCCGGCTCGCCCTGATCGGCTACCGCACTGACACCGAACCCCAGGAGTTCGGCACTGAGACCGAGGCTTCGCTGCGTCGCTTTCAGAGCGACCGCGGCCTGGTAGTTGACGGGGTCTGCGGCCCGCAGTCGTGGAGCGCCCTCGTGGAAGCCGACCATCGGCTCGGTGATCGGCTCCTCTACTACCGCGACCCGATGATGCGGGGCGATGACGTAGCGGAACTCCAACGTCGGCTCGGCCAACTCGGCTTCGACCCCCACTGGGTCGACGGCATCCTCGGGCCCCGGACCCACAAGGCGATCCAGCAGTTCCAACAGAATGCAGGCCTTCCTGACGACGGGGTGATCGGACGGTCCACGATTGACGCCTTGGACAGGCTCACATCGCGAACCACCGGCCAGCTGACGATTGCCGAGGTGCGTGAGCACGAGCGGCTGCGCCACCAACCCAACCGGGTGGAGGGAAAGCGCATCGTCGTGGGAGACACCGGCGAACTGCCCGTGATTGCTCAGGCCATCGCTCGCCGGTTGCGCCAAGTCGGCGCGGACGTCCTGTCGTTCAGCACTCCAGACCTGGGTCACCAGGCTCGAACCTCGAATCAGTGGAACGGCGACATATACCTCGGCGTGACGCTGGCCAGCGACAATTTCGCCGTCTCGTACTTTGCGATGAGCGGGTTCGAGTCGGTCGGGGGTCGGGCCCTGGCCCAACGGTGCTCAGCCGCGCTTGCGCCCTGGCTCGCTGAACCCGCACCGACGACGCCGATGCGGCTGTCCATTCTTCGAGAGACTCGAATGCCCGCGGTTTGGTGCCGCATTGGTCCTGGATCAACTGTCGTGCCGCGGGCTCCCCACATCGCACGTGCTCTCGCTGACGCAATCGGCGACTGGTGCCTCGACCCAGGATTTCAGTAAATATTTTGAAATCCTGTCAAGATCATCACGCAATGAGGTGATAGATCCGCTCAAGGTCGGACAGCCCGCTGAACTGGATCGTGATCTTTCCTCTGCTCTTGCCCAACCGGACCGAGACCCGGGTGTCGAGCTTTGTTGAGAGAAGATCCTCGAGCTCGAGAATGCCGGCTTTCAACTCATCCGGCGTGGGCGCTCCGTTGTCGTGCTCGGACGATGCGGCCGGTCCCGATGCCGCGTGAACCTCAGCGACTCTGCGTTCCGCCTCACGAACCGTCAAGCCCTCTCGCACGATCTCCTCAGCCAAGGCTTGCTGGGTTGATTCGTCCTCGAGAGCCAGCAGTGCCCGACCATGGCCGGCAGAGAGATCCCCCTCGACAACAAGGCGCTGCACGGCCGGAGCCAGGTTCATGAGCCGCATGGTGTTCGCCACCGTGGAACGGGAGCGACCGACTCGAGCAGCGACATCCTCCTGGGTCAGTCCGAAGTCGTCGATCAACTGGCGGTAGGCGGCGGCCTCCTCAAGGGCATTCAGGTCCTGGCGGTGCACGTTCTCAACCACAGCGGCCTCAAGGGCTCCCCTGTCATCCGTATCCCGTACGAGCGCCGGGATGTCTCGGAGGCCGGCTCGTTGCGCAGCTCGCCAGCGCCGCTCCCCTGCGATTATTTCATATCCTTCTGATCCTTTACGTACAATTACCGGCTGAACCACCCCAACCTCAGCTATAGAGGCGGCCAACGAAGTCAGGGACTCCTCGTCGAAGCGTTCCCTCGGCTGGTACGGATTCGGTACAATATGACTGATGTCGATCTCCTGGAAGATCGCACCTGTTGGATCTGGATCGGTGGGGATCAGGGCTCCCAACCCCTTTCCGAGACCGCTACGACGCGCCACGGAGCACCTCCTTTGCCAGGTCGCGGAATGCTCTCGCCCCCTTCGATGAAGGGTCGTAGAGGATGATGGGCTGACCGAACGACGGCGCCTCACTGAGACGCACGGTGCGCGGCACGACCTGCCAGCAAACCTTGTCGCCATAGTGTGTCCGAACCTCTCGGGCGACGTCCCGTGAGAGATTCGTGCGAGCGTCATACATGGTAAGGATCAGCTTTGTCAGTTCTAGGTCGGGATTGAGGCTGCGCTGCACCAACTCGATGTTCTTGACGAGTTGGGTCAAACCCTCGAGCGCAAAGTACTCGGTCTGAATGGGAACGATGACCTCGTCGGCCGCCGTAAGGCCGTTGATGGTCAGCAAGCCGAGCGAGGGTGGGCAGTCGATCATGATCAGGTCATACTCCGTGACCGCCCCCGACAAGGAGTCCCGGAGTCTCTGTTCCCTGCTGAAGGCCGGCACGAGCTCGATTTCAGCGCCAGCAAGATCGAGGTTGGAAGGAGCGATGTGCAAACCCTTGATCATTGTCGGTTCGATGATCTCCTCGAGCTCGAGATCTTGGAGCAGCACGTCGTAGATCGACCCCTCAAGTGCTCGCGGATCCAAGCCCACGCCGGTAGTTGCGTTAGCCTGGGGATCAAGATCCACGATGAGAGTCTTGATCCCCTTCTCCGCAAAGCACGCCGAAAGGTTCACGGTTGCGGTCGTCTTTCCGACGCCGCCCTTTTGGTTGGCGACAGCGAAGACCCGAGCGTGACTTGGCCCGGCTCGTTCTGTCATGCCCACGGCGTCAGCCCCCTGTCGCAGCGACTCTTGCGTACGGTCCCATACGACCCCCGGCAAGTCAAGCATCCCTCATGTTTCACGTGAAACAGAGGAATTTGGACAGATTCGGCCCGTTAACCCAATGGCGAGCGGCTCCGCGCCGGGCGGCGGCGGGGAAGGCTCGCCGGGATTGGCCCGAATCGCTTGACCGAGAGATAGCTGCCGTATGGTGTCGTCCAAGTTCCCTCAATCTCGCAACCAGTCCGCACCGCCAAGGGCATCTGCTGCCAACGCCGGGCGGTCGACGCCGAGACAGACACCACCAGCGAGCCGTCTTCGTTCAGCAGCGGCAAGGCACACTCTGCAAGTTCCGGCACTGGACCGAATGAGCGCGCCACCGCTCCGTCGAATCCTCCTCGGCCGTCGGCCCGAGCCATCTCGTCCACCAGGGCGTGCACCACAGTGACCCGCTCCGTGAGGCCCGCCGCGGCTACAGCTCGTTGAGCCATCTCGCACCGTCGTTCCCTAGCGTCCACCAAGCACCACTGTGACCGGGGAAGTTCAAGCGCCAGGAGTACCCCCAAGACACCGGCCCCGGTGCCACAGTCCACGAACTGTCCCGCCGGCAGCGTCCGCCACTCATCCAGGATGTAACCACCGGCGTGAAGGCGAAGGGCTTCGATTGGAGCCCCCCCGACGGCGCCGGCGGCCCGTGCCGACACCCACGCCCGGTCCAGGCGGTCCAGACGTTCAGGATCTATGTCTGCCAGAGAATGCGAAGAGGGCTCCACGCCATCCCACTCGGCCTCTCAGTCGGGAAGGGCTGCGATGATCACTCGCCGGTGAGGATCTTCTCCTTCACTCCGACTCTCCACATTGCTCATTGTTGAGATGACATCGTGGACGATCTTGCGATCCATCCGGTTCATCGGCTCAAGGGCGATATCCGATCGCGTCTCGATGGACTCTTCAGCCACCTTGCGAGTGAACTCCGCGAGAGCTGAGGCACGGCGAGCACGAACTCCGCCCATGTCCATGCGGATCTTGCCTTCCCTAGTCGTTCCACCGGATCGTTGCAACACGGTTCGAACCAGTTCATCAATCGCCTGGGCTGTGCCACCCCGGCGACCGATCAGGATCCCGATTCCGTCTCCGTTTGCCTCGATCCGCAGGATGCCGTTCTCCAAGTCATGCCGCTTGAACGCGACGACAATGCCCAGCGATTCTGTGATGCCCTGAACGAAGGACTCAGCAAGGTCGGCTTGCTCCAATAGTGAAGGACCTCTATTTTGATCAATTGTCATGGTTTTTGCATCCTCTTTCGTGTCACGTGCCTTGTGACTTTCCGCCTGGGGTTTGTCTCGAGCACCGTTCTCAGCGCTAGCAGACTGTTTGGGTTTCGAACCAGACGAGTCCTTTCGACGGGAGCGAGCAGTCGGTTCCGGTGTCGGTTCGCTGGACGCTCGCGAGGACTCGGACCGCCTTGAAGATCCCGACTTGCGGCTGTTGTGACCTCGGCTCCTACCGTCTTTCGGGCGCACCGGCGTGGGAAGCACCCGGGCCCGCACTCGAGCCTCCTGCTTGATCCTCCCGAACAGCCCCATCCTTCCTTCTGAGAGCACTTCGAACTCTGCATCCGACTCGTCTACACCAAGATGAACGAGAGCCTGCTCCTTGGCGCTCTCCACCGTTGTTGCTCTGACTTCCAACCATTCCATTCCAGAAAGAACTCCTTCGTGCGGCGCGATGCTCAGCGCCTCTTCCTCTTGCTACGGCTGCGGTTCTGGCTGGGACGCTTTGCGCCCGAGCCAGGCGGCGTGACGCGGCCGCCACCGGACCGGTTGCCGGACCGGCTCCTTGAGGGCGCCTTTCCGGTCCGTCCCCGTTGCTCTGCCGGCTTTGCCTGCGGAGATGTCCGCTTCCTCGCAGGCGCCTTGTCGATGCCCTGGGTTCGTCTCCTTGCAGGCGCCTTGTCGGTGCCCTCGGTGCGCTTTCTTGCAGGCGCTTTGTCGGTGCCCTGGGTGCGCTTCCTCGCAGGTGCCTTGGCCTTGGGCGGTTTCGCATCCCTTTTCGGCGTCGGAGCCCCCTTCCCCTCAGTCACCGATTTCGGCGAGCGAGCCTGGGTGCCGGCGGTGTCCCTACTTTCGGTCTCAGCGGCCGCTCGCTGTTTGGCAACCTGTGCCCCGAGGGAATCCTCCCCTCGGTAGAAGGACCGGGTGATGTAGGCCTGTTGCGCGATCCGCACAAGGTTCGAGACGATGAAGTAGGTCACGACCGCGGCCGGCATCACGTACGAGAACACTGGCAGCATGTAGGGGATCAGCTTCATCATCATCTGCTGCTGTGGGTTGACCGCGGCGGTGTTCTGTCTGCCCTGGATCTGACGCTGCTGGTAGAGGCTCGTGAGCAGCACGACCACAAGCATCAACAGATAGGGGAGCGCCGCAACAATGCTCTCGGAGATCACAGAACTCGCGCTGCGAGACAGATCGACTCCCAACGAGACCATCTCAAGGTCTTTGCTCAGGTCCTGGTAGAGGTCGTTGTCCTTGGCCAGGAAGTCGGGATCAAATGGCAGCTCATCCCTGGAGATCGGGGTCTGGACGTAATTAGGCGCCGCCCCGGACACGCTGTCGGCAAAGAGACGGGAGGTGAAGCCGAGCTGAGTGCCGATCTCGGTCGTCCTTCGGGTGAGCCCATCCACCACCCGGAACATGATCAGGAATATCGGACCCTGGACCAGCATGGGGAGCAGACACCCGACTGGATTGAGCCCGTGCTCCTTGTAGTAGGCCATAGTGGCCTCGTTGACGGCCTGCCGGTCGCCCTTGTACTGGTTCTGGAGCTTCTTCACCTCAGGCATGTGCTGCTGCATCTGCAACATGTTCCGCGTCATCTTCAACGTGAGCGGAGTCACCGCTACCACCGCAGTCAGCGTCAAGAGGGCGATAGCCACGCCATAGTCCGGCAACAGGGAGTAGAACCAAGCCAGTATCGCGGTGACGACGTCGAACAGGGGATCAAACATCGGAGGTCTTCCCCGTTACGGCCGCGACTCGCCGGCCATCAGGCACCGGATCCCAACCCATCGAGCCCCACGGGTGACAGCGGGCCAAACGGCATACCGTCAGCCACGTGCCGCGCACCGTGCCGTGCTTCTGCAGCGCCTCGAGCGCATAGGCCGAACACGACGGCATATGCCGGCACATCGGCGGGTGCCCGGCCCGGGCCAGCTGGTAGGCCCGTATTACACGGCAGGCAAGTCGTGTCGGAAGCCGGCTCCTCACCTGATGTCTCCCAACAGCTCCCCCAAAGTCGTTCGGAGTTCGGCGGCAGACAGGCCCTCCAACGACGACGAGATGCCCACGCGATACTCCCCATCGGACAAAACGATCGTCCCGTCGCCGGAAAGTTCGCGCAGAGCCTCCCGCACCCGTCGACGAGCTCTATTGCGCACAACTGCCGTCCCCACCGACTTCGGCACTGCGTACAGGACGCGCGCGTCTGTTGGAATAGCGCGGTACGAGACCCTGAGAGGACCGCGGCGAACGCTGGCCGGCATTCGGGGTTCGTGACACGCGCGGCAGCTGATCGCCGAGCCGTTCACGCGGCCAGTCGACTCCGCCCTCTGCGGCGGCGGGCGCGCACCACAGCACGCCCTCCGCGTGTCCTCATTCTGGCTCGAAATCCGTGTTTCTTATGCCTTTTTCTTATATTCGGTTGAAAAGGGCGCTTCATGAAGATCCTCCTCGGCCTGCTCCGATTCGAGCACGCCACAAGAGCCGCCGTCCGGGTCGATGCTGTGGATGAACGGCGGTCGGCATCCACCGTAGGGCTGACCCTGCGTTGCGACAACCAACCGGCTCGGACAGGTGCCGCTAACCATCCGCCGTCCGCTGGTCTCACACCGGATCAAAGAACATCAATGTCGTACATCTTACGTACATGTAATTAGCTCGGACTTCATCCAGCCTGAACTAGTCATTTACCCACACTCCGGAGTCGGACTTGCAGCCGATGTGGATGCTGCTACGTTCCGCTGGTCACCACCGCAACCGGATCTGGGTCCCGCCCTCCTCCACTAAGGGGCCACGGAGATCTCTTGTCCACATCTGTGGATGATTCTGTGGAGAAAGGAGATCGACAGGTGAACACCGACGCCGAGGCGGAGCGGATCTGGACCAGTTGCGCCCAGAGCATCCGCAGCCAGGTGAGCGATGCCGTGTGGAGGACCACCTTTAGCGGCGCCCGAGCAACCGCCTTCGACCAGCGCTCCCTGACGCTGGTTGTGCCGACCAGCCTCCAGAAGGCCCGGATCGAGCGCCGTTACTTTGATCTGTTGACCGACGCCCTGGATGAGGCCGAGCCGGACGTGATGGTCCGGATCGAGATCGACCCGGACTGGGACGAGAGCGACGACTTCTCGGTTGCCGACGTCGCAGCTCCAACGGAGGAAGCTCCGACGTTGCGTGACGCCCACCGTGAACCAACAGCGACGGGCACCAACGGCGATTCCGGGCCCCATGCCCGCTTGACTTTCGAGCAGTTCGTGACTGGAACCTCCAACCGGTTCTCGCAGGCGGCGGCACTCGCGGTGGCCGAGACCCCGGCTGGGCCGTACAACCCGCTGTTGATCCACGGAGACTCCGGGCTCGGAAAGACCCACCTTCTGAGAGCCATCGCCCACTACGTCAACCACCATTACCCCTCGTACAAAGTGCGCTACGTCACCAGCGAGACCTTCCTGAACGAGTTCGTGCAGGCGATACGGAACAGCACCCAGCCAGAGTTCAAGCTCCTGTACCGGAGCAACGATGTGCTGCTGGTCGACGACATCCAGTTCATGGAGGGCAAGGACGGACTGCAGGAAGAGTTCTTCCACACGTTCAACGACCTTCTGCAGAACGGCGCGCAGATAGTCCTCTCCTCCGATCGCTCTCCTGATGCAATGCCCACTCTGGAGGACCGGCTCCGAAGCAGGTTCAAGTCGGGCCTTATCACAGACATCCAGCCCCCGGATCTAGTCACCCGGCTAGCTATTTTGGAGAAGAAGGCTGAATCGGCGGCCATCGAGATCCCAAGCGAAGTCCTCTCATTCATCGCTGAGAACGTCACCGACTCGATCCGTGAACTCGAAGGGGCCCTCATCAAGGTCACGGCATACGCCAACATCACAGGTCAGCCATGCTCCTACGAGCTCGCCAAACGCGTCTTGGCCGACTTGATAGGCAACACCATCAAGGCACCGGTCACGGTCAGGAGCATCCTCACCGCCACTGCCGAGCTCTTCAGCTTCTCCGTGGAACAGATCACCGGAGGCAGCCGGCGCAGGCCCCTCGTCGACGCGCGCCAGATCGCCATGTACGTAACCAGGAACATGACCGATCTTTCCTACCCGGAGATCGGCAGGGCCTTCGGCAACCGCGACCACACCACTGTTATCCACGCCGTGCGCAAGATCGAACATCACATGACCGAACGCAAAGACATCTTTGACAAGATCCAGGACCTTCAAAGGCGGGTCGGAGAAATCTCGTGAGCGCAATCCACCAAGCACAGGGGAGAAACATGGGGACCGTTGCCCTCTCGCCTCTGGACAACTGTGTCAAACAACACCGGCATCAACACCCAATCGGCAACGCGCCACCGGCTCACTGACTGGCACGGCAAATCTGGGCATATCAGAAGCGCTGTGATTTCAAGGCGAGCCGACCCAAATCCCCAATCCACAGTGCCTAGTGCCCTCTACAACCTTTTGAATCCAGCTAGAGGAGAAGCAAGAAGATCATGGGCATGAAGTTCCGTTGCGAACGAGACACGCTCTTGGATGCTCTGATGGTCGCGGTCCGGGCCGCGGCGGGTGCCAGTTCGAATCGGGCCGCGCTGACGGGGGCTCATCTCGACCTGACGGAGGGCGTTCTCACCGTCACCGGCAGTGACCTCGACTTGACGCTGTCGGTGACGGCGGAAGTGCTGGGTACCGCGGGCGGCGCCGCCGTGACACCAGCTCGACTGCTTACTGATGTGGTCCGGGCAGTTCCGGCCGGAGCGGTGGAGTTTTCGGTGACTGAAGGCGAGGCCTCGATCGTGGCCGGGTCATCGGAGTTCTCGATCCGGTTGATCCCGGAGGAGGACTACCCGCAGCTGTCGTTCACCCAAGAGGTGAGTGAGGATGGCGACGCGGCGTCGTTCAGTCCGGCAGTTACGTTCGGAGGGGCCGAATTCCGGGATGCACTCAGTCAAGTCGTCAGGTCGGCCTCGTCGGATGACTCCAGGCCGATCCTCACGGGTGTGCTCATGGCTTCGGAGGGGGAGGGCCGGCTGCGGCTGGTCTCGACGGACTCGTATCGGCTCTCGGTGCGAGATCTCGAGGGCTCGTCGATCCTCGGTGAGCATCAGAAAGTACTGGTGCCGAGTCGCGCTCTTGGTGAGTTGCAACGGCTGATCGCGGATTCAGATGAAGTGACGTTGAAGTTGGCCGAGCACTATGCGCAGTTCGTAGTGGGAAGCGTTCAGTTGACCACGCGGCTGATTCCGGGGGACTTCCCCAACTACCAAGGCTTGATCCCGACGGACCATCCGAATCGCCTGACCGCCAACCGCGAGCAGCTGCTGGAAGTCGTTCGACGCGTGCGTCTGCTTGCCCAGGATTCGACACCGGTTCGGTTGGTGATGAGCGACGGGAGCCTCGAGGTCATTGCCATTACGCACGACGTCGGCAAAGCGAACGAATCCATGGCGGCCAACTACACGGGCGAGGATCTGACTGTCGCGTTCAACCCCGGCTACCTCATCGATGGCATTGAGGCCACTACCGGTGAGGAAGTCACGCTGGAGACGGCGGACGCGGTAAAGCCAGCCCTGCTTCGTTCGGTGGGGGACGAAGGGTTCCTTTATCTGCTTATGCCGGTGCGGGTGAGCTGATCGTTCGGACGTGGGCCGGTGCAGGTCTGCTCGCTGTCGCTTCTCGATTTCCGGTCCTACGCCGAGGCCGAGGTTGTCTTCGCTCCGGGCCTGACGGCGATCATCGGGCCGAACGGTCATGGGAAGACCAACTTGCTTGAGGCCTTGGGCTTCGCGGCCGGCCTGGGTTCGTTCCGGGGCGCCTCCGATGCCGCCCTCATACGGGACGGGGCGGCGGCGGCGATCATTCGCTGCTCGGGACAGGGCGCCGCAGACCGCGAGATGCTGATCGAGGTGGAGTTGGCCCGGGCCCGACCGAACCGGGTGAAGGTGAACCGGCAACCGGTGGCGCGACGCCGTGACTTGCTCGGGATGCTCACGGCCACGGCGTTCTCACCGGAGGACCTCGAATTGGTGAAGGGCGAGCCCGCGGTCCGGCGCCGATGGATGGATGACGCACTGGCCGCGGTTCGACCGTCCTGGGGTTCGCTGCGCAGCGAGTTGGACCGGATCCTTCGCCAGCGCAACACCCTGTTGCGTCAGGCACAGGGCCGCGCCGTAGGTGACGTGGCCATCACCCTGGACGTGTGGGACGACAAGCTGGCCGCAGTGGGCGACGAGCTTCGCATGCGGCGCCGTGATCTGCTGGCTGCGATGGAACCCCGGATCCGGCGTCACTATGGCCACATCTCCCAGGGGCAGGGCGCCGCCGACTTGACCTATCTCTCGTCTTGGGGGGAGGACTCGCTAGCCGGCGCACTGGCAGCTGCCCGACCGGCCGATCTCAAGCGATCCACGAGCACGGTGGGCCCCCACCGCGACGATGTCCTGCTGAAGGTGGAAGGACTTCCGGCCCGAAGCCACGCTTCTCAGGGAGAGCAGCGGTCCCTCGCCCTAGCCCTGCGGTTGGCGGTGGATGCGGAAGTCCGCGAGTGCCGGGGCGTGGAGCCGGTGCTGTTGCTTGACGACGTGTTCTCAGAACTGGACGCCGGCCGGTCCGCTGCCCTGTTGGAGACACTCCCGCCTGGCCAGCGAATCCTCACCACCGCGGCACCCGGGCTGCCCGCCGGTGTGCAGCCCGACCAGCTGATCCGGGTCGCCAACGGCACCGCCAGGTCGTTGTGACGGTGTCAGCCGGCGACGAGCCCATAGAGCTGGCTGATGCTCTGGAGCGGGTGTTGGGCTCGCTGGGCGCGCCACCCGCCGACCTGCTGTCGACGGTGTTCCATCGGTGGGAGGAGGTGGTGGGCGCCGACGTGGCTCGGCACTGCCGGCCGGCCGCGGTGGAAGGTGATCGGCTCGTCATCGAGGCCTCCGATTCGATGTGGGCCAGCGAGGTGCGGTGGTTGGCCGAACAGGTGCTGGAACGGGTGAATGAACTGTCGTCCACCGATCGGCTGAACTCGATTGCGGTACGGGTGAGGCCGGTCGCCAAGTAGAGGCCGAGCGTGCGAACAGGAGCGGGAGACACAGCCGGATAACGCGCCGTTCGGCCGGTGCTGGCTGGTAGGATGACGGGCGTGATCGGTGGCTCGATGAAGGGCTTTGTCCCGGTTCGGTGCCCCCGGCTCGCCCGGTCCTTGTTTGCTGCGGCCGGGTCGTGCCAGTGAGTGCTCCAGGCCTCCATCTTGTTCCGGCGGCAGACCTTCGATCCATCGTCGCCCGCGGCCCGCGGGACCGTGTGAGGAGGGTTTGTTCGGCGTGACTGCCAGCGAGCCGGCAATCGAGACAAACCCCGGCGTCGACCCCTCGTACGGCGCGCTCGAGATCACTGTCCTAGAGGGTCTCGAGGCCGTGCGCGAGCGGCCCAGCATGTACATCGGGTCGACCGGCCCGACCGGCTTGCACCATCTCGTGTGGGAGGTTGTGGACAACTCGGTGGACGAGGCCATGGCCGGTTACTGCACCCGGATCGACGTCACACTCCACGAGGATGGTTCGTGCGAGGTGGGGGACGACGGCCGCGGCATCCCTGTGGACCCGCATCCCCTCCATGACCACATTCCCGCGGCCGAGTTGGTGATGACGCTGCTGCACGCGGGTGGGAAGTTCGGCGGCGACGGCTACAAGATCTCGGGCGGCCTCCACGGTGTCGGCGTCTCGGTGGTCAATGCCCTCTCGGAGAAGATGGAAGTCGACATCTACCGCTCCGGGCAACGGCATCGCATGACCTTCGTCAACGGTGGCGAGGTTGAGGAAGCCCTCACCGTGCTGGGGCCCGCGCCACAGTTGAACGGCGACATCCGGACCGGCACGACGATCCGGTTCTGGCCGGACTCTTCGGTCTTGGAGGATGTGTCGTTCCGGTACCAGACGGTGGCTGAACGCTTGGAGATGATGGCGTTCTTGAACCGGGGCCTTGAAATCCGGGTCCGCGATCTGAGGTCTGGTCCGCATGGACACACCGAGTGGACCTCGTTCCGCTACGAGGGCGGCATTGTCGACTACGTGAGCCGCCTGAACCAGTCGAAGGTCCGTCTCTTCGATGCCGTAGGGCACTTTGCCGACACGGAGACCATCGACGGCAATCCGCACGAGGTGGAAGTGGCGTTCCAGTGGAACACCGGTTTCAACACCGACGGCCTGCACAGCTTTGCCAACGGGATCTCCACCATCGACGGTGGCATGCATGAGCAGGGGTTCCGTTCGGCGCTGACCCGTACTGTCAATGCCTACGCCCGCGAGAAGGGATTGCTCAAGGAGAAGGCTGACAACCTCCACGGCGAGGACATCCGTGAAGGGCTCACCGCGATTGTGAGCGTGCGCATCGGAAAGCCGCAGTTCGAGGGGCAGACAAAGGCCAAGTTGGGCAACATGTCGATGCGGTCCTTCACCGAGCGGGTCACCAACCGCCACTTGTCGGAATGGCTTGAGGAGCACCCGGCCGAGGCGAAGCGGGCTGTGTTGAAGGCCGTGGCGGCCTCTGCGGCTCGCGAGGCTGCGGCTCGGGTGCGCTCCGAGGTTCGCTCCAAGTCACTGCTGGACGGTGCCGGCATGCCCGACAAGCTGAAGGACTGCACAGCCACCGACTCAGCCCGCAGGGAGCTGTTCATTGTCGAGGGGGACTCCGCGGGCGGTTCTGCCGTGCGGGCACGCGATCCCGAGACTCAGGCGGTGCTGCCGATCAGGGGCAAGATCCTCAACGTTGAGCGGGCTCGCATAGACAGGATGCTCAAGAACAACGAGATACAGGCCATCGTCGCAGCCATCGGCACCGGTATCGGCGACGCCGCGGGCTCCAACGGCAACGCCAACGGCGATGGCAGCCCGGCCGACGGCCGCGAGCCCGAAGACCACGGCTGCGATGTCGGCAAGGCCCGGTACCACAAAGTGATCGTGCTGGCGGACGCTGACGTGGACGGCAGCCACATCCGCACGCTCCTGCTCACGTTCTTCTACCGCCAGATGCGCCCGCTGGTTGAAGCCGGCTATGTGTACGTGGCCCAGCCGCCGCTGTACTCCACCAAGGTGTCGAACTCGAAAGCGGTCTACCTGCTCGACGATGCCGCCAAGGATGCGTTCCTGGCCGAGAACCCTAGGCACAAGCGCGAGTTCCAGAGACTCAAGGGACTGGGGGAGATGGACTGGGACGAGTTGCGCTCCACCACCATGGACCCGCAAACGCGCAGCCTGCTGCAGGTGTCAGTCGAGGAGGCCGCGATCGCCGATCAGGTCATCTCGGTGCTCATGGGCGACGACGTTGAACAGCGCAAGAACTTCATCGTCACTAACGCCCGAGAAGTCCGAAACCTCGACTTCTGACCCCCACGGAAGCACCCCCATGAACGAAACGACAGGCGGAACCGGCGAAGCTGACTCTCCAGACCCCACGGGCCCTGCGACCGGTGACAGCCTGGGGGTGACCGTCGTCGAGATCCAGGAGGAGATGGAGAGCTCCTTCCTGGATTACGCCATGTCGGTGATCATCAGCCGGGCGCTGCCCGACGCCCGCGATGGTCTCAAGCCGGTGCACCGCCGGATCCTGTGGTCGATGTATGACCAGGGCTTCCGTCCCGACCGGGGTCATGTCAAGTGCGCCCGGGTGGTGGGTGACGTGATGGCCCGTTTCCACCCCCACGGCGACTCAGCCATCTACGACGCCCTGGCCCGGATGGCTCAGCCGTTCTCGTTGCAACACCCCCTCATCGATTTTCACGGCAACTACGGCTCGCCCGAGGATCCGCCGGCCGCGTCCCGCTACACCGAGTGCCGGCTCGATTCGCTGGCCATGTCGATGCTCGCCGACATCGGAGAGGACACGGTCGACTTTGTCGACAACTATTCGGGAGACTTCACCGAGCCGGCCGTCCTTCCGGCCCGCCTGCCGAACCTCCTGGTGAACGGCAGCCAGGGGATCGCGGTGGGCATGGCCACCAACATCCCGCCTCACAACCTCGCCGAGGTGATCGATGCGGTCGTGCTGCTCCTGGAGGACCCCGACGCCGGCGTCGAGGACCTGATGGCGCGCGTTCACGGCCCGGACTTCCCGACCGGCGGGCAGATACTGGGCCGCAGCGGGTTCGAGTCCGCCTACCGAACCGGCCGCGGCTCGGTGAAGATGCGAGCCGACGTGACGCCCGCCGAGATCGCTGGTCGCAATGCGCTCGTCGTCACGGCTCTGCCCTACCAGGTGTCGGCCGGCGCCGTCGCCCGCAAGATAGCGGACCTGGTCAACGCCAGGGAGTTGGAGGGGATCGCCGACGTCAACGACGAGTCCTCCGGCGACGAAACCCGTTTCGTGATCAAGCTCAAGCGGGATGCCAACCCGGAAGTGGTGCTGAACAACCTCTGGAAGCACACCCCGCTGCAGTCCAGCTTCGCCATGAACGTGGTGGCGCTGGTGGACGGGGTGCCTCGCACGCTCAGCCTGCGCGACGCGCTGGTCGCATACGTCACGCACCAGATCGAGGTGGTGACCCGGCGGTCGGAGTTCCGCTTGGCCGCGGCCCGGTCCCGGCTCCACATCGTGGAGGGGCTGCTGCGAGCGCTGGACGCCATCGACGAGATCATCGCCACGATTCGCGCCAGCGAGAACACCGCCGCGGCCCGTGCGTCCCTGATGGCCGAGCCCTACGAGTTCTCGGAGGAGCAGGCCAACCACATTCTCGAGATGGCCCTCTCCCGCCTCACTCGCCTGGGCCGCACCCAGCTCGAGACGGAGGCCGCCGAGAAGCGCACCTTGATTGCGGACTTGGAGGCACTGCTGGCCGACGAGCATCGCCTCCGGATGGCGATCCGCGACGAACTCAAGGAGATCTCCGACAAGTTCGGGACCGAACGCAGGTCGGTGCTCGAGATCGACCCGGGCGAACTCGACATCGAGGACTTGATCGACGACGACGACTTGGTGTTCACCATGTCGGCGTCGGGTTACGTCAAGACGGTCCCCACCGACGAGTTCCGCCTGCAGGGCCGCGGCGGCCGGGGCGTGGCTGGCGCCAAGCTCAAGGAAGCCGACAGTGTCATGCACCTGATCCACACCACGGCCCACTCCTACCTCTTGTTCTTCAGCAACCGGGGGCGGGTCTACCGGCTGAAGGCCCATGAGGTGCCGGTGGCCTCGCGCACCGCCCGGGGCACCTCGATTGTGAACCTGCTGTCGCTGCAGGACGGCGAGCGGATCCAGGCTGTGATCGACACCCGTGACTACGAGATGAACCGGTACCTGCTCTTCGCTACGGCCAAGGGCCGGGTGAAGCGAACCAAGTTCACGGCCTACGACTCGTCCCGCAAGGCGGGCCTCATCGCTATTCGCCTGCGCGACGATGACGAACTGGTGGCGGTCGTGCCGACCGACGGGGTGCACGACATACTGCTGTCGTCGCGTCTGGGCCAGACGATCCGCTTCGCGCAGGACGAGGTTCGTGAGATGGGCCGCACAGCTGCCGGAGTCATCGGCCTAAGGCTCAAGCACAAGGGCGATTCGGTAGTGTCGTGCGCAGTGGCCCGTCCGGGCGCGGCGCTGCTGTACGTGACCACTGGGGGCTATGGCAAGCGAACACCGGTGGCCGCGTTCAACTGCAAGGGCCGCGGCGGCCAGGGGAACATCGGGTCCAAGCCGACGGAGGAGAAGGGCGAAGTGGTCGGAACGCTTGTCGTGGATTCTGGCGACGAGATTCTGGCTGTCACCGCCAACGGCGTGGTGATCCGGGTTCCGGTGGGCGATGTGTCCGAGCGGAGCCGGATGGCGTCGGGTGTCAGGGTGATGAACCCCGACCCCGGCGACGAGGTGGTAGCCGTCGCCCTCGTCGGTGACGACATCGACGGCAACTCGAACCGGGATCCTTCCGAACACATAGAAGCTGAGCCAGACGCGCAATGACGGCCCGGGCGCGGCCGGAGCCCCGAGACCGGGGACAAGCCGCGCCCATGATGGTCGTGATATTGCTGGCGTTGACGGTGGCTGTTGCCGCGACCGTCGAGGTCGGGCGGTTCCTGGACGAGAGCGCTCGAGCCCGGACGGCGGCCGACGCGGCGGCCTTGGCCGGGGCGGCCGCCGGCCGGGCCGAAGCGGCCGCCCTTGCGAAGGCCAATGGGGGACGGCTGCTGTCCTACGCCGAACAGGAGGCGGACGGCGGCTCCAATGCCCTGCTCGTGACCGTTGCGGTTCAAGTGGGCCGAGCCAGCCAGACAGCCCGGGCCGAACGCCTGGTCGAGTGGACTGCGCCCCCTGATACAACGCATAACTAGACTGCGCATCGTCGGAGGGGCCATGGACAACTATGAGCGAAGAGTCGACTTCCGGCACCGGTGATCAAGACCAGGGTTCGTCGTCTGGTGGCGTCCCGGCTCCGGATCCCGCCGCCGAGTCGAGCGTCGACGACGGCGCCCCGCTCGGTCCGCGCCCGAGGCCGATGCCGCGATCGGCCGTCGGCCGCGCCCTGAGAGCCCGGTCCAATCGACGCCTGCGCGCCCGCCGGGTCCGCCGCCTTGTGCGGCACGTCGAGCCCTGGTCGGTGCTGAAGGTCTCGTTGATCCTCTACTTCTGTGCCTGGGTGGTCATGT
>VXWX01000149.1 GCA_009835735.1 Acidimicrobiaceae bacterium
TGCTGCCGTTCGTGCTCGTGATCTTCCTGGCCGTCCACTTCTGGCGGGTCCGCAAGGACGGCGGCATCTCGGGTCCGTTGTAAAGAGGTAGAGACGATGGTGGAGATCCCCGAGCATCTACGCAAGCGGGCCGAGGAGGCCCGCGCCAAGGCTGAGGCGGCCAAAGCCTCCGCGGCTGGCGAGCCCGCAGCCGCAGGCGACGGCGCCACCGAGGCCCAGCAACAAGCGGCAAGCAAGATCCCGCCTCACTTGCTGGAGCGATCCAAGGCAGCCCGCGCCCAAGCGTCCGGAGATGCCCCGGAAGCCGCGGCGGCCGCCGGCGGCGGGGGAGTGGCCGTGGCCACCCCGCCCACCGCGCCGGTGACTGCCACCGGCCCCGGCGGGCACACGCAGCGTCTGCTGACGGTGGTCAAGTCGGGCTCGATCCAGGACGTGAAGTCCAAGCCGCAGGACAAGGTGCACGTGTGGCCGCACCTGCTGGTGGTGGAGTTCGTGGCTTCGCTGTTCATCACCGCGTTCACGCTGATCTTCTCGATCTTCGTGAACGCCCCGCTGCTGGAGCTGGCCAACTACAACCAGACGCCCAACCCTTCCAAGGCCCCCTGGTACTTCCTCGGCCTGCAGGAGCTGCTGACGATGTTCCATCCGATGGTGGCGGGGGTCACAATCCCCGGTGTCGGGCTGCTGGCGCTGATGCTGGCGCCCTACATCGACAGGAACCCGTCCAAGAAGCCTGAGGACCGCAAGTTCGCCATCAGCCTCATGACCATCCACCTCATGTTCTGGGCCGTGCTGGTGATCATCGGCTCCTTCTTCAGGGGTCCAGGCTTCAACTTCGTCTTCCCCTGGCAAGCGGGATTGTTCTTCGAGCTGTGACCGGACCCCTCACCTGCCCCGTACAAGGAGGCAACCGATGATCTATGTCGCTGTGGCTGTGCTGGCCGTGCTGGCCATCGTGGCGGTGCTAGCAGCGGTTCGCCGACGCCAGTCGGATGCCGCCATCGGCATGCTGTCGCGCGAGACCCGCAGCCGGGACCGGTCATCGGATGTGCTGCGGGCCGAGGCGCCGCCCACAGGCCGGGAGGTGGAGAAGGCCGCAGCCGCGGCTCGGACCGGCAGCGCGCTAGTGCCGGCCGAAGGCGGGGGACCTCCCGCGCCCTATGTCCCGCCCGATCCCGAGACGATCGGGGTGAGCCGCCGCCAGTTCTTCAACCGGACGATCGTGATGCTGATGAGCCTGAGCCTGTCGGGGTTCGGAGTGGCCTGCATCGCCTTCCTGTGGCCCCAGGGCGCCAGCGGGTTCGGTTCCAAGATCAAGGTGGGCCTGGTGAGCGATCTGCTGGCCGAGATCCGCGACAACTCCGGGTTCCTGTACAAGCCCGAGGGCCGGATGTGGCTCACCGAGTACCCCAACGGCGCGGTGGAGAAGGCGACTGCCACCTATTCGGCGCCCGAATTGGCGGGGATGACAGCAGGCCACGACTTGGGGCTCGACGGCGGCATCGTGGCGTTGTACCAGAAGTGCCCCCATCTCGGTTGCCGGGTGCCCGAATGCGTGACCTCGCAGTGGTTCGAGTGCCCGTGCCACGGCTCGAAGTACAACCAGGTGGGCGAGAAGCGGGGCGGGCCTGCACCGCGGGGCATGGACCGCTTCGCAGTGGAGATCGGTGCGGACGGCTCGCTCACCGTCGACACCGGCACCATCATCCAGGGACCGCCCATCGGCACCAACACCACCGGCCAGGAAGCCGAGGGACCGGCTTGCATCGGCCAGGCCACCGGCCACTAATGGTTCGACCCGACCCGTAGGAATCATCGCCGCGCATGCTCCTAGCCGCCTCCACGCAGAGAACCATCGGGTTCGTCATCCTGGCGATCGTCTTCGTCGGGTACGTCGTGTACCTGATCCTCAACGCGCGCGCCTCCCGAGACGAGGTCGGCAGCGAGATCGAGCTGGCTCCAAACCGCAAGCCTTACCTGGAGGACGAGGAGCTGGAGGGCTCCAAGCTCGACAGGTCGCTGCTGGCCGGGCTGGCCATGCTGGCCATCATCGGGGTGGGGCTGCCCCTCTACTGGCTGGGCGAACCCGGGCGCCACGAGGGTCTCATCAAGAACACCGACCGGATCTTCGCCGACCGCGGCGGTGAGCTCTACACCGAGGGTTCCGACTGCCAGCAGTGCCACGGCGCCGAAGGCACGGGCGGCTCGGCGCCGGTCACTATCACCGACGCGGAGGGCAACTTCGTGGCCACGGTGGCCTGGGCGGCTCCGGCGCTCAACACCGTGCTGTCCCGCCACAGCGAGGACGAGGTGCGCCACGTGCTCAACTACGGCCGCAACAACGTGATGCCGGCTTGGGGCGCACCCGGCGGCGGTCCCCTCACCGAACAGCAGATCGAGTACCTGATCCACTACATGCGGCGCATACAGATCCCCGAGTCGGAGCTGCGCGACATCGTCGACACGGGCGTGCGCGAGGGCATCGCCGAGCATCTCGGCACCAGCGACGACGCGGCCGTGGACGAGTGGCTGGGAGCGGTCGACGCCGTGGTGGAGGAGGCCCGGGCTATGGCGCTGGCCGCTGACGCGTCGCTCGAAGGCAGCCCCGAGGGCATCCGCCGAGCCGGTCTGGAACTGCTCGCCTCGGGCGAGGCGCCCGGCAGCGAGCTCTACCAGACCTACGGCGAGATCCTGTTCAACAACCCGGCCGCGGGCGGCACCTACAGCTGTGCCCGATGCCACACCTACGGCTGGTCGTTCGACGCCACCACCGACGGTGACGACAGCATCGACGGCCACGCCGGGCCGATCCTCGACTCGTACACGGTCGGCGGAGGCTTCTTCGGCCCCAACCTGACCGGCGGCGGCACCCTGGACCAGTTCGAGACGGCCGGGTTGCACGCCGACTTCATCTCGGCCGGCCAGAGCATCGGCCAGACCTATGGCCGGGGCGGCTCGGGCGGCAACGGGCAGATGCCGGGCTTCGGTCCCCGCACCGACGACGACCTCGAGGTGACCTACCCGGCCACGCTCACCCCAGACCAGATCGACGCCATCGTCGCATTCGAGAGGAACCTGTGAAATGGAAGCACTCGATCTGATCGCCGGGCTCGCCTGGGATCCGGAGATCCGCGGCTTCATGGCGGTCTTCGCGGGTGTTGTCGTGCTGATGGGCTCGGTCTGGCTGCTGCTCGCGCTCAACACCGGCACCCGGCTGGGAACGCTCGTCGCCGTGACCGGGTTCTTCGGCTGGATGGTGATAATGGCCCTCGTCTGGTGGATCTACGGGATCGGCTGGGCCGGCAATGCACCCACCTGGCAGCTGAGGGAGATCAATGTCGGAGATCTCGATGCGGCCGCACTGGAGCAGGCCACGACGTTGCCCGACGCCGGTGAACTGCCGTCGGCTTTCAATCTCGTCCTTGACTCCGACGATCCGGTGGCCCAGGCCGAGTTCGGGCTGGTCACCCGGGACACGCTCACACCCGATCAGATCGAAGGGCTGAACGCTGAGGAGATCGAGGCGCTGGTCGCCGACGAGCTGGCCCGGAACAGGGCGACCACGCTCTCGGAGCTGGCGGCCGTCTCGCCCGGCGTGATCGCCGACGCCGAGTCGTCCGGACGGTTGAACTTCGGAGGCTGGACGCTGCTGTCCACCGCCGAAGCGGGTGAGGCCCAGGCCTCCGCGGTGGCGATGCTGCTGGAGAGTCCCGACCTGGCCTTCACGGTCCAGGAGGACTTCAAGCTGCTGGACGCGTACACCGTCGGCGGCAAGCGGGGCCTGCCTGACGACCCGAACCGCCTCGACCGGATCTGGACCCAGATACGCACCGCCCTCACCATCACCCATCCCACCCGCTACGGGATCGTGCAGGTCCAGGAAGTGGTCCATCAGAAGCTGCTCCCCGGCCAGACCCCGCCGCGGCCCGTCGTCGACGAGTCGAAGCCGGTGATCTCGGTGATCATGGTCCGCGACCTCGGCAATCTCCGCCTCAAGCCGGCGCTGGTGACCCTCGGCTCGCTGTGCATCTTCGCGGCCCTGTGCCTGTTCCTGCACGAGCGCGACAAGCTGGCCTGGCGACAGCGCGAGGCGGGGGCACGAGTGGACGCCTGAGCGGTGCTAGGGCAGTACCTCCCCCTGTTCGCGCTGTTCGCGCTGGCGGCGCTTTTCGCGGCGGGGAGCTTCGTCGCCTCAGGTCTCTTGGCTCCCCGAAGGGCGACCGTGCCCAAGCTGGATCCCTACGAGTGCGGGATCGTGCCGTCGCGCGACACTCCTGAACGATTCCCGGTCCGGTTCTTCCTGGTGGCCATGATCTTCATCGTCTTCGACGTTGAGATCGTGCTGTTCTACCCCTACGCCGTAGCCCGGGGCGGGCTGGGACTGTTCGGACTCGTCGTCCTGCTGGTGTTCAGCTTCGCTGTGTTCGAGTCGTTCGTCTATCTGATCGGAGCCGGTGCCCTCGAGTGGGGGCCGGCGTCGCAGTCCCGGCGCTCGGCAAGTTCCTCCGAGGAGGTCGCGTCCGGCGAGCAGATGGTGTCCGCAGATCGCACCGCTCGCACGACAGTCCGACGGGTCGGCCTCGAGGGCCGCGTCCCTAGCGGCCCGGAGGTGGTCTGATGGGGGTTGCTGACCAGATTGCCGATCTGCGAGAGGACGGCTTGAAGGCCATCCAGCACAACTTCATGACGGCCAAGCTGGAAGACCTGGTCAACTGGTCCAGGGCTCGCAGCCTCTGGCCCGCAACCTTCGGACTGGCCTGCTGCGCCATCGAGATGATGGCCACCGGGGCGGCCCACTACGACTTGGCCCGCTACGGCATGGAGGTCTTCCGGGCCTCGCCCCGTCAGGCCGATCTGATGATCGTCGCCGGCCGGGTCTCCCAGAAGATGGCTCCGGTGCTGCGCCAGATCTACGACCAGATGATGGAGCCCAAGTGGGTCATCTCGATGGGCGTCTGCGCCTCCAGCGGCGGCATGTTCAACAACTACGCCATCGTCCAGGGTGTCGATCAGGTAGTGCCCGTCGACGTGTACGCACCGGGATGCCCGCCCGGCCCCGAGACGCTGATGCACGCCATCTTCACGCTCCACCACGAGATCATGTCCGGGGAGCTGCTGGCCCGCCGAGCCGCCGGCGAATCCAGTGGTGCCGGCATCATGGTTCAGCAGATCGACGGCCAGACGGCGACCGCCACCATCCGCCGCGGGCATGACTGAGCGCTACGGCGCCCCGGTCGGGGGCGACCGGCCGTCCCGCGGCCAGGCCGTGATCCATCCGTCACCGAGCCAATGGCTCGACGTGGCTGCGGCGGCCCGAGCCGACGGATTTGACCAGCTCATCGACCTCACCGCTGTCGACTACCTGACGTACGGCGCCGACCGGAGCCTGCCCGAAGGGGTGCACCCGGAGCGGTTTGAGGTGGTGGCCGGCCTGATCTCGCACGAGCGGCGGGAGCGCCTGCGCATGCGGGTGCAGGTTCCCGCTGACGACCCGACCCTGCCCAGCCTGTTCGATCTGTGGCCCGGCTCGGAGAGCCTCGAGCGCGAGGTCTACGACATGTTCGGCATCGCCTTCGAGGGTCATCCGGACCTCTCGCGGATCCTGATGCCCGAGGACTGGGCGGGCTATCCGCTTCGCAAGGACTACGACACCGGCCGGATACCGGTCCAGTTCAAGGCCGCCTCCAACGTCAGGTGATGCGGGTAACGCGATGAGCACGACCGATATCGCCCCTGCGGGCGCTGAGCGGGTCAGCCGGCGAGAGCCCTCGGCGGTGCTGCGCATGTCGGAGACCGAGGCCGCGGAGATCGGCGGCGACCCCGACGACCCCGGCGACGACGAACTGGTGCTCCTGAACATGGGTCCGTCCCACCCGTCGACCCATGGCGTGCTGCGGCTGATGCTGGAGCTCTCAGGCGAGACCGTGCTGCGATCCAAGCCGGTCATCGGCTACCTCCACACCGGCATGGAGAAGACCGGCGAGCAGCTCACGTACCTCCAGGGCGGCACCAACGTGACCCGCATGGACTACGCCTCGCCGCTGTTCAACGAGTTGGCGTTCTCGCTGGCCACGGAGCGGCTGCTGGGCATCGAGGTGCCCGAGAGGGCCACCTGGATCCGCATGCTGATGTGCGAACTCAACCGGGTCAGCTCGCACCTTCTGTTCATGGCCACCAACGGCATGGACCTGGGCGCGGTGTCGATGATGATCTACGGGTGGCGCGAACGCGAGGAGGTGTTGCGCTTCTTCGAGAAGGTCACCGGCCTGCGGATGAACCACAACTACATCCGGCCCGGAGGCGTGGCCGCCGACCTGCCCGCCGACTGGCGCTCCGACGTGTTGGAGTTGATCGAGCTGATCGAGCCTCGACTCGACGAGTACGACACGCTGCTGACGGGCCAACCCATCTGGCGAGAGCGGCTCCAAGGTGTGGGCATCATCAGCGCCGCCGAGGCCGTCGCCCTCGGGGCCACCGGCCCGATACTGCGCGGCGCAGGCATGGCCTGGGACCTGCGGCGCGACGAGCCGTACCTGTTCTACGACCAGGTGGACTTCGATGTCATCGTGGGAACCCACGGCGACTGCTACGACCGGTATGCGATCCGCCTCAACGAGATCCGCGAGTCGCTGCGCATCGTCTCGCAGATCATCGACGCGATGCCCTCAGGCGACTACCGGACGCAGGACAAGAAGGTGACGCCGCCGCCCCGAGCCCGCATCGACGAATCGATGGAGGCGCTGATCCACCACTTCAAGATCTTTACCGAGGGTTTCAAGGTTCCGGCTGGGGAGGCCTACGCCGCGGTGGAATCTCCCCGGGGAGAGCTCGGCGTGTACCTGGTGAGCGACGGCACGTCAGTGCCGTACCGGGTGCACGTGAGGGCGCCCAGCTTCGTGAATCTCCAGACTCTGCCGCACCTGATGCAGGACGGCCTCATCGCCGACGGTGTAGCCATCATCTCCTCCGTTGACCCGATCATGGGCGAGGTCGACCGGTGAGACTCGTTCGTGCCGGCGACGGCCACCCCGGCGACGGCCACCGGTGCTCGCTTGCTCGCACGGGCTTCGCCCTACTCGCTCGCAAGCCGAGCACCGGCGTCCGCCGCCTGTCCGTTCGTGCCGGCGACGGCGTCCGCCGCCTGTCCGTGCCGGGGGTGGGCCGGTGACGCTCAGTCCTGCCAACGAGGCGCTGGCTGCTGAGATCATCGGCTGGTTCCCCCGGGCCCGCTCGGCGCTGATACCGCTGCTGCATCTTGCGCAGGAGCAGGACGGGTATCTGACCGACGACGCCATGCGCCGTGTCGGCGAGTTGGTGGGGGCCACCCCGGCCGAGGTGAAGGGCACGGCCGGCTTCTATGAGATGTTCCGCTTCGAGCCAGTGGGCACGTACATGATCAACGTCTGCACCAACATCTCGTGCCTGCTGTGGGGCGGCGAAGAGTTGCTAGAGCACGCCTGCGAGTCGCTGGAAGTGGAGGTGGGCGGCACCACCGACGACGGCATGTTCACCGTCGAGGAGGCGGAGTGCATCGCTGCCTGCACCGAGGCGCCGTGCCTACAGGTGAACTACCGCTACCGGGGTCGGGTAACTCCCGACGATTTCGACCGGTTGGTCGAGGATCTGCGCGCTGGCCGGGCCGGCATCGACGGCCACGGTTTGCTGGCCCGGGTGCGCCAGTCGATACCGGCCGAGCGCCTGGCCGGCGTGCTCCCGCCCGAGCAGGCCCGCGAGGCCCCCGTTTGGTTGGCCCGCAACGGGGCGGCTAGCTGATGGATCGGCAGACGGCTGTGAACGGCTACATCGCGCACGCGCCCGGCTATGTGCACAACGACGGGCCCAAGCTCATCACGAGCCGCTTCGCGCACGACGATTCGTTCACCCTGGCGCGGTACGAGGCCACCGGAGGCTACGCGGGGCTCCGGGCCGCACTGGAGACCACGCCTGCCGCGGTTCATGACGAAGTACGGGCGGCCACGTTGCTGGGACGGGGCGGCGCCGGGTTCCCTGCCGGTGTCAAATGGGGCTTCCTGCCGCCGGGCAAGCATCCCTACTACCTGGTCGTCAACGGCGATGAGAGCGAGCCGGGCACCTACAAGGACCGCCTGCTCATGGAGCGCGATCCCCACCAGCTCATCGAGGGGTGCCTGATCGCCTGCTACGCGCTGGGACTGCAGCAGTGCTTCCTGTATGTGCGGGGCGAGATGGCTGTGGCCCAGGAGCGCATCGCGGCCGCCCTGAACGAGGCCTACGAGGCCGGCTACGTGGGCCGCGACATCTGCGGGACGGACTTCTCGGTGGACATCGTGATGGCATGGGGCGCAGGGGCCTACATCGTGGGCGAGGAGACCGCGCTCATCGAGAGCCTGGAGGGCCGGCGGGGCATGCCCCGCCTCAAGCCGCCGTACTTCCCAGCCGCAGTCGGCCTCTATGGCCAGCCCACCATCGTCAATAACGTGGAGACCCTCTCCAACCTGCCCTGGATGATGGTCAACGGTGCCGAGGCCTACTGCCAGTACGGCTCGGAGTCCTCTCCGGGCACGCGGATGTTCGCCGTGTCGGGCCATCTGCACCGTCCCGGGGTGTACGAGGTCGAGCACGGTGTGACCACGTTCCGGGAGCTGATCTACGGCGACAACTTCTGCCAGGGCATCCGAGACGGTCACGAGTTGAAGATGTTCATCCCCGGCGGGGGCTCGGCTCCCTGGTTCTTCGCCGAGCACCTGGACCTGCCGCTGGAGGCACGGCCCGTGGGCGCGGCCGGGTCGATGCTGGGGTCGGGCGCCATAGTCGTCATGGACGACACCACCGACGCAGTGCGGGCCGCCTGGCGGGTAGTGAAGTTCTTCGCCCGCGAGTCCTGCGGGAAGTGCACCCCGTGCCGCGAGGGCGCGACCTGGCTGGAGCAGATCCTGCGCCGCATCCTCGACGGGGAAGGCCGGCCCTCCGACATCGACCTGCTGCTCGACATAGGCGACAACATCAGCCCCGGCCCCTACCCCGTAGCCGCCCACAACGGACTGGAAGCGGTGCCCTTCCCGCCCCGCCAGACCACCATCTGCCCGCTCGGACCCTCCGCGGTGGCCCCCGTGGTGTCCACCATCCGCCGCTTCCGGCACGAGTACGAAGCCAAGATCACCCGCCGCGACCCCATCCCGATCGAAGTAGTCCCCATAGGAGCGAGCCAGTGACCGCGGTAGAGCCTGAGACGGCCGTGGAGATCACCGTCGACGGTGCTGCGGTGGAGGCGCATCCGGGCGAGATGCTGATCGAGGCCTGCGAGCGCAGCGGCACCTACATCCCAAGGTTCTGTTACCACTCGCGGATGAGCCCGGTGGGAATGTGCCGCATGTGCCTGGTGGAGGTGGACACGGGGCGAGGCTTCGCCCTGCAACCCTCGTGCATGGTGCCGGTGTCGGAGGGCATGAAGGTGTCAACCGAGTCCGAAGTCACCAAGAAGGCCCAGGACGGCGTGCTCGAGTTCCTGCTCATCAACCACCCGCTCGACTGCCCGGTATGCGACAAGGGCGGCGAGTGCCCCCTGCAGGATCAGACCATGGCGTACGGGCCGGGGGAGACCCGCTTCGTGGAGGAGAAGCGCCACTTCGCCAAGCCCATCGCCATCAGCGAGACCGTCTACCTTGACAGGGAGCGCTGCATCCTCTGCGACCGCTGCACCCGCTTCGCCGACGAGGTGGCCGGCGACGCCCTCATCCACTTCATGGGCCGCGGCAATCACACCGAGGTCAACACATTCCCCGATGAGCCTTTCGCCTCGTACTTCTCGGGCAACACCGTTCAGATCTGCCCGGTGGGCGCGCTGACAGCGGCGCCCTACCGCTTCAAGGCAAGGCCCTGGGATCTCACTGAGACGCTGTCCACCGCCTGGGTCGACAGCCTGGGAGCCAGGGTGGCGGTGCAGGCGTCGCGCAACCGGGTGCTGCGGGTGCTGGGTGCCGACGCCGACGCTGTTAACTGGGGTTGGCTGACGGACAAGGAGCGCTTCGGCTTCGAGGCTCTCAACAGCGCTGAGCGCCTCGCCGCGCCGATGCTCAGGGATACAGCAGACGGTGGGGTCTCAGAGTGGAGCGAGGCAGGCTGGGGAGAGGCTCTCGACCGGATCGCCGGCGCCGTGGGCGCGGCACCGCCCGAGCGGGTGGCCGTGCTGGGCGGTGCCCGGCTCAACAACGAGGCCCAGTACATGTGGGCCAAGCTGGCCAAGGGAGTGATCGGCACAGACAACGTCGACGCCCAGCTCGGCGACGGCCTCGACCCCGCCGTGGTCCTCGGCCTGCCCAGAGCCACCATCGACGATGCGTGCCGCTCCGGCGGCACCGTGGTTCTGATCGGTCCCGACCCCAAGGAGGAGCTGGGCACCCTGTATCTGAGGCTGCGCCATGCCGTCATCAACGACGGCGCGAAGCTGGTAGAGATCACGCCAGTGGCGACCGGCCTGTCGCACTTGGCCCAGCATTCGCTGCGCCCCCGCCCCGGCACTACGGCTCAACTGGTGAGCGCCTTGGTGGCTGCGGTTGCCGGTGACGAGTTCGAAGCCGGAAGCACCGGCGTGGACCGGTCCGAACTTGAAGCGGCGGCGCAGTGCCTCGCAGGTGCCGATGACGGCGTGACAGCGGTGCTGGGTCGGGCGTCGCTGGCCGAGGGCGCCGAGGTGGTTGAAGCTGCTGCGATAGAACTGTCGGCGCTGCCGTTGGTGCGCTTCCTGCCCGCGTTGCGGAGGGGCAACGTGATAGGCGCGCTGGAGACAGGACTGGCGCCGGAGCTGCTGCCCGGTCGTGTGCGGCTTGACGGCGTCGAAGACGGGGGACCCCGGGTCGAGGCCTGGCCGCGCCTTCCGGCGGCCGCCGGGCTGGACGCCGCCGGCGTTCTCAGGGCAGCCGCTCGCGGCGACATCGACGTGCTCGTGCTCGTCGGCGCCGATCCCCTCAACGACTTCGTCGACCGCGACCTCGCCTACCGGGGTCTGCGAGGAGCGGGTCTCGTGGTGGCGGTGGATCTCTTCATGAACGACTCGTCCACACTGGCCGCCGACATCGTGCTCCCGGCCGCCGGCCCCACTGAATGTGACGGCACCTTCACCAATTTGGAAGGCCGCGTGAGCCCCATGAGTCGCAAGGTCACCCCGCCGGGAACGGCCCGCCCCGACTGGATGATCGCAGCCGACCTGGCTGAAAGGCTCGAGCCTGGCTCGACCGAGGGCCTCGACTCGCCCGAGTCCATCCGAGCCGAACTGGCCCAAGTCTCGGAGGTCCACGCCTCACTCACCGAAGAGGCCCTGAACGCGAGCCCCGTCGAAGGAGTGCTACTAGCGCGCCCCGGAGCGACCGGCGAGGCCGGGGGGTGGCGCAGGTCCGGGCGGCCGACAATGGGGCGAAGCCCCGTCGGCCGGACGGAGCCTGCGACAGGACCCGCCGGCCGGGAGGACCCACCCGAGGAAGCACCTGAGGGCGCCTTCCTGCTGGTGGCCACCCGCACGATGTACGACGACGGCACAATGCTGCGTCACTGTGAGTCGAGCCGAGGCCTGGCCCCAGCCGCGTCTGCCCGCATCAACCCGGCCGACCTCGACTCGAGCGGTCTGGACGAAGGTGCCGCCGTTCGGGTCGTATCCGACTTCGGTCACATCGAGGCGACCCTGACCGCCGACGGTCGCGTGCCGGCCGGATCCCTGAGGGTGAACTGGCTGGCGCCGGGCGCGCCCGCCAACGCGCTCATCGCCGCGGGCACCGATGTGACGGTGGTCGAGGTGGAGGCCCGGTGAGCGGCACCCTCGTGCTGGCCGCCGATCCCATGCTGGCGGGCGACATCGGCCTCGTCGAGGTCGTGTTGACGCTGGCCAAGGTGGTGGTGGCCTTCGCGTTCCTGCTGGTGGCCGTGATGCTGATGATCTGGTTCGAGCGCAAGCTGCTGGGAGGGATGCACCAGCGGTTCGGGCCCACGATCGCGGGACCTTTCGGCATCCTGCAGACCCTCGCCGACGGCACGAAGCTTTTCTTCAAGGAGGACTTGGTGCCGGACCGGTCGGACCGGTTCGTGTTCAAGCTGGCGCCTTACCTGTCGCTCGTTCCTGCCTTCCTGGCGTTCGCGATCGTTCCACTCGGCGGAGACTTCAACAACGGTGGGCAGGTCGAGTGGTGGGGTCGCACCACCTACCTGCAGGTGGCCGACCCGCCGATCGGGATCCTGCTCTTCCTGGCTATGAGTTCGGTGGCCGTCTACGGCGTGATGCTGGCCGGGTGGTCGTCGGGGTCCAAGTACCCGCTGCTGGGGTCGGTGCGGGCGTCGGCGCAGATGGTGAGTTACGAGGCCGCTCTGGGCCTGGCGGTGGCATCCATCGTGCTGGTCACAGGGGGGCTCTCGACCCACGACATGGTGGCTGTGCAGGCGGCCGAGGGCTACTTCGGCATCATCCCCCGCTGGAACGTGATCGTTACTGGCCTGGTGCCCTTCATCGTGTTCATGATCGCAGGCACGGCCGAACTCAACCGCCCGCCCTTCGACCTGGTCGAGGCCGAGCAGGAGCTCGTGGGCGGCTTCCACACCGAGTACTCGTCGATCCGCTTCGCGCTGTTCTTCCTGGCCGAGTTCATGAACACCATCACCATGTCGGCCATCATCGTCACCCTGTTCTTCGGCGGGCCGGCCGGTCCGGTGCTGGTGAGCGAGGTGGGCGGTGTCGGCATCGCTTGGGCCTGGGGCGTGGTCTGGTTCTTCCTGAAGCTGTTCGTGCTGCTGTTCTGCTTCGTGTGGATGCGGGCCACGCTGCCCCGGTTCCGCTACGACCAGCTCATGGATCTCGGATGGAAGGCGCTCATACCGGTGGCGCTGGGCTGGTTCCTGTTCCTGACCGCTCTGGACGTGGGCCGCGATCGGGGCTGGAGCGAGGCTGCGGTCACCATCGTGTCGCTGCTGGTGTTCGCCGGAGCGGCCTCGCTGCTGGTGCGGGCGGTGCGAAGCGGGCGCCGTAGCCGCGACCTTGAGGCGGCACGCCCAGAGGCCGATCCGGTCGAGGAAAGATCCTGACATGGGTTACCTGCACGGTTTCGCCGTCACGCTGCGCCAGCTGTTCCTGCCCCGGGTCACCACCGACTACCGGGGCGGCTTCGACGACTCGCCGAAGGATGTCAAGCGGCCCAAGCCGGAGCGGCTGCACGGTCGCCACGTGCTCAACCGCTACGACGACGGTATGGAGAAGTGCATCGGCTGCGAGCTGTGCGCAGGTGTGTGCCCGGCCGACTGCATCTACGTGCGCGGCGCCGACAACGATCCCGACGATCCGGTCGCGCCCGGCGAGCGCTACGGCTACGTGTACGAGATCAACTACTTGCGCTGCATCCATTGCGATCTGTGCGTGGAGGCCTGCCCCACCCAGGCCATCACCGAGTCGAAGCTGTTCGAGTTCTCGTTCACCAGCCGCGACGACGCCATCTACACCAAGGACGAGCTGCTGGTGGACGACGACGGCCGGCCCCGCCGGATGCCGTGGGAGGACTGGCGGGAGGGTGACGACGCGCTGACCTCGGGCTGGATGCGGGCCACTTCACCCTCCGGCGATCACCGCTACGTAGGCGAGGTGGCCTGGTCCGGCGAGCTCGGCTACGGGGTTCGCTCGGCCGAGCCGGCCGACGGGGAGCCGAGCGATGGCTGAGGCCGTGTTCGCCGTCTCGGCGGTGCTGATACTGGCTGGCGCCATCGGCGTGGTGGCCAGCCGCAACCCGGTGCACGCCGCCCTGTTCCTGGTTCAGACACTGGTCGGTGTGGCCGTGCTGTTCGTGCTGAACGACGCTCACTTCCTGGCCGCGGTCCAAGTGGTCGTGTACGCCGGCGCCATCGTGATCCTCTTCCTGTTCGTCATCATGCTGCTGGGCGTCGACAAGGCCGAGGAATTGAGAATTGAGCCCATCTTCGGGCAGCGACCGCTGGCCGCCGTCGTCGGTGCGGCCCTGGCCGCGGTGTTGGGAACGGTCGTCATCACAGGCACCGACGTGCTCACGGGGCTGCGCCGCGCCGGCGGCGATCGGGCTCTCGACGGCGACGCCACCGACATCGAGCGCATGGGTCGGGTGCTGTTCAGTGACTTCGCATTCGCGGTGGAGATCACTGCGGCCCTGCTGACCGTCGCCGTGGTGGGTGCAGTGGTCCTGACTCGGCGGGCGTCCCGTTCCGATGTCGCGGCCTCTGGAGACGCGTGATGGATCTGGCCGGGCTGTCGACGGGCTGGTACCTGGCGCTGTCGGTAGCGCTCTTCGCCATCGGCGGGGTGGGCCTGCTGGTGCGGCGCAACCCGCTGGTGATGTTCATGTGCGTGGAGCTGATGCTCAACGCGGTGAACGTGGCCTTCGTAGCGCTCGGTGCCGGGCTTAACGACGTGGGCGGTCAGGTCGCGGTGTTCTTCGTGCTGGTGGTAGCGGCCACCGAGGTGGTGATCGGTCTCGCACTGGTAGTGGCCATCAACCGGCGGCGCTCCGGCGCAACCGCCGACGACGTTTCGCTTCTGAAGGGCTGAGATGCTCGAGGCCGCCTGGCTCATCTGCGCGTTCCCGCTGGCCGGTTTCGCCGTGCTGCTGGCGGCGGGCCGCCGCCTCGGCGAGCCCCGCGCCGGCTGGTTGGCCACCCTGGCCATGGCCGGATCCTTCGTGACCTCGGTGGCTGTCTTCTTCAGCCTGATGGCCCGCGACCCGGCCGAGCGCCGCTTCGTCGTCACCCTGTTCGAGTGGGTCCCGGCCGGCGACTTCTCAGTCGATGCCGGACTGCTTGTCGATCCCCTGTCGGTGACGATGGCGCTGTTCGTCACCGGAGTGGGGGCGCTCATCCACCTCTACGCCATCGGCTACATGCACGGCGACGGCGACTTCTCGAAGTTCTTCGTCTATCTCAACCTGTTCGCCTTCTCGATGCTGGTGCTGGTGCTGGGCGACAGCCTGGCCCTCACCTTCCTGGGCTGGGAGGGGGTCGGCGTGTGCTCCTACCTGCTCATCTCGTTCTGGTTCACCGACGAGGCCAACGCCACCGCGGGCAAGAAGGCCTTCATCACCAACCGGGTGGGCGACTGGGGCTTCATGCTGGCCATGTTCTGGGCCTTCGGCGCGCTGGGGTCGGTGCGCTACCTGGACCTGTTCGGCCAGGCCGATTCGTTGTCGTCAACCACTGCGACCGCCATCGTGATCCTGCTCTTTTTGGGCGCGGCCGGGAAGTCGGCCCAGCTGCCGCTCTACATCTGGCTTCCCGACGCCATGGCCGGCCCCACCCCGGTATCGGCTCTCATACATGCGGCCACGATGGTCACAGCCGGCGTCTACCTGATGGTTCGGGTCAATCCGCTGATCGCCGCGGCCGACGCCTGGGCACCCGACGCGATCGCCTGGGTCGGCGTGGCCACCGCCCTGTTCGCGGCGGCTGCGGCCATGGCCCAGAACGACATCAAGAAGGTGCTGGCCTATTCGACGATCAGCCAGCTCGGCTACATGATGCTGGCCGTCGGCACAGGCGCCTACGTGGCCGCCATCTTCCATATGGTGACCCACGCCTTCTTCAAGGCGCTGCTGTTCCTGGGGTCCGGTTCGGTCATCCACGGCCTCGACGGCGACCAGGACATGCGCCGCTACGGCGCGCTGCGAGCCGTCATGCCGGTGACTGCCGTCACCTTCATCGTGGGGTGGCTGGCCATTGCCGGGGTTCCCCCGTTCGCAGGGTTCTGGTCCAAGGACGAGATCCTGGCCTACGCGTGGGACGCCAGCCCGGCGCTGTGGTTGGTGGGGATCATCACTGCGGTGCTGACCGCCTTCTACATGAGCCGCCTGGTGTTCATGACCTTCTACGGCGAGGCCCGCTACGGCACCGACGCCCATCCCCATGAGCCGTCCCGGCTGATGACGGCCCCTCTGATGGTGCTGGCCGGCGCGGCGGTAGTGGCCGGGGGGCTCAACCTGCCGTTCACCAAGGACCTTCACTTCCTGGGGGCGTGGCTGGAGCCCTCGCTGTTCGGCAACGAGGCCCACTTGAGTCTGGGCGGCGGAGCCCAGTGGCTGCTGGCGCTGGTATCTATGGCCGGCGCGGCCATCGGGATCGCGGGTGCGGTGGCGGTGTACCTGCAGCACCGGCTGCCAGCCAGCCGGGTGGAGTTGCCGGCCGCGGCCCGGGCCTTCTACGTCGACGAGGCGTGGACCCGCTTCGTGGGCGGGCCGGGGCGGCGGGCCTTCGAGGGGGTGGCCGCCTTCGACGCCAACGTGGTGGACGGCGCGGTGGACGGCGTGGGCCGCTCGGTGCGGGCCGGTGGCGCCCTGCTACGGCGGGTGCAATCGGGCTTCGTACGGTCGTACGCACTTCTGATCGCGGCCGGCGCGGTCGCGCTACTGGTGTGGTTCCTCGTCAGGACGAGCTTCTAGATGAGCGCGCTCGCTTCAACGTCCTTCCCGGCCGCTCTGACCGTCCTGGTGCTGGTTCCGGTGGCGGGGGCCTTGGTGCTGCTGGCGATGCCCCGAACCCGACCCGACCTGTTCAAGCCGGTCGCCCTGGTGGCCTCGACGGTGTCGGCGGCTCTGGCGGTGTGGATGCTCGCCGAGTTCGACGCCGGCTCCGCCGCCGTCTTCCAGTTCTGGCAGCAGTACGAGTGGATCACGGGGTGGGGCGTCTCGTGGCAGGTCGGGGTGGACGGGCTGTCGCTGTTCCTGGTGGTGATGACCGCGCTGATCTTCCCGCTGGCCATCGTCGGCGTGGACGCCGAGCACTCGCCCAAGCCCTACTACGCCTGGATGCTGGTGCTGGAGGCGGGCTGCCTGGGCACGTTCGTGGCTCTCGATCTGGTCATGTTCTTCGTCTTCTTCGAGATCGTGCTGGTGCCCATGTACTTCCTGATCGGCGGCTGGGGCCACGGCCGGAGGGCCTACGCAGCCATCAAGTTCTTCCTGTTCACCATGTTCGGCTCGGCCCTGATGCTGGTGGCCATCGTGGCTCTGGCATTCCTGCACTCCTCCGGCAACGGGGGTGACGTCACCTTCGACCTGGTCACCATTGCCGAGAACCAAGTGCTGGCCACCAACACGGCCCGCTGGCTTTTCCTGGCCTTCGCCCTGGCCTTCGCGGTGAAAGTGCCGCTGTTCCCGGTGCACACCTGGCTGCCCGACGCCCACACCAACGCGCCCACGGCCGGCTCGGTGATCCTGGCCGCGGTGATGCTGAAGCTTGGCACCTACGGCCTGGTGCGCTTCGGTCTGTACCTGTTCCCGGAGGCGTCGGTCTACTTCGCGCCGCTCATGATCACGCTGGGGGTGATCGGCATCATCTACGGCGCCATCGCCGCGGCCATGCAGCGGGACCTGAAGCGGCTGGTGGCCTACTCCTCGGTGGCCCACCTCGGCTTCATCGTGATCGGCACGTTCGCGCTCAACACCGAGGGCCTCACCGGCGGCGTGCTGCAGATGGTCAACCACGGAGTGTCCACCGGGGCGCTGTTCCTGCTGGTGGGCATGATCTACGAGCGCCGCCACACCCGCGAGATCTCCGAGCTCGGCGGGTTGCAGAAGCCGGCGCCGCTGCTGGCCGCGGTGTTCATGGTGGTGATGCTGTCGTCGGTCGGGCTCCCGGGCCTCAACGGTTTCGTGGGCGAACTGCTGGTGCTGCTGGGCGCCTTCAACGCCCACCGCTGGTGGGCGGTCGTGGCCGCTGCGGGCGTGATCCTGGCCGCGGTGTACCTGCTGTGGGCCTACCAGCGGGTCTTCCACGGGCCGGCCGTTGGCGCCAACGCGGAGACGCCGGATCTCCGCTGGCGCGAGGGCCTGGTGATGGCGCCGTTCATCGCGGCCATCGTGTTCATGGGCGTCTATCCCAAGCCGGTGATCGAGCGGATCGAGCCGGCGGTGGACGCCATCATCGCCCATGTAGAAGACAACGTGTCGGGCTTCGTCGAGCCCGTAGCCGACGTGCATCCTTCAGTGAGCCTCGACGATCTGGCTAGGTCGATGGACGAGGCCGACCACAACGGCAGCGGCGCCGAACACAGCGAGGACGGCGGCTGATGGGCGCGGTGCTGGCTCAGCTCCCGGTGCGGACGCCTGCCATCGATTGGCCGGGGCTGCTGCCGGTGCTCCTGCCGGCCGCGGGCGCACTGGTGCTGCTGATGTTGCGCTCGCTGGTGCCCAGCCGGCTGATGCCGGCGGTGCTGGACGCGGTCTGGACTTTCGCGGTGGCGGCGGCCGGTCTCGTCTCGGTCGTAGTCCTGTGGCAGCGGGACGCGGACATTCAGGCGTTCGGCGGTCAACTGGTCATGGACCGGATGGCGCTGTTCGTGGCCGCGGTGGTTCTGGGCTCGGTGGCGCTGGTCGCTCCGACCCTTCCCCGGTATTGCCGGCGCGTCGGCGTCGCCAGCGCGGAGCTGTGCGTGCTCGCTCTGCTGGCTGCGGCCGGAGCGGTGGTCATGGCCGGGGCGGCCGATCTCATCGTGCTGTTCCTAGGGCTCGAGACCATGTCCATTGCGGCCTATGTGATGGCCGCGCTCAACTTGCGCCGGCTCGAATCGCTGGAGGCCGGTCTCAAGTACTTCGTTCTCGGGGCCTTCTCCACCGCGTTCCTGCTGTTCGGCATAGCCCTGGTGTACGGCGCGACGGGCACGACGAACCTGGAGGGGATCGCCAGCTATCTCGACACCTTCATCATCCTGCGCGACGGGATGCTGCTGGCCGGTCTAGCCATGCTGCTGGTGGGCCTGGGCTTCAAGGTGGCTGCGGCCCCGTTCCATGCCTGGGCGCCCGACACCTACGTGGGCGCGCCGACGCCGGTGACAGCTCTCATGGCGTCGGCGGTGAAGGCGGCCGGCTTCGCTGCACTGATCCGTGTCTTCGTGGAGGCGCTGGGCACCCGGGCCGACGACTGGCGGCCAGCCGTGTTCGCGCTGGCGTGCGCCACCCTGGCGGTCGGATCGGTTCTGGCCGCCGTCCAGAGCGATGCCAAGCGGATCCTCGCCTACTCGTCGATCTCGCACGCGGGCTTCATCCTCGTCGGCGTGCAGGCCGCCTCCGATGAGGGCGTGGCCGCGGTGCTGTTCTACCTGGCGGCCTACGCAGTGATCGCGGTGGGCAGCTTCACGGTGGTGGCCGTGCTGTCGGGCCAACGCGACGATCGCACCGGCCTGGACACCCTGGCCGGCCTAGGTGCCGGCCGACCCGCCCTGGCGCTGGGGCTGACCGTCCTGCTGCTGGCCCAGGCCGGCGTGCCGTTCACGTCGGGCTTCGTGGCCAAGTTCTCGGTCATCGCCGCGGCCGTCGAGGCCCGCTCATACTGGTTGGCGGTGGTGGCCATGGTGAGCGCAGTGGTCGCAGCCTTCGCCTACCTGCGGGTGGTGGTGGCCATGTACTTCCGCGACTCCGGCGACGAAGCCGACACCCCGGAGGCGTCCAAGCCCGCTCTCGGCCTCGGCGCAGGAGCGGTGATCGTGGCGGCGGTGCTGTTGACGGTTGCTATGGGCGTGGTCCCCGGCGTGCTGGAGTCCCTGTCCAGCACGGCCGCCGGTCTGTGACGCGATCCGATGAGCCTGTACTACGTCCAGAAGTTCCTCTACGAGCTGAACCGCGACCCCAAGCTGCAGGAGGCCTACCTCGCCGACCGGCGAGAGGTGCTAGAGCCTTATGACCTCGACGAGGAGGAAGTCGAGGCGCTCATCGAGCCCGATATCGGGCTGCTCTATGTCCTAGGCGTCAACGGGCAGATCCTGATGCACTTCGCTGCTCTGCATCAGATCGAGTGGGCCGACTACCTCCAGCGAATGCGCGACGGGGTCTCTGAGCACGGACCGGTGCGGGCCGGGGTGTACGCCCTGAGCGGGTACGAGGGTGTCGACGCACACGCGGCTGTACTCGGCCAGCGAACTTCAAGCGGTTGATCACCTCCGGCGTGGCTAGCTGCTTGAAGGTTCAGGCAGCGGCCGAGAGGTCGTAGGTGGCGATGGTGCAGCCCACCGCGAAGATCGGGACCGGCTGGTAGCAGTGCACTGTGCCGGGCGCCCCGGAAGCCGCCGCGCTGATGGCGATGAAGGTGCGGATCTCGAAGGCGCCCTGGCCCGCCTCGGTGTAGACGGACCGGTCGTCGTAGTCGAGAAGCGCATCGCGGTCGTTGCGGCACCAGCGATCGAGGAAGTCTCGGTCCCAGGCCTCGTTGATCTTCCCTGAGTCGGGGGTAGCCGGCCAGTGGGAGATCCCGCCGGTCCCGATGACGGCCACACGCTCGGGCACGAGATCGGCGGCCCTCCGGATGGACTCACCGAACGCCCACACCCGCTCATAGGGGGCGAGCGGAGGGCCCTGGCAGTTGATGTTGACCGGAACCACGGGCAGGTCGTAGTCGGGGGTCAGGAAGTGGAGCGGAACCGCGATCCCGTGATCGAGCTTCCACTCCTCGGCGTAGGAGACGTCCGAAGTGCCCATGATCTCGGTGATCAGACGCTGGGACAGGTCTCGATTTCCCGGCACCACGAACCTGTCGATCCCCAGCCACCCCGGATCCTCTATGGGCCCTTCGTAGTAGTCGGCCATCCCGATGGCGAAGCTCGGCATGTTGTTCATGAAGAAGTTGCCGAAGTGCTCGGCGGCCACGACCATCAAGGCGTCGGGCCGGGAGTCGGCCAGGGCCGCGGCCATCTTTCCGTAGGCGGAGTAGACCTTGTCCCTCACATCCGGATCGGCCTGGTCGGCTCGTCCGACGATGCCCGGAGCGTGGCTGCAGACTCCAGCGAACACGAGGGCCATGACCGCAGCGTAGACCGCCGGTCTAGATTGTCGGCGGTGATCTCCGCTGAAGTGAGGGCTGCTTTCGAGAGCGACGGCGTGGTCAAGATCCCGGGCGCAGTGGACGGCGAGTGGGTGGCGCGGATCCTGGAGGACGCCCAGACGCAGCTCGATGATCCAGGGCCGTGGGTCACCGACACGAACCCGGGCGCAGCCCAGGACCGCCTGTTCACCACCCGGTACCGCTGGCAGCACGCGCCGGTGATCCGCGACTTCGTGTTCTCGTCGCCCGTCGCCGCGATGGCCGCTTCGCTCACCGGCTCCGAGAGGATGCGCTTCTACTTCGACCACCTGCTGGTGAAGGAGCCCCTCACATCGGCGCCTACGCCGTGGCACCAGGACATTCCCTACTGGCCCTTCCTCGGCAGGCAGATCGTGTCGGCGTGGGTCGCGGCCACCAGCAGCCGGGTGAGCCACAGTTCGCTCGAGTTCGTGAGGGGCTCACACCGTTGGGACGCGTACTACGCGCCTACATCCTTCGACGGCCAGGGTGGCTGGACCGAGGACTTCAAGGGCGATCCCATGCCGGACGTCGAGGCGGCCCGCGGCCGCTCCGACTGCCCATACGAGATCGTCGGGTTCGACGTCGAGCCCGGGGACGCCATCTTCTTCTCGGCCTGGATCATCCACGGCTCGCCCGCCAACGAGAGCCGCGAACGCCGGGTTGCGCTGTCCACCCGGTGGCTGGGCGACGACGCCACCTGGTACCCGCATCCGGGCTGCGATCCCACCGTCACCCAGGACGACACCACCGCAGCGCCGGGCGCATACCCCGCCGACGATGCGAGGTTCCCGCTCGTGTATGGAGCCGCTGCCCGCTAGGGCTCTTCGGTCTCCATTTGCTCGAGTTCGGCCTCGATCTCGTTCATCAGCACGACCAGGTCGATCACGTCGTGGCTCGTGACCGAACCCAGGAATTGGCCGGACTCGCGGTCCAGCACCGGGATCACGGACTGCGAGGCGTTGGTCATCCTCTCCAGTGCGTCTTGGATCGGTTCATCGGGCCATGCGACCAGGGTGTTCGGCCGCAGAACGTCCCGCAGCGAGGCGGCTGCCCGCGAGCGCCGGCGTAACGAGCGGTGTCCGGTCGTCGTGACGATTCCGGTGACCTCGCCGCCGTCGACGACCAGGTAGTCGTGCTGGTGGGGCGCGGTCCAGGACTCCATGAACTCGGCCACGGAGGTGTCCGGCCCCGGGTACTCGCGTGTGCTGTCCAGGACGCTTGAGACCTGAACGTCCTGTAGGGCGTACCGGGCGAACGCCGGCGTCACTGAGGCGGGTAGTGGGGAGCGCTCGGACAGCACCGTCCGCCGGACCGCGAAGTTGATGACGGCCGGCATGAACAGGATGTAGCCGAACATGATCACCACCAGCAACGAGAACACGTCCTCGTCGATCACGCCGGCCTCAAGAAGGACGAGCAGGAAGGCGATTTCTGCAACGCCCTTGGACATCAGACCGGTCGCCAGCGCGAAGGGTGCGTCGATCCGGGTGACGTACGTGCCGATGAAAGCCCCGGCGAACTTCCCGGCCAGAGGCACCAGAACGAGCCCGGCCACTGTGGAGGCGGGTAGATCGATGAAGGACAGGTCGAAGTACAACCCGGCCGAGGCGAAGAACAGGGGAACGAAGAGGCCCTCGGAGGCGCTGCGCATGCCGGGCATGATGTCGTTGCGCACCCCTTGGGACAGTCCTGACAGGGCTGCACCGAACAGCAGTGCCCCGATGGTGCCGTGCAGGCCCATCTTCTCGGCTCCCACGACCATCAGGAAGAGCCCTCCGATGAGAAGGCCGAATGAGAGCTGGGGAACGTTGACGAGACGCTGCAGGCCGACGATGGCCACCGGCAGCACCTTCGCCGACAGCAGCCAGGCCAGTATCACGAAGCCAGCCATCTTGCCGAGGAGGGCCAGAACCGAGAGCGCGGTGACGCTGGGGAGGGTCTCGCCGACGGTGAAGCCCACCACGAGTAGCGAGGCGATCTCTGCGATGATCACGATGGTGAAGATCTTCAGCCCTATGGGCTGCTTGAGGGTCCCGGAGTCAGACAGGACCTTGGCCGCCAGGCCGAGGCTCGAGAGCGACAGCACCCCGGCCAGCGCCAGCGCTTCGTTGAACTCCAGACCCAGCCCCAAGTCGATCCCGAAGAGGTCGGAAGTGACCGCCAGGGCCGCCAGCAGCGATATGACGACGGAGATGATGGCTGCCGCGAAGTACCGGCCCCGGATGGTCACCACGAAGCCCGGGACGTCGATCTCGTCCAGCCCGACGATGAAGAACAGCACGAATATCCCAATCTCCAGGAAGAGCTGGAGGTCGTGAGTGGGCTCGACCAGCCCGGTAGCGGGACCGAGCAACACTCCGGTCAGCGTGAAGGCGATGATCGAGCTCAGGCCGAAGCGGCCAAGAGCGCCCTCTAGGAGTTTGGCTACGACGATAAGGAGCCCGATCGGCAGCAGTACGTCCAGTAACACGCGACCCCTCCCGGGTAATGGTGTCGAGAGAGTGAGACGAGAGTACTTCGCTGACTCTGGTCGGGCCGGGTCGGGGACCTGGCGAGCAGATCGTCGGAAGTGCCTCGCATGGCTTTGTGGCGGCACGGTAGGCGCGCGGCGCGCGCGGGGGTTACTATGTCGCCCAGTCAACGGCCATAGCTAGCCGACGGTTAGATCGCGATACCGAGGAGATGCGGTTCATTGAATATCAGCACTGACAGGCAGGGGGGAGCGTTGATAGCGATGGCTGAGGGTCGCGTCGACGGTGCCAACGCCCTCGAGTTCCATGAAGCACTGGAAGCCGCCATCAGCCCGGACGACACCGGGATGGTGCTGGACTTCGAAGGCATCTCCTATATCAGCAGCGCTGGTTTGCGTGTGGTCCTGCTGGTTGCCAAGACGCTCCAGAAGCAGAACGCCAAGATGGCCGTCTGCTCGCTGTCCGATTCGATCCGGGAGATCTTCGAGATCAGCGGGTTCGACAAGATCATCCCGGTCCACGGCTCGCGCGCCGATGCGCTCGCCGGGGTCGGAGGCTGATCACTTCCTGACCTCTCGCTAGGCGACAGGGTTCTTAAGTCCCGTCCAGTTCTCTTCACGCGCGCCCGCGCGGCCTCTGAGCGGGTACGTTCTCGCTATGGCTGGCGAGAGCGACAGGCGGCCACTGGCTGTGGCCTGGGACGAGGCGCGGGAAGTGCTGGTCGTGGTGCTGCTGGCCACCGCGCTGCTGCACGTGGTCGCGCCCATGATCCGGTACGCCGGCATCGATCGTCGCTATCCGTGGTGGGACGACCTTCACAGCGCTCTCACCAACGTCAACACCCTTACCGGCCTCCTGCTGGTGGGCGCGGCCGTCGCGGTATGCACCACTCCAGCCGACGACATGGTCCCCCGGCTGCGGCAATCGGTCTACTGGGCGTCGGTTGTAGTGGCCCTTCTCGGTGTGCTCGCGATCGTCAATGTCCTGTCGGTGCCGTCTGCCGGCGACGCAACCGCAATGCGGCTGGCAGTCGTGGCCTGGCGCCCAGGACCGGCCGTGTTGCTGTCGGGTTGCGCGGCCTGGATGGCTCGGCGAGTAGTGCTTCTCGGCTAGAGGCCGAGCTTGCGAGGCCCCTGGGCCCGAGCGGCCCGTGAGCGCAGCGAACATGAGCGGACAGCAGGCCCGAGCGGCCCGTGAGCGCAGCGAACAAGAGCGGGCGGCTGACGCGTCGCGGGCTGGCTCGACGGTAAGCTTCCGGCCCGTGTCGGAGTTCCTGCGCACCTATCTGACCGTCGGCATATTCGGGGCTCTCGGCGCGGTCATCGTGGCCGCGCTTCTGGGTGCGGGCCGCATCCTGCGACCGTCCCGCCCCACCCCGGCAAAGGTCGAGAACTACGAGTCCGGCGTCGACCCCATCGGGGACATGTGGTCGCAGGCCAACATCCGCTACTACGTCTTCGCCCTGCTGTTCGTGCTGTTCGACGTGGAGGCCGTGTTCATCTTCCCGTGGGCCGCCCGCCTGGAGGCCTACGCGCTGTTCGGCCTCGTCGAGATGGCCATCTTCATCTTCATCCTGCTCCTCGGCCTCCTCTATGCCTGGCGCAAGAGGATGCTGAGATGGGTATGAGCGCGCCGAGCTTCGCGGGGGGACACAGATGGGTCTAGTCGAGTCGGGCAAGGTCCCCAAGCCCCTGTCGACGCTGCTCAACATGAGCCGCAAGTACTCGCTGTGGGTGTACCAGTGGGGCTTGGCCTGCTGCGCCATCGAGATGGGGGCGGCCTTCGGCTCGCCCCGCTACGACGTGATGCGCCTCGGCGTGATCCCCCTGCCGGCCAGCCCGCGGCAGGCCGACCTGGTGGTGATCTCCGGCACCGTCACCGACAAGATGGCGCCCTCGGTGCGCCGTCTCTACGAGCAGATGCCCGATCCCAAGTACGTCATCTCCATGGGTTCGTGCGCCAACTGCGGCGGTCCCTACTGGGACAGCTACTCGGTCACCAAGGGGGTCGACCAGATCATTCCGGTCGACGTGTACGTGCCCGGCTGCCCGCCCCGACCCGAAGCCCTGCTGGAGGGGATCGTCATGCTGCAGGAGCGCATCCAGAACGAGGACATGGGGGAGCGCTGGAGGGGTGAGCCGATTGTCGTCGACTGACGCTGTCGAAGCCGACGCCCCCGCTACCGACGTAGAGGCCGAAGCGCTGCTGGCCCGCCTGCGCGGCGCACTGGGCGACGCCGTTGTCGAGTCGCACACGGACCGGGGGGCCGTGTGGGTTCGAGTGGAGCGCGACGCCTGGGCCGATCTCGCCGGCTACCTGCGTCACGAGGAGGGCTTCGGTTTCTTCAACTTCCTCTCGGCCATCGACTGGATGCCGTCGCCGTTCGGGCGCGACATGGACAGTTCCGTGGACAACGTACTCGATCCTCCCGAGCCCAAGGAGGCTGCCCCCACCGAGACTGGAGTGGCCGGCGGGGACACCCGATTCCAACTCCTGGCCCGGGTCAACGACGTGACCTCGGGCCGCTCCATCATCGCCAAGGCGGACCTGCCCTCCGACGATCTGAGCGCCCCCAGCTGGGTGGCGGTCTACCCGGGCGCCGACTGGCACGAGCGCGAGGCGTGGGAGATGTTCGGCATCGACTTCGACGGTCACCCCGGGCTGCGCCACATCTATCTCCCCGGCGAGTTCGAGGGGCATCCGCTGCGCAAGGATTACCCGCTGCTGGCCCGCCGGGTCAAGCCCTGGCCCGGCCTCGTCGATGTTGAGCTGATGCCCGAGACGGACGACGGTGGCGACGCCGGGGAGGGCGCGGCGCCGTGACCGTCACCGAGCGCCAGCAGCTCAGCTATATCGCGGCGCAGGCCGCCGACGCCCGCGTCAACTTGGAGATCGAGACCGAGGGCATGACCCTCAACATCGGTCCCCAGCATCCGGCCACCCACGGCACGCTGCGCATCGTGGCCAAGCTCGACGGCGAGCAGGTGGTGGCGGCCGAGCCGGTCATGGGCTACATGCACCGGGGCTACGAGAAGCTGGCCGAGGTCCGCACCTACCCGCAGGTCACCACATTGATCAACCGCATCGACTGGCTGGGCAGCTTCGCCAACGAAGTGCCGTTCATCCTGGCCGCCGAGCGCCTCATGGAGGTGGAGGCCCCGCCCCGGGCCCAATGGATCCGCACCATCCTCTTCGAGTTGAGCCGGATCGCCAACATCACGCTGTTCCTGGGCGACATGGCGGTGCAGGTGGGAGCCATCACTCCGGTCTTCTTCGCCTTCCGCGACCGCGAGCATGTGCTCAACCAGATCGAGGCCGCCACCGGCGGGCGCTTCCACCCCAACTTCGACCGGATCGGCGGCCTCAAGGACGACCTGCCGGCGGGCTGGGTGGCCGAGACCCGCCAGGCCATGCGCAAGATCCGCCGCTTCTGCGACGAGATCGAGGAGCTGGTCGAGGGCAACGAGATCTTCCAGGCCCGCACCCGCGGCATCGGCGTGATCCCGCCCGACGTCGGCCTGTCCTACGGCCTTACCGGGGCCAACATCCGGGCTTCCGGGGTGGATTGGGACGTGCGCCGGGACAGCCCGTGCGGGCTGGTCCACGATCAGGTCGACTGGAAGGTGTGGACCCATCCCGACGGCGACTCGTTCGCGCGGTTCTGGGTGCGCATGCAGGAGACCAGGGAAGCCACCAAGATCGTCGACCAGCTACTCGACGGGATCCCGTCGGGGCCGATCATGGCCAAGGTGCCCGTCATAATCAAGGTGCCCGCGGGCGAAGCCTATGTCGAGACCGAGAACCCGCTTGGAGTGATGGGCTACTACGTCGTGTCCAAGGGGGACCTGAACCCGTTCCGGGTGAAGATCCGCTCGGCGTCGTTCTCCAACGTCTCGATCACTCCGTGGCTGCTCAAGGGGGTCTACGTTCCCGACATCATCACCATCCTGGGAAGCCTCTACTTCATCCTCGGAGACATCGACCGATGATCGGCGTGCTGTCGGAGCTGTCCTACTGGCAGGTCACCTCGATCAGGGTGGGGGCGGGCCTAGTGGCCGTGCTGTTGGTGGCCGGCACGCTGGTCTACGCCCACCTGTTCAAGATGGTGAGCTTCATGCAGAGCCGGCTGGGCCCCATGGAGGCCGGCCCCTACGGTTCGCTTCAGCTCATGGCCGAGATCGGTAAGTTCCTCCAGAAGGAGGACATCGTTCCCCGCCGGGCCGACCGCTTCGTGTTCAAGGCCGCCCCGTTCGTCGTTCTGACCTCCACGTTCCTGCTGCTGGTGGTGCTTCCGGGAGGTCCGGACGCATGGTTCATCTCCAACGACCTGGGGATCTACCTGGCAATGGCCGTCAGCTCGGTGTCCGTCATCGGGATCCTCATGGCCGGCTGGGGCTCAGCGTCGAAGTACTCGCTCCTCGGCGGGCTGCGGGCCACCGGCCAGCTCATCGCCTACGAGCTGCCCCTGCTGCTGGCGGTGGTCGGGGTGGTCATCCAGGCCGAGACCATGAACCTCCAGGAGATCGTGCTGGCCCAGGCCAACGGCGAGATCTTCGGCTGGGGGGCGATCGGAAACCCGTTCATCATCACCCAGTTCGCCGGCTTCATCATCTTCATGATCGCCATGCAGGCCGAGCTGACCCAGACCCCGTTCGACATGCCGGTGGCCGAATCAGAACTGGTCACCGGCTACATGACCGAGTACTCGGGCCTGCGGTTCCTGCTGTTCTTCATCGGGGAGTTCGCCACCGCGGGCGTGTTCTCGGCTATCGCCGCAGTGCTGTTCCTGGGCGGCTGGTACGTGCCCGGCCTCGACCCGGCCGACAACCTCTTCAACGTGATCGGACCGCTGGTGCTGTTCGGCAAGGTGGTGGTCCTGACGTTCCTGGTCTTCTGGGTCCGGTTCACCTTCCCCCGCTTCCGCGAGGACCAGCTCCAGCGCCTGGCCTGGAAGTTCCTGGTGCCGCTGGCCCTGGCCAACATCGTGGTCACCGGCGTGCTCAAGGTGGTGGTGTGATGAGTCTCGTACCCGGGCTGGTCAAGGGCCTGAAGGTCACCGGCACGACGGTCGTGCGGACGGTGTTCCCCAAGCGGGGGATGCGCACGCTGATGCCGGCGCCTTCCAAGGGCGCGGCCACCGTGCAGTACCCCCACGTCAAGGAGGCGCCCCCCACCCGGGCCCGGGGCGTGATCGCCCTCCACGAGGGCAACTGCACGGCCTGCATGCTGTGCGCCCGCGAGTGCCCGGACTGGTGCATCTACATCGAGGGCCACAAGGAGAAGGCGCCACCCCGCCGTGCCGGCGGCAAGCCCCGCCAGGTCAACATCCTCGACCGCTTCGACATCGACTACGCGCTGTGCATGTTCTGCGGCATCTGCGTCGACGTGTGCCCCTTCGAGGCGCTGTTCTGGAGCCCCGAGTACGAGTTTTCCGAACCCCGCATCGCCGACCTGCTCCATGACATGTCGCGCCTGTCGGAGTGGATGGAGACCGTGCCCGAGTTCGAGGACTACGAGTCGGGGTCGGTGGCCAAGAAATTGAAGGTGCCGCCGACATGACGCCGGCGGGCGTGCTGGCTGCGGGCGCTGCGAGCGGCGACCTATTCGTCGCGCAGAACGTCTTCTTCGGCGTGATCGCGCTGGTGATGATCGTGTCCGCCATCCGGTGCGTGACCACCCGCAACGTCGTGCATGCCGCCCTGTGGCTGGTGCTGGTGCTGGCCGGCGCGGCGGCCCAGTTCATCCTGCTGGGCTCGGAGTTCGTGGCTGTCACCCAGGTGCTCGTCTACATCGGCGCCATCATCGTGCTGTTCCTGTTCGGGATCATGCTCACCAAGGCCTCGATGGGCGACGACGACTCGGTGGCGGGCGAGAAGCGGCTCATGGCCGGCCTGGTGGCCGTGCTGCTGGCCGTGGTGATGGGCATCGCCCTCGTCGACAGCTACTCCGACACCCGGGTTGTGATCGACGAGCCCCAGCGCTTCGCCGCGGTGTCCGACGCCATCTTCAGCCAGTACATAGTTGCCTTCGAGGCGGTGTCGGTGCTGCTGCTGGCCGCCCTGATCGGCGCCATCGTCGTGGCCCGCAAGGAGTAGGGCCGGCCGTGATCCTCAACCAGTTCCTCCTGCTTGCTGCGATCCTGTTCTGCATCGGCGTGTACGGCGTGCTGGCCCGCCGCAACGGGATCATGGTCCTGATGTCGGTCGAGATCATCCTCAACTCGGTGAACATCAACTTGGTGGCCTTCGGGGCCTTCCGCGACCATGTGGCCGGCGAGGTGTTCGCCCTGTTCGTGATCGCAGTGGCCGCGGCCGAGGTGGGCATCGGCCTGGCCATCGTCCTGCTCATCTACCGCAACCGACGAAGCATCGACCTCACCGAGGCCGATCTGCTCAAGGGCTAGAGGCCGAGGGACCGTGAACATGCTCGCCGCCGCGCTCGCCGCCGCCGAGGAGACTGTCGCCTACGGGCCCAGCTCCGTCGACAGCGCCGGCTTCTTCCTCGACTTCGCCTGGCTGGTGCCGCTGCTGCCCGCCCTGTCGTTCGCGGGGATCCTGCTGTTCGGCAAGCGGCTGCCCCGCAAGGGATCCGAGCTCGGGGTCGCCGCGGTGGCCGGCTCGTTCGTGCTGTCCCTGGGAGCGGCGATCACCTGGATCGGCCATCGAGACGAGGCCCACGAGGGCGTCGCGGCCGTGCACCGCACGGTGGGCTGGCTCGACTGGGGCGGCATCACCTACGACGCGGGCATCCTGCTCGACGGCCTGTCGGTGATGATGCTGTTCGTTGTGACCGCGGTGTCGCTGCTGGTGCACATCTACAGCACCGACTACGTGGCCGGCGACGCCCGCTACACCCACTTCTTCGCCTTCCTGAGCCTGTTCACCGCGGCGATGCTGTTCTTCGTCCTCAGCGACAACCTGCTGCAGATGATCGTCGGCTGGGAGCTGGTCGGCGTGTGCTCCTTCGTGCTTATCGGACACTGGTGGGAGGACAAGGCCAACTCCGACGCCGCCCTCAAGGCCTTCTTCACCAACCGGGTCGGCGACATCGGCCTGCTGGTGGGCGTGTCGATCCTGTTCTTCGCCGCGGGCCGCACCTTCGACACCCTGACGCTGTCGGAGCGCATCAACGCCGGGGAGGTGAGCCACACCGCGCTGGTGGTTGCGTCGCTGTGCCTGCTGGCCGCGGTGATGTCCAAGTCCGGCCAGTTCATCCTGCACACCTGGCTGCCCGACGCCATGGCCGGGCCCACGCCGGTGTCCGCGCTCATCCACGCCGCCACCATGGTGGTGGCCGGGATCTTCATGGTGGCCCGCCTCTACCCGGTGTTCTGGGAGGGGATGTCGATCGCCGGTTCGAGCATCAACGTGCTGGCCCTGGTCGGGGCGGTCACCCTGCTGTTCGGCGGGATGCTGGCCTTCACCCAGAACGACATCAAGAAGGTGCTGGCCTACTCCACCGTCAGCCAGCTCGGCTACATGGTGATGGCCCTCGGTGTGGGCGCCTGGACCGCGGCCATGTTCCACCTGTTCACCCACGCCTTCTTCAAGGCCTGCCTGTTCCTGGGGTCGGGCTCGGTGAGCCACGCGGTGCACAGCTTCGACATGAAGACCGACATGGGCGGGCTCCGCAAGGTCATGCCCCACACCTACCGCACGTTCCTGGTGGCGACGGTGGCGCTGATGGGTCTGCCCCCGCTGGCCGGGTTCTGGTCCAAGGACGAGATCCTGGCCGGCACCGGCGGCTGGGGCCTGTTCGGCGGCACCCACGGCAACGGCAACTACACCCTGATGCTGGTGATGGGCATGGTGGGCGCGGCGGTGACCGCGGCCTACATGACCAGGGTTGTGTACCTCACATTCTTCGGCACCTACCGGGGCCACGGCCATCCCCACGAGTCGGGGCCCCGCATCCTGGTGCCGCTGTACGTGCTGGCCTTCTTCGCGGTGGTGGCCGGGCTGTTCAACATGCCCAAGGGCTTCCAGCTGTGGCCCGAGGCGTGGCAGGAGCGCTTCGGCCACTACGTCGAGCCGGTGGCGGCCTACTTCCCGGCCATCGGCCACGCCAAGCCCAGCTGGTCGCTGGCCGTCGTCTCGGTGCTGGTGGCCCTGATCGGCGCCGGCCTGGCCTGGCGCTACTACTTCAAGGGCGTGCACCAGCGCTCGGAGGCCGCTGGGAAGCAGTTGACCGAGATCGACGACGGACCGGTCTCGCGGGGCGGGCTGCCCCGGGCGATTCACACCGCGCTGGTCAACAAGTACTACTTCGACCACCTCTACACCGACGTGATCGTCAAGGCGGTCAAGGGTCCGCTGGCCAAGGCCACCTACTGGTCCAACCAGCGCGTCATCGACGGCGTCGTCAACGAGGCCGGCCGTCAGTCGGTGGCCGCGGGCCGGGCCGTGTACGACCACATCGACCAGACCCTCATCGACAGAGTCATCGTGGACGGCTCGGGCCGGGCCTCCGACAGCGCCGGCGAGAACCTCAGAGGTATGCAGACCGGCAAGGTCCAGCAGTACGCCGCCATCCTGTTCGCGGCCGCGACCATCCTCGCCGGCGTGTTCATGCTCATCCTGTCGCTGTGACCCCCCAGAACGCAATCCCCCAGTACCCAGGAGCTTCGAGGACCTAGTTATGACCGACTTTCTCAACGATTGGGGCCTCACCCTGGTCACCTTCGTCCCGCTGGCCGGGGCGCTGGTGATGATGGCGGTCCCCTCCGCCGAGGAGAAGGCTCTCAAGCAGTTGGCCCTGCTGTCGTCGCTGCTGGCGATGGTGATCGGCGGCCTGCTGCTGATCGACTTCGACTACGGCAACGCCGGCGCCCTGCAGTACGTGGTCGACGCCCGCTGGATCGAGGTGATCAACAGCCGCTACATCCTCGGCCTCGACGGCATCTCACTGCCGCTGATGGCCCTGACGCTGGTGGTGGTGCCGCTGTGCGTCATCTACTCGTGGGACCACATACCCGAGCCCGGCAACCCCAAGGCGTTCTTCGTCCTCATGCTCATCCTCGAGACGGGCATGGTGGGCACCTTCGTGGCCCAGGACCTGATCCTGTTCTTCGTGTTCTTCGAGGTCGTGCTGCTGCCCATGTTCTTCATGATCGCGGTGTGGGGCGGCGAGAACCGGCGCTACGCGTCGATCAAGTTCTTCCTGTTCACGCTGTTCGGCTCGGCGCTGATGCTGCTGTCGTTCCTGGCGCTGTTCTTCCTGTCGACCGATCCGGCCACCGGCGAGTCGCTGCGCACCTTCGACATGCGGGTCCTGTCCGACGTGGCCGGCGCGGGCATCCTGGGCGCGACTCAGATCTGGATCTTCGCGGGCATGTTCATCGGCTTCGGGGTGAAGGTGCCGATGTTCCCGTTCCACACCTGGCTGCCTGACGCCCATACCGAGGCGCCCACGGTGGGGTCGGTGATCCTGGCCGCCATCCTGTTGAAGCTCGGCACCTACGGTTTCGTGCGCATCGCGGTGCCGATGCTGCCCGAGGGCGCGGAGGCGTGGGCGCCGTGGATCGGGCTGCTGGCTGTGATCGGCATCATCTACGGCGCGTTGGGATGCCTGGCCCAGACCGACATGAAGCGCCTGATCGCGTTCTCGTCGGTGGCGCATATGGGCTTCGTGATGCTGGGCATCGCCACCCTCACCGACTTCGGGATCAACGCCGCCATCTTCGGGATGGTCGCCCACGGGATCATCACCGGGATGCTGTTCTTCCTGGCCGGCTCGGTGAAGGAGCGCTACCACACCCTCGAGATCCGCCGCCTGGGTGGGATGCTGGTCCAGGCGCCCCGGATGGGCTGGATCCTCGGGTTCTGCTCGATGGCGTCGCTGGGCCTGCCGGGTCTGGCCGGCTTCTGGGGCGAGTTCCCGGCCATCCTGTCGGCCTACTCGCCCGCCGAGGGCCTGCCGGTCGAGACGTTCCGGACCTACATGGTGGTGGCCGCGGTGGGAACGGTGCTGGCCGCGGGCTACCTGCTGTGGCTGCTGCAGCGCACCGCCATGGGCGCGCCCAGAGAGGAGTTCGCCGACAGCGACGAGATCGTCGACGTGACCCGCACCGAGTGGATCGCCTGGGCGCCCCTGCTGGTCGGGATCCTGCTGTTCGGCCTGGTGCCGGGACTGATCTTCGATGTGACCGACCCGGCGGTGGTCGGCCTGCTGGCGACCGGAGGCTGACGCCCGGATGCTCGGTTCGGTCTCGACGCTGGTCGTCGCCTTCGAGCGGCCTGCGATCGACTGGCACGCGATCGCGCCCGAGCTGACCCTGCTGGGCTTCGGGGCCCTGCTGACGCTGGTCGACATCCTCTGGCTGGAGCGGGGGAGGGCGGTGGTGTCCGCGCTGGCGTCGTTCGGGCTGCTGGCCTCGATGGTGCCGGTGCTGACCCTGGCCTGGGACGGCGCCGACCGGTCCACCTTCTGGGGGGCCTACGTGGTCGACGACTACTCGTTGGTGATGAAGGCCGTGTTCCTGCTGGCCGGCTACGTGGTGGTGCTGCTGTCCACCAACTACATCGCCGAGGGCGACTACTGGGAGAACGAGTACTACCAGATGCTGCTCTCCGCGGTGCTGGGCATGGTGGTGATGGCCTCGGCCCGCGACCTGGTGACCATCTTCGTGGCCCTGGAACTGCTGTCGATCCCGGCCTACCTGATGGCTACCTGGCGCAAGCGGGACCTGCGCAGCAACGAGGCCGGCCTCAAGTACTACCTGATGGGGGTGTTCGCCTCCGCGGTGCTGCTCTACGGCATGTCGCTGCTGTACGGGGCGGCCGGTTCCACGATGCTGGTCGACATCGACGCGGCCATCTCGGGCGACGGCGCGCCGCTGGCGGTGGTGACGCTGGGCGTGATCTTCGTGGTGGTCGGCTTCGGCTTCAAGGTGTCGGCGTTCCCGTTCCACACCTGGGCGCCCGACACCTACGAGGGCGCGCCCACGCCGGTGACCGCGTTCTTGTCGGTGGCGTCGAAGGCGGCCGGGTTCGTGGCCCTGCTGAGCCTGGTGTTCGTGGGCTTCTGGGGGCGGGCCGATGTGTACCAGCCGCTGATGTGGGTCCTGGCTGCGGCGTCGATGTTCGGCGGGAACCTGATGGCGCTGCGCCAGACCAACGTGGTGCGCCTGCTGGCGTACTCGGGGGTGGCCCAGGCCGGCTACATGCTGGCTCCGCTGGCGGTGGCGGGGGAGTCGCTGGCGACGGCCGACGACGCCCTGTCGTCGGTGGTGACCTATCTGGCCATCTACGCGGCCATGAACCTGGGGGCCTTCGCAGTGATCATCGCGGTGGCCCGCCGCACCGCCTCGGCCGAGATCGACACCTACAAGGGCCTGTTCCGCTACTCGCCCGGCCTGGCCGTGGCCATGACGATCTTCCTGATGGCCCTGGCCGGCATCCCGCCCCTGGGCGGCTGGTTCGCCAAGTTCGAGATCGTGCTGGCCCTGATCTCCCCGGGCACGGCCTGGGGAGTGGCCCTCGGCGTGATAGTGGCCATCAACTCGGTGATCGCCCTGTACTACTACGCCCGCATCGCAAGCCACATGTGGGCAGAAGCCCCCCCGGAGTCAGCGGACTTCGACACAGCCACGCCCATCAAGACCCCCGCCTCAGTCTCAGCCGCCCTGGTCCTAACCGGCGCGGCCACCCTGGCCTTCGGCATCCTCCCCCAATGGGTGGGCCACTTCACCGATGTAAGCCTGGTAGCCGCCCTAGCAGGCTGACATGCGTCGGGCTGGGGCCCCACAGGCGTGACTCTCGGGGCGAGGATCGCTCGGCGGATCGGGGAGTGGGGGCCCATTCCGGTCTCGGAGTATGTTGAGGCTTGCCTCTATGACGCAGACGGCGGGTTCTACATGCGGCCCCATGGGGGGCGGGCCGGGGGGCACTCGGGGCACTTTCTGACTGGGCCGGAGGTGGGTCCGCTGTTCGGGGCAGTGCTGGCCCGGGCGCTGGACGCATGGTGGGCTGAGTTGGGTGAGCCTGATCCATTCACGGTGATTGACTGGGGGGCAGGGCCGGGCACGCTGGCCCGCTCGGTGCTGGCCTCCGAGCCGGGCTGCATGGCCGCAGGCGCGCTACGGCTGGTGCTGGTGGAATTGTCGCCCGCGCAGCGAGCCCTGCATCCGGAGCATCCGTTGGTGGCGAGCGTGGCCCGGGTGTCGGACGCGCTGCCCCAGGGCACGTCTGCAGGAATAATCGTGGCCAACGAGCTGCTCGACAACATGCCCTTCGACGTGGTTCGCCGCACTGCCGGCGGCTGGGAGGAGCTGCGGGTCAACGTCGAGGAGGGTGTCGGCGGCCGCTTCTCGTTGGTGGCGATGCCCGCATCCCCGGAGTTGGTCGCCGGGTTGCCGGAGGTTGCGGCGGGGGCACGGGTGCCGGTTCAGCGAGCCGCTCGCAGTTGGGTGGCGGAAGCCCACCGGTTGCTCGGGAGGGGCCGGGTCGTCGCTCTCGACTACGGAGCGGCCACCGACGTGCTGGCCGAGCGGGCTGGCCGGTCGGATGATCCTGCGGCCGGGCTGGGCTGGCTACGCACACATCGGGACCACGATGACGGCTCCTGGTGGCTGGCCGATCCAGGATCGTGCGACATCACCGCGGACGTGGCACTCGACCAGGTGCAGGCCGACCTCCGGGCCGATGCATGCACCCAGGCCGAGTTCCTGAGGGGCTACGGCATCGACGAACTAGTGGCCGAGGGTCGGACAGCATGGGCCGAAAGGGCCGGCGTCGGCGACCTCGACGCCCTCCGGGCCCGCAGCCGGACTAGCGAGGCCGAGGCCCTGCTTGACCCGGCCGGCATGGGCTCCTTCAGCGTTCTCGTCTGGCCCGTCGATTGATGGCCCGTGCGGGCCGGTGGCTCGTCGCCAGGATCAGTCCTGGGACTCGGTCCATTCGTTGATGGCGGTCTCGCAGGGACCTATCAGCGGGGCCACCACGGGATAGCCGGCGTAGGGGGCCAGCGCGATGAGCGTCTCCCTCAACTGGTCGGGGGTCAGCTCGCCTCGCTTGAGGGCCGATTGCGCCTGGAGCTTCCACACATCGGTCGAGCCCCGGGCCGCGATCACGCCCATTATGAGCAGGCGCCGGTCCCGGATCGACAGTACGTCGCGGTCCCACACCTCCGCGAACAGGCTGCGCATCATCACGTCGTTGAAGGCCATCGTGCCCTCGGGCAACGCCGGGACCTCTCCCTGGTAGATCTCGGTCACCATGGCCACGCCGCGCTCGTAGGTGTCGTCAGCAGGCCTGTCGGCGGTGTCGTCGGTGCTCATTCGGGCTCCTCGTTCGCTTCGTGGACGTTGTAGACGGCGGGCATGGCGGCCTGCACCGCCTCCAGAAGGGCGGCCGCGCCGGGTCGGGTTCTGCCCAACTCCAGAGCCAGCGACAGATCCTTGGTGGCGATGCCGGCCTGGGTTTCCAGCATGGTCCGCAGCTCGCCCCGGATGTGCTCGTCGGGTATCTCCAGCAGGGCGCAGTACTGCTCAGTGAGCGCACCCAGCTGTCCCATGAACCTCCACGCCTCCAGCAGCGCAGCCGGCTCTCCGCCGGTGCTGGCCACCATGTCATGGGCCGAGGCCGCCGCTGCGAACTGGGCGTATGTCATCACGTTGATGGCGATCTTGAGAGCCGCGCCTGACCCCGCCGGCCCGGCGTCGATGAGCGTGCCCGCGTAGACGTCGAGCACCTCCCGGGCCGCCGGAGGCATCTCATCCAAGCCTCCGGCCAGCACGGTCAAGCTGCCGGCCCGGGCGTTGTCGGCCCCGCCGGCCACGCAGGCGTCGAACACGGGCACCCCCCACTCGGCGGCCGCGTCGCGGGCGGCCAGCACCGTGTCGGGATGCACGGTGGAGTGGATGAGCACGCTGAGCCCGTCGTGGACTCCCTCGGCAATGCCGCCGGGCCCCGACAGCACCGCCTCGATGTGAGCCGCGGCGGGCACGCAGATGCTCACCACGTCGCTGGCCCGGGCCACCTCCGCGGCGCTGGCGCCGGCCTCGGCACCCAAAGAGACAGCCGCGTCCACCGCGGCGGAGTCGATGTCGTGGACCGTTACCGATCCGCCGCCTCGGCGGATCAGGTTCTCCGTCATGGCCGAGCCCATCATGCCCAGCCCGATGTAGCCGTAACGGGTCACCCCGCGACATTAGGACCAGGGCAAGTCGGATGCGAGCGCTTCACGGTGCGGAAATGTGGTTCCCGCTCTTGTTCGCTGCGCTCACGGGCCGCTCGGGCCACAGCCTCGCTCAACGTCGCGCCGAGTCAACTGCTGGTTCGCGCCTCGCTCGGCCTCCGGGCCAGCCGGGGTCCGGGCGTGAAACTGATGGGCAGCGTCTTCCATCCGCTGACGTTGCCGCTGTGGAACCGGACCTTGTTGTCGTGGTCCACCGTGTAGTCGCCCATGCGGCGGTGGATCTCCTCCAGGGCTACTCGCCCCTCCAGGCGCGCCAGCGCCGCGCCGAGGCAGAAGTGGACGCCGTACCCGAAGCCGACGTGACGCTCCGGGTTGCGGAAGATGTCGAACTCCCCCGCGGTGGGGCCGTATTCCCGCTCATCCTGGTTGGCCGCGCCGATCAGCAGCAGGACCGAGTCGCCCTCCTGCATCCGCTGGCCGTGCAGCTCGACGTCGCGGGTGAGGGTGCGATGCATGTACTGGGTGGAACTGTGGAAGCGGACGACCTCCTCCACCGTCTGGGGGACCAGGGACGGGTCGGCCACCACCGCCGCCCGCTGGTCGGGATGGCGCGACAGCAGCTCGACGGCGCTGCCCACCATCTTGGCCGTCGTCTCGAATCCGGCGAACACGAACAGCAGGCAGAAGCCGAGCAGCTCCTGCTCAGTCAGCGCCCGGCCGTCGACCTCCAGCTCCAGCAGGTCCGACACCAGCCCGCCACCGGGCACCTCGCCGGCGCGCCGCCGGCCGAAGTCCTCGGTGAAATAGGCGAGTACCTCGAGAATCGCCTCGACCCCCTCTTGGGGGATCTCCATCGTCCCGTCCTCACGTACCAGACCCCGGTCGGCGCATTCCCGCAACGTGTCGCGGTCGCACTCGGGTATCCCGAGCACGGCCGAGATCACATCCATCGGGAAGCAGCCGGCCACATCGGCCATCAGGTCGGCGTGGCCCGACTCGATCACAGTGTCGATGTAGTGGTTGACGATCCGGCGGATCTCGTCCTCCATCTGGGCCACGCGTCTCACGGTGAACACCCGCGACACCAGCCCGCGCATGACGGTGTGCTCCGGCGGGTCCATCTCGATGATCTCCGAAAACCTGGGGTTGGTCTTGTCGATGGGCCGCCTGCCCTCCAGGGCCACGCCGCCGGCGGAGGAGTAGGTCTCGTAATTCCGGAACGCCTCGAGCACATCGTCGAACCGGCTCAGCGCCCAGAATCTCAGATCCGGGTTCCAGTAGGCCGGAGCCTCGTCGCGCAGCCGCCGGTACGTGTCGTACGGGTTGTCGTGCACGGTGAGCGCGTAGGGGTTGTACACGAGCGCTTCGGCCACGACCCGATGCTACGGAGCCGCGATGCGTCCCGTCGAGGCCCGACGATGCGATACTTCGGCCCGGAGCGGAAATGCGGGACTGCAGCCGGGCGCGGAGGGCGGCCGGCGGGAGGGCGCGGTGACGGCGAGGACCATCGGGCTGGCGGGAACGGGAGTGATCGGCTCCGGCTGGGCGGTGCGCGCCCTGGCACGGGGACACGACGTGGTCGCCTGGGATCCTGCCGACGATGCCGAGGCACGGCTCCGGGCGGCGGTCGAGCGAGCCTGGCCGTCGGCCATCCGGCTGGGACTGTTCCCGGGTGCCGACCCGGCCCGGCTGAGGTGGGCCGGAAGCCCGGAGGAGGTCGCGGCCAACGCCGACTGGGTGCAGGAGAGCGCCCCGGAGGACGAAGGGGTGAAGCGTTCGCTGCTTGGCCGGCTCGACGCCGCGGCCGAGCCGGCGACGGTGATCGCCAGCAGTTCGTCGGGGCTGCTGCCCAGCCGTCTGGCCGACGGGCTGAGCCACCCGGAACGGCTTCTCATCGGTCACCCGTTCAACCCGGTGTACCTGCTGCCCCTGGTAGAGGTGGTGCCGGGCGAGGCCACTGCCGAGGAGGCGGTCGCGGCCGCGATGGCCTACTACGACGACCTGGTCATGCATCCGCTGCTGGTGCGCAACGAGGTCGAGGGCTACCTGTCGGATCGCCTGCAGGAGGCGCTGTGGCGCGAGAACCTGCATCTGGTGAACGACGGCGCCGCCACGACCGCCGAGCTGGACGACTCGATCGTCTACGGCCCCGGCCTTCGCTGGGCGGCCATGGGCACCAACCTCACTTTTCACCTGGCCGGCGGCGAGGGCGGGATGCGCCACATGCTGGGCCAGTTCGGGCCAGCGCTGAAGCTGCCGTGGACTCGGCTGGAGGCGCCTGAGTTGACTGGAGATCTGATCGAGGCCATGGCTGCGGGTTGCGAGAACCAGGCCGGGGGGCGGTCCATCGCCGAGCTCGAGCGGCAGCGGGACGACTGCCTGCTGGCAGTGATGCGGGCGCTGCGACCGAGCGGCATCGGCGCCGGCCGTCTCGTGGCCGAGCGAGAGGCTCGGATCCTGGCCGCGAGAGCCTCCACCGAGGCCGAGCCGTGGACGTCCGGCACGGAGATCGCAGCCCCGCTGTCCCTCTACGCGGCCGTGGTGGAGCCCGACTGGGTGGACTACAACGGCCACATGACCGAGTGGGCCTATCTGGCGGTGTTCGGGTGGGCGTCGGATGCCCTGTTCCGCTACCTGGGCATCGACGAGGCCTACCGGGACGGCGGGCACTCCTGCTACACGGTCGAGACCCACCTCAACCACCTGCGGGAGGCCTCCGAGGGCGAGGCGCTGAGGGTCACCACCCAGGTGCTCGGCAGCGACGCCAAGCGTCTGCACATCTTCCACACCATGTACCGGGACGGCGAGATGCTCTGCACCGGTGAGCAGATGCTGGTCCACGTCGACATCGCGGCCGGTCGCAGCGCCCCGCTGCTGCCCGGACCCGCAGCCGCAGTGGCCGCGGTCGCCGCCGCCCACGCCGCCATGCCAGTGCCGCCGCAGGCCGGCAGACGCATGGCCATCCCCGGACCCAAGGACTGAAGCAAGGAGGCTGGCTTGGACTTCTCAATCAGCGAAGACCAGCAGATGGTCGTCGACACCGTGCGCGCCTTCGTTGAGCGCGAGCTGGTCCCCCACGAAGAAGAGGTGGAGCGCACCGGCCAGGTCCGGCCCGAACTGGTGGACCAGATCCGCGGCAAGGCCATCGATGCGGGCCTGTACGCGGCCAACATGCCCGTCGAGCTCGGCGGGGGCGGCCTCGACGACCTGACCCTGGCCATGGCAGAGCGGGCCTTCGGCTGGACCGCCTACGCCCTGCATTACATCGTGGCCCGCCCGTCCAACATCCTGCGGGCCTGCACCGGCGACCAGGTCGACGAGTACCTACTGCCCACGGTGCGGGGCGAGCGGGTGGAGTGCCTGGCCATGAGCGAGCCCGACGCGGGATCCGACCTGCGGGGCATGACCTGCCGGGCCGAACGGCACGGCGACCACTACGTGGTGAACGGCACCAAGCACTTCATCAGCCACGCCGATCTGGCCGACTACGTGATCCTGTTCGCGGCCACTGGATCGGAGACCACCGAACGGGGCCCCCGCACGCTGATCTCATCGCTCCTGGTGGACTTCGACACGCCCGGCGTCGAGCGCGTACCGGGCTACAACTGCGTGTCGAACCGCGGCTACCACAACTTCATCCTGAACTTCGACGAGGCCAGGGTGCCGGCCTCCAAGCTGCTCGGCGAGGAGCACCGGGGTTTCGACGTGGCCAACGAGTGGCTGGGCAGCACCCGCTTGCAGGTTGCCGCGGTGTGCCTGGGGCGGGCCGACCGGGCCCTGTCGGTGGCTCTCGACTGGGCCGCCACCCGCGAGCAATTCGGGCAGCGCATCGGGCGGTTCCAGGGAGTGTCGTTCAAGCTGGCCGACATGCGCACCCGCCTGCTTCAGGCCGAGTTAATGACCTACCGGGCCGCCTGGCTGTCGGCCAAGGGCGAGATGACCGACGCCGACGCGGCCATGGCGAAGCTGTCGGCCACCGAGATGCTGCAGTTCGTGTCGGACGAGGCCATCCAGATTCTGGGCGGCATGGGGCTCATGGACGAGCTGCCGCTGGAGCGGATCTGGCGCGACGCCCGGGTGGACCGCATCTGGGACGGCACCAGCGAGATCCAGCGCCACATCGTGTCGCGCCACATGCTGCGCCCCCTCGGATCCTGAGAGTCCGAGCGGCCCGTGAGCGCAGCGAACAAGAGCGGGCACAGCCTGTGAGCAGGCTCGATCGGCTGTTGCGGCCGAGGTCGCTGGCCTTTATCGGAGGTACAGCCGCCGAGCTGGCTATCGATGCCTCCCGCTCGTTCGGGTTCTCGGGGGACATGTGGGCCATCAACCCCCGCCGGGAGCTGCGCGACCTTCCCACCTTCGCCTCGGTGGGCGAACTGCCGGAGGTCGCCGACGCCGCCTTCGTGGGCGTGGGCCGCGACGCCACCGTCGAGGTGGTGCGCCAGTTGGCGGCTGCTGGCACCGGTGCCGCCATCTGCCACGCCTCCGGTTTCGCCGAGATCGGCGAGGCCGGAGCGGCCCTCCAAGCCGAGCTGGTGGCCGCGGCAGACGGCATGCCAATAGTCGGACCCAACTGCTACGGGACTCTGTCGGCTCCAACCGGCGCGGCATTGTGGCCCGACGTTCACGGGTTGTCTCGCTCCGACCGCGGTGTCGCTCTATTGAGTCAGAGCGGCAACATCGCGGTGAGCCTCACCATGCAGCGCCGATGCCTCGACATCGCCTGGGTGATGACACTGGGGAACCAGGCCGACGTGGGCATCTCGGAAGCCTTCGAGGCCATGGTCGCGGATGGAGCGGTCACCGGGGTTGGGCTATGCATCGAGGCGTTGGACGACGTTGAGCGCTTCGCCGAGGCTGCCGCCGTGGCCGGTCGCAGGAGTCTTCCCGTGGTGGCGGTCAAGCTGGGGGCCTCGGAGACCGCCGGTGCCATCGCGGTCACGCACACCGCCTCGCTAGTGGGCGACGACGCGGCATACGACGCGTTGTTCGACCGGTTGGGTATCCGGCGGGTGCACACCCTGCCCGAATTGCTCGACACCCTGGCCGTCCTGTGCGCCCTAGGACCGCTGAGGGGCAGCCGGCTGGTGTCGTTTAGCTGCTCCGGCGGCGAAGCGGCCCTGGTCGCTGACCGCAGCCGCGGCCTTGGTCTCAGCTTCCCGCCGTTCGCTCCCGATCACGCCGACCGGGTGGCATCCGCTCTGGACGGCCGCGTCGCGGTCACCAACCCGCTCGACTACCACACGCTCATCTGGGGCGACGAGGCCCGTCTGGCCGTCTGCTTCGGGGCCGCCCTTGGAGCGGGCGCCCGGGAAGCCGTCCCAGCGCCCTTCGATGCCGCACTACTGGTGATCGACTTCCCCGCGGAGGGGCTCGACCGGTCGCGCTGGTGGCCCACGCTGCAGGCCTTCAGCGGAGCCTGCAAGGCAAGCAGCACTCCCGGTGTTGTCGCCGCATCGATGGCGGAGAACCTGCCGATCGAGGCCCGCATCCGGGCGGCTGAGCTGAGCCTGGTCGCCTGCGGCGACATCGATACTGCTCTGTCCGCGCTCGAGGCCGCTGCCGTTTGGGGGGAGCAGACCGGCAGTTCGGTGTGCTCCGCGCTGCATCAGCCGAACGAGGCAGGTCCTGGCTGCACGGTGTTGCCGGAATACGAGTCGAAGCAACGTCTGGGCGCGGCCGGTGTTGCCGTGCCTGCCGGCATGGTCGTGACGGCTGCCCGGGCTGCAAGTGCAGCGGCCCAGGTCGGATACCCGGTTGTCGTCAAGGCGACCGGCTCTGCCCACAAGACGGAGACCGGTGGGGTTGCGGTTGGACTCGGAGACCCCGCCGACGTCGATTCTGCCGCCAGCCGTCTTGCCAGCGACCACGGGACGGTGATGGTGGAGTCCTATGTCACCGACGCCGTCGCCGAGTTGCTGCTGAGCGTGAGATCGGCGCCTCCGGTGGGGATGCTGTTGACCCTGGGAGCGGGTGGGATCCTGGCAGAGATGCTCGACGACACCGCCAGCCTGCTGTTGCCGGTGTCGGCCGATGACGTTCGCGGAGCCCTCCGCACGCTGCGGGTCTGGCCGATGCTGGCCGGCCACCGGGGTCGACCGCCGGCCGCCATTGACGCCGTAGCCGAAGCAGTCTCGGCGCTCGGGGCGCTGGTGCGCGACGATCGAAGCATCATCGAAGTCGAGATCAATCCCCTCATGGTCACGCCGCACTGCGCCGTCGCCGCCGACGCGCTGATGCTGGTTGCGGAGGCTCCAGAATGACTGAAGCCGCCCCCGTGCCCGCGGTGTCAACCGTCGCCGACGGTCCGGTGCTCGAGGTCACCCTCGATCGCCCCAAGGCCAACGCCATCGACGCGGCGACGAGCCGGGAGCTGAGCCGAGTGTTTGCGGCCTTCCGCGACGACCCCGACTTGCGGGTCGCGATAGTCACCGGCGCAGGCGACCGCTTCTTCAGCGCGGGCTGGGACCTCAACGCGGCGGCCGGCGGCGAGGGGTTCGAGGACGACTACGGCGAAGGCGGCTTCGGCGGCTTCGGTGAGCTGCCCGGCTTGCTCAAGCCGGTGATCGCAGCGGTCAACGGCGTGGCCGTGGGCGGCGGATTCGAGATCGTGCTGGCCGCCGACCTCGTGGTGGCGGCCGAGCACGCCCGCTTCTGGCTGCCGGAGGCTTCGCTCGGGATAGTGCCCGACACCGCGTCGGTGCGCCTGCCCCGGATGCTCCCGCCCGTCGTGGCCAACGAGGTCCTCTATGCGGGCCGGCGCCTCGACGCGGCCGAAGCGCAGCGCTGGGGGCTGGTCAACGCGGTGGTGAGCGCAGACGACCTCATGGTGGAGACCCGCGCCCTAGCCGCCCGGATCGTGGAGGCTGCACCGCTGTCGGTGGCCGCCATCCACGAGATCCGTGACCGCACCCGGCATCTGCCGGTGCAGGGGGCCTTCGAATTGCTGCGGTCCGGCGAGTTGGCCGCCTACGAGGCCATGCTGGTTTCCGAAGACGCCGCCGAAGGTCCCAGGGCCTTCACCGAGGGCCGCGCCCCCCGCTGGCAGGGCCGCTAGAGGCTCCGCCTTGACTTCCGCTCTTGTTCGCTTCGCTCACGGGCCGCTCGGGCCACGGCCTCGCAAGCTCGGCCTCTAGGGGCCGCCCTCCACCGGGGTGAACCGTCTCGTCCAGGCTTGGAGCAGGCGGTCGAGCAGCATCGCGAGCAGCACGATGGCCAAGCCGGCTACGAATCCCGAACCGACCGAGTCGGTGCGCCTCAGTCCCTTCACGGTCTCGAGGCCCAGGCCGCCGCCCCCCACCAGCCCGGCGATCACCACCATGGCCAGCACCAGCATCACGGTCTGGTTGATGCCGGCCATGATGCTCGGCGCGGCCAGCGGCAGTTGCACCTTGCGCAGCGTCTGGCCCCGGGTTGCGCCAAACGCCCTCGACGCCTCGGTGGCCTCGCCCTCCACCTGGCGGATGCCCAGATTGGTGAGCCGGGTCGCGGCCGGCAGGGCGTAGAGCACCGAGGCGATGATCCCCGGTATGCGCCCCACGTTGAACATGATGATCACCGGCACCAGCAGCACGAAGCTGGGAATGGTCTGCAGGAAGTCGAGCACCGGCTTGAGCATCCGCTCGAACCGGTCGCTGCGGGCGGCCAGCACGCCTAGGGGTATTCCGCACAGGATCGCCATCACCACGGCCACGATGACCTGGGCCAGGGTGTCCATCGACAGCGTCCACATCCCGAGGAAGCCCAGTCCGGCCACGCAAGCAGTGCAGAACGTGGCCAACGGAGCGCCGCCCAGCCGCCACCCGGCCAGTGCCACCGCCAGCACCACTACCGGCCAGGCCAGGTCGGCGCTGAACAGCTCCCGCAACGGCGTGACCGCGTAGATCGTGATGGAGTCGCTGAACCAGCCGGTCCCGAACCAGGTCCCGCCGATCTCATAGAGGTTGTCCCGCACCCAGTCCACCAGCCAGTCGATGGCCGGCGCGAACGAGAAGGTGATGGCCGAGGGGAATCCGGGCCGTCCGAGGACGGCACTGACGACTGTGACGACTACCAGAGCGAAGAGCCCTAGCACCCAGCGGGGGCGCCCGGCCAGCGAAGCGAGGCCCGGTGCGTGACGCATGGGCCGGGCCAGCACGGCACCGAACGTGCACAGCGCCCGGTCGACGGATGCCAGCGCGCCCTCGATCGCTCTCACGAACCCCAGGCGCTCCAGGGAGTCGGGCATCAGGCGGAGCCTGCGACGGCGGGCGCCCAGGCCGGCCGCACCATGGGTGACGCGGTCCATGAGCATGGCCAGTACCACGATGGCCAGCCCGGCCTCCAGCGCCCGCCCGACGAAGAGCCGCCTGAGGGACTCCAGCACCACCTGGCCCAAGCCCCCGGCCCCGATTAGTGCGGCGATCACCACGATGCTCAGTGCCATCATGATCGTCTGGTTGATGCCCGTCAGCACGCTGGGCAGCGCCTGGGGAAGCTGCACCTTGCGCAGGGTCTGGCGCGGCGTGGCGCCGAACATCTCGGCCGCCTCCACCGTGGCCGGCGAGACCGTCCGGATGCCGAGGTCGGTGAGCCTGATCACCGGCGGGAGGGAATAGACCACCGTGGCGATGATGGCCGGCACGCGTGCGACGCCGAACAGCAGCACCACCGGGATCAGGTACACGAACGCGGGCAGGGTCTGCATGGCGTCCAGCAGGGGTCTCAGGCTCCGCCGCAACCGGTCGTAGCGGGCCGAGGCGATCCCGACCGGAACGCCGATGGCTACCGAGATGCCCACTGCCACCGTCATCAGCGCCACCGTCTGGAGACTCTCTTCCCACAGTTCGATGGCCCCGAAGTACAGGACGCCGACGGCGGCGAAGAGTCCGGCCCGCATCCCCAGCGCGGAGGCGGCCACCATGCCCCCCGCAGCAGCCACCACGTACCACGGCAGCCACAGCAGGAAGCGCTCGACGGTGCGCAGTCCCCAGTCGATGGCGTCGCTGATCGGGTTGAAGATGAAGGAGAAGCTCCAGTGGGTGGTTTGGTTGTTGATCACCCAGCGGCGGGCGTCGTCAATCCAGTCGGCCAGCGGGACAGCCCACGACTCAGGGAAGCCGCCCACCGCGCTCAGCGCCAACTGGGCCGCGACGACTATGGCCAACCCCACCACCAATTCGCTGCCCGAACGGGTCCGCCGCCGCCGGTCAAGCGTCAGCCGAGCCTCGACCGCGCTGGCGACCTCGGATGACCGTGTGGCCGGAGGCGCCGCGGTCACAGCTGGTCGGCGGTCCGGCCTGCGCCCGCTGCGCCGGATCGGGAGTTCTCGTCCAGGAGGGCGACCACCCGATCACGGTCAACGGTGCCGACCACTTCGCCCCGATCGTCGGCCACCGGAAGCGCTGCGGGGTTGGCCAGCAGCCGGGGAAGGACGTCGTCGAGCACGGCATCGAGGTTCACCGGCTCTCCCGCCGGCACGGCGCCGTCGAGCGGCCGCATCACCGAGCCGACCGTTATCACCTTGGTCTTGGGGGCGTCCTCGGTGAACTCGCGCACATAATCGTCGGCCGGCGCCGACACGATCTGCTCGGGCGTCCCCACCTGGACGAACTCGCCGTCCTTCATGATCGCGATGCGGTCGCCGAGCTTGAGCGCCTCATGGAAGTCATGGGTGATGAACACCAGCGTCCGTCTCATCCTGGCCTGAAGGGACAGCAGCTCGTCCTGCATGTCGCGGCGGATCAGCGGGTCGAGCGCCGAGAACGGCTCGTCGAAGAACAGGATCTCCGGTTCCACGCACAGAGCCCGGGCCAGGCCCACCCGCTGCTGCATGCCGCCCGAGAGCTGCTGGGGGAAGTGGTCGGCCCAGTCGCCCAGACCCACAACCGACAGGACCTCCAACGCCCGCTCGTACCGGTCCGATTTCGCCGCGCCCTGGATCTCGAGGCCGAACGCGACGTTGTCGATCACCTTGCGGTGGGGGAACAGCCCGAAGTGCTGGAACACCATCGACAGGCGCTGTCGCCTCAGCTCCCGCAACTCCTGGTCGTCCAGGTCGCCGATCGGCGTGCCATCGATCTTCACGGTCCCGCTGGTCGGCTCGATCAGCCGGGACAGGCAGCGGATCAGCGTCGACTTGCCCGAGCCGGAGAGGCCCATGACGACGAAGGTCTCTCCCCGCTCCACCGAGAACGTCGCGTCCCGCACGGCCACCAGGCAGCCGGTCTGGTCGAGCACCATCTGCCGGTCGCGGCCGTCGGCGAGCAGGCTGTGGGCCGCGGCAAGGTTGTCGCCGAACACCTTGGTGACCTGGTGGCACTCCAAGGGCGTCGGTTCGGTGGTCACCACCGGGCCAATGTAGTGGCCGCGAGACTCGCCCTTCACATGGCGGGGATGCGGTGCCATAATGTCGCCCTCAGTTCAGCCGCGTTGTAGCGGCAACAGACACAACTGGAGGGACCCTTAATGACCAGATCGCTATGGAAGCTGATCGCGGTGCTTTCCGTGTTCGGCCTCATGGCTGCAGCCTGTGGCGAGGACGACGCCGAGGACACGAGCGCGGCGGACGCCGCTGCTCTGGCGCAGGCGCAAGCCGACGCGGACGCGGCCGCTGCCGAAGCGGCTGCCGCCCAGGCGGACGCCGACGCGGCTGAGGCGGACGCGGCCGCTGCCGCGGCTGAGGCGGACGCGGCTGCTGCGGCTGCGGCTGAGGCGGAGGCCGCCCTGGCGGCTGCGATGGCCGACACCGAGGAGGGCGTAGACCCATCCGTCGTGGCCGAATTGGAGGCCCAGCTCGCGGAGGCTGAAGCGGCTGCCGAGGCGGCTGCTGCTGAGGCCGAGGCTGCGGCGGCTGCTGCTGCTGAGGCAGAGGCGGCCATGATGGCCGCCGAGGAGGAGATGGCCGGTCCCGATCTCGGCGAGATCACCACCATCCAGCTGATCGCCAACCCGTGGAACGGCTCGGCCGCCAACATCCAGGTCGCCGCGCAGCTCCTCGAGCACATCGGCTACGACGTGGAGATCACCGACCTGGACGAGAACGCCCAGTGGTCGGCCATCAACACCGGCGAGCTACACGCTTCGCTCGAGGTGTGGCCCTCGGGCCACGGCCAGAACCGGGTCGACTTCATCGACAATCCCGACGGCAACGTCGTGGACGCCGGTCTGCTGGGTCCCGTCGGTCAGATCGGCTGGTACCTGCCCGCCTACATGATCGATCAGAACCCCGCGCTGGCCAATGCGGAAGGGTTCACCGATCCCGCACTGGCCGGTCTGTTCGCCACCGCCGAGACGGGCGACGCAGGGCAGATCCTGCACGGCGACCCGAGTTGGGTGACCTTCGAGCAGGACATCATCGATGACTTCGGACTGAACCTGGAGATCGTGTACGCCGGCTCCGAGGAGGCGCTGCTGGCTGCGTTCGATGCGGCCTTCGCCCGAGAGGATGCAGTGCTGTCGTACTTCTGGACACCTCACTCGGCGTTCAACACCTTCGATCTTGTCGAGTTGGAGTTGCCGCCCAACCCCGATGGCGGCAAGTACTACCCGGCAGAGGATCTCTTCAAGATCGTCTGGGCGGGACTTGAGGATGGTGCTCCCGCGGCGTGGGAGTTCCTGCACAACTTCAACTACAGCACCGCCGACCAGGTGTCGATGCTGGCTGCGATCGACGGAGAGGGCCAGAGCGTCGAGGACGCCGCCGCCGACTGGATCGCGGCCAACGAGGCCACCTGGAGCGCCTGGATCCCGTCCTAGCAACATCCAGCGGAATAGCTGAGCCGGGGCTCGTCCCCAGGCTCTAGAGGGGGACCGGGGTTCTCGCCCCGGTCCCTCCCGCGCCCGGCTTGCGGAGGTCCTAGCTGCGGCCGAAGTCGAAGGCCGCGATCTCCGCCATCTGCTCACCGAGCAGGGCGACCGCGGTCTCGAACAGCAGCTTGCCCTCCTCGGCGTTGGCCCCGGTCGGATCGCCGATGTGGCCATCCGGCCCGAAGTCGTTCGACAGCCAGCCGAACGACGCCAGACCTCCGAAGCGCACATGCCGGTTCTGGGCCAGACCCTCGGGGACGGCGCGGTCGGCCTTCTCGAGGTGCACCAGATGGGGCCTCAGGTGCATGAACACCGACGTCTCGCGGTGCCCGCCGTGGATGCCCATGCCCATCTCCGCGGAAGGTGACGTGCCGCCGTGGTCGGCGGGCACGAACGGGTGCACGAGGAACGTCATCAGCCCGTGCTGCAGGCGGATCTCGCGGCAGGCCACGTTGAGCAGGGCCGAGTTGCCGCCGTGGCCGTTGAGGAACACGAGGCGGCGGGCCGCGGTGGTGGCGATGCTGCGGCCGATGTCGCGCAGCACCGCCAGCAGCGTCTCCGCTGACAGCCAAAGAGTTCCGGGCGACCAGGCGTGCTCGTTGGACTTCGACACCGACAGGGTGGGCAGCAGCCACAGGTCGTAGGCGTCGCCATGTTCGGCGACGAGCGCGGCGCCGGCTTCGTGGGCGATCACATGGTCGACCGCCAGCGGCAGGTGCGGGCCGTGCTGCTCCACCGCGCCGATCGGCTGCACGATCACCGACGATGCGGTGATCCGTTCCGCGATCTCTGGACCGCTGAGATCCTCGAGATGGCGGCTGCGTGCGTTCGACATGGATGTCACGGTAGCCCGTCGTCCGGCCGGGGTGGACTCCAGAAGGACACGTCGGAGGGCCCGAGGCTCGTCATGGCACCCGCACTGCCGAGACGAGCAACTGCGGTGATGCCGCCGTCGACAGTGTTGGCGCCGAAGGTGATCGCATCGCTGCCGGGCGACCAGAGGCGCGGCGTCTCGTTGTACTGGTCCGCGAACCACAGGTAGTCGCGGAAGAAGGTCTCGGTGGGGGCGAACCGGGCGAGTTCGTAGGACTGCTGCCCGTCCCAGATGTGCCAGGACATTTCGATGCTGTCGGGTTCGTCCGTGCCGGCTGCGATCAGGAGGTGGCGACCGTCCGGGCTCCACTCGAGCCAGAGCCCGATCCGGTCGAGGACGGTGAGACGCTCGCCTGTGGCGAGGTCGACGATCTGCACGGAGCCGGTCGGGACGCCGGTCTCCGGCCCGGTGGGCGAGATCGAGGCTGTCTCGAAGCCGTCGCCGGCAAGGGCCGGCCGCTCGGGTGATGCTGCTGAGATGGCGGCGCGGTCTCCGGAGGGGTGGACCGCCAGCATCGTGTACAGGCCTACAGGCCCGAGTTCGGTGATGTCGCCGGTGTCGGCGCTGCGGCGCAACAGCTGCGGGTCGGTGGTGGACCTCCGGTCCAGGAGTTCCTGCTCCCCGGCGTCGGCAGGGGCCTGTCCATAGGAGTCGACGTAGAGAAAATCCTGCGTCCCCGGCACCCAGGCCGGAGCCAGGAAATCAACGCCGACCAGGCCGTAGTCGCTGTGATCTCGAGGCGAGTCGACGTCGTTGACGAGCGTCAGCCGGTGTCCGCTGTGCACCAGCAGCCGGCGCCCGCCGGGCTCCCACGCGACGTACATGCTCTGGCCCGAGAGCCACACGTCCGAGGCGGGCGCGCCCGTCTCGTCCAGTATGAAGGCCGCGGTGCCGCCCGTCTGACTCGGCCCCAATGCGACCAGCCGGGAGCCGTCGTAGCTCCAGGAGTAGAAGAAGTAGGGCCTGCTGGTCGGCGCGGTGGCGATGTCGCCGGTGGCGATGTCGACCACGGCGATCTGGGAGACGCCGGTGGCCGGATGGATAAGGGTCGCAGCCAGACGAAGACCGTCGCGCGACCATGTGGGCTGGGTAACGATGTGGTCCGGGCCCAGCACGCCCACGACCTCGCCGCTCGGGTCCAGGAGCCGCAGGCCGAGCGGGCCCGCGGCCGCGATCAGACCGCCGTGTAGAGACCCTGCAGTGGATCCCTCACCGTCGGTGGCCGGCTCTGCTGGGCTTTCGTCGGCTGGAGCAGGCTCTGCGGACGGTAGGAGTGCGGTGGGCGGTGCCGTGAAGCTCGGGTCCCCGGCCAGCGGATCGGTCT
>VXWX01000072.1 GCA_009835735.1 Acidimicrobiaceae bacterium
CCCCCCCCCCCCCCCCCCCCCCCCCCCCCCCCCCCCCCCCCCCCCCCCCCCGGAGTGGTTGATGCTGGTCAGTGCTTGATCTGGAATATGGCTTCGACCTCTACCGAGGCGCCCAGGGGAAGCTCGGCCACGCCGATAGCGGAGCGGGCGTGCCTGCCGGCCTCACCGAACACTTCGATCATCAGGTCGCTGGCGCCGTTGATCACCTTGGGCTGGGCGTTGAAGCCGGGGTCGCTGGCCACGTACCCGGTGAGCCGCACCACCCGCAGCACCTCGTCGAGGCTGCCCAGGTGCTGGTGCACCGACGCCAGGATGGCTTCGGCCGCACCCCGGGCGCTGGCCTGTCCGGCTTCTATGTCCATGCCGCCTCCGAGGCGGCCGATGTGCGCGATCCCGCCGCCTCCGGGGGCCAGTGCGATCGAGCCCGACACGAACAGCACGTCGTCGACCTGGGCCACCAGGTCGAAGTTGCCCGCTCGCAGCAGGGGCATGTCGAGATCGACGCCGGCGTCTCGGGCCGCCTGCTCGTAGGACATGTCGGATCCTCCCGTGACCGTCCGGCAAATCTTGTATACCGACCCTATCGGGCGCAGAGGCCGAGCGAATAGGCCGCGGTAGGCGGGCACTGCTGGGCTGGTGAGCGAGGTCGTGGCCCGAGCGGCCCGTGAGCGAAGCGAACAAGAGCGGAAGACACAGCATGGCCCCGCCGACTCGGGCCGGGCCGGACCCGGCCGCTAGCTTCCGCAACCATGGATCTGGGCTTGGCCGGGCGGCGGGCGATCGTGTTCGGCTCCACTGCGGGGCTGGGACGGGCCATCGCGGAGACCCTGGCCGCCGAGGGCGCCCTGGTGGCCGTCTCGGGGCGCCGGGCCGAGCTGGCCGCCGAGATCGCGGCCGCGCTGCCCGGTGCGGTGGCCGTGGCCGGCGATCTGACCGTCGACGGCGAGCCCGCCCGGATGGTGGACGAGGCCGCGTCCCTGCTCGGCGGCCTCGACATCTGCGTGGTCAACACCAGCGGTGGACCCCCGGGAGGCATGACGGAGGTGTCCGCGGCCGACGAGGTAGCCGCCTACGAGCGGATGTTGCGGCCCGCGCTGGCGATCACGAGGGCTGCGACCGGGCATCTGCGTGCCGGAGGCGACGGGCGTTTGGTGTACATCACCGCCCGGTCGGTGGTGGAAGCCTCGCCCGAGTTGGCCCTGTCGGGCGTGTTCCGCAGCGGCGTGGCGGCTGCGGCCCGCTCGCTGGCCATCGAGCTGGCCCCCGACGTGCTGGTGAACGTGGTGGTGCCCGGCCAGTTCGACACCGGCGCGCTGGCCCGCTCCCAGGAGGCTCGGGCTGCGGCCGAGGGCATCACCGCCGAGGCGGTGCGGGCCCGCCATCAAGCGTCGATACCGGTGGGCCGGTTCGGCCGGGCCGCCGAGCTGGCCGATGCGGTGACGTTCCTGTGCAGCGCCCGGTCCAGCTTCGTGACCGGGTCGGTCGTCCGCGTCGACGGCGGCGCCGTCATCGGCTACTAGCCACCCCCGCCCGGCTCCCCGATTTGAGCGCGGAAACGGTATACAGAGCGCCGTGAAGATCGCCGTCCTGGTCAAGCAGATCCCTGCCCCGGTCGAGTTCCGGATGCATGAGGGCCGCCTGGTGCGGGACGGCGTGCCGTTGGAGGTCAACGCATACTGCCGGCGGGCCAACGCCAAGGCGGTCGAACTGGCTGGTGCCGGCGGCGAGGTGGTGGTGTTCACCATGGGGCCGCCCGCGGCCGCCGACGCCCTGCGGGAGATGATCGCCTGCGGCGCCCACCGGGGCGTCCACCTCAGCGATCCGGCCTTCGCCGGCAGCGACACCCTGGCCACCGCGGTGGCGCTGGCCGCGGCCATCCGGCGCGAGGGACCGTTCGACCTGGTGCTGGCCGGGCTCAACTCGCTCGACTCCGACACCGGTCAGGTGCCCGTCGAGGTGGCCGAGCTGCTGGACCTGCCCTTCGCGGCCGGGGTGCGGGACCTGGATGTGGACGGCCGCTCCTTCACTGCCCGTCTGGAGACCGACGACGGCTACCACACCGTCGCCGGCGACCTGCCCGTCGCTCTGTCCGCCGCCGAGCGGTTGATCGCGCCGTCCAAGGCTCCGCCCGAGGTGTACGCCGAGGTGGCCGATGACCGCATCCTTCGGCTGGCCGCGGCCGACCTGGACGTGCCTGCCGAGCAGCTCGGCGCCTCCGGGTCACCCACATCGGTCGGCCCGGTCCGGGTGCTCACCGCCACCAGGCGCGCCCTGCGGGCCGCGTCGGTGGCTGAAGCGGTGGACATGCTCGAGGAGTTCGGCGCCTTCGTCGACGCCCCCGAACCCGACGATGCCGCCGCCGACGCCTCGCCGGCCAGTGCAGCCCTGCTGGAGGTCGGAACCGACGGGGCCCACGCCGAGGTCGGCGAACGGTCGGTGTGGTGCTTCTTCACCGAGCCACCGGTGGGCGCCGAGCTGCTGGGAGAGGCGGCCGAGCTGGCCGCTTGGATCTCGGGAACCGTCACCGCGGTCACCACCATCGCCGACGCAGCCGAGCGGTCCGGGCTTGCGGCCGCGGGCGCCGACCGGCTGCTGCTGATCGAATCGGCGACCGAGCCCTCCGAGCAGGCCGCCGCGCTGGCGGCCGCCGCTGCCCAGCGGCTGCCGTGGGGGCTGCTGGTGGAGGGGACCCGCTCGGGTCGGGTGGTCGCATCCGTCGTGGCTGCCCGCTGCGGCTGGGGACTCACCGGCGACGCCGTCGGGCTCGAGGTCAGCCCCAGCGGTCGTCTCGTGGCGTGGAAACCCGCCTTCGGTGGTCGGCTCCAGGTGCCGATCCTGTCGCGTTCGCCGGTGCAGATGGCCACGATCCGCCCCGGCGTCCTGGCCCTGCGGCCGCCCCGCGTCGATGCCCCCGAGCTCGAGGCCGAGCTGCTCCCGGCGCCCCCGCCGGCCCGGATCCGCACGGTGGCCGTCGAGCGCGACGACGACGACACCGGCGAGCTGCGCCGGGCCCGCACGGTGGTGGCCGTCGGTGTGGGCGTGGAGCCCGACGGCTATCCGGTGATCGACGAGTTGAGAGCCGCGCTCGGGGACGCCGCGCTGGGCGCCACCCGGAGGGTCACCGACCAGGGCTGGGTGCCCCGAGGCCGCCAGATCGGGGTCACCGGCCACGCGGTGTCACCCCGCCTGCTGGTGGCCGTCGGCTCCAGCGGCCGCTTCAACCACACCGTCGGCATCCGCAACGCCGGCGTGCTCATGGCGGTCAACTCAGACCCGGACGCCGAGATCTTCGATCAGGTCGATGTCGGCCTGATCGGCGAGTGGCAAACGATCGTCCCCGAGTTGACGGCCGAACTGAACAAGCGAGGCATCGGCGACCGGATACGTTCGTCCGAAGCTCCAACCGAAGGAACCGCGACAGCTAGGCGGGGGATGCGGGTGTCCGACTTGCGAGCGAGTAGGGCGAAGCCCGTGCGAGCAAGCGGACACCCGTAGCGCCCGCCGGGGGTCGCATGATGGTCCGAGCGACGGTGGGATGACAGGAAGGCACTGACATGGCGGAGGCACTGAAATGAGGGTCGGCATCGGATTGCCCGTCACCACCAAGGGCACCGGCGGCGAGCTGCTGCTGGCCTGGGCCCGCCGGGCCGAGGAGGCCGGGTTCGACGTGCTCACGTCGATCGACCGGATCGTTTACCCCGGCTTCGAGTCGCTCACCGCCATGGCCGCGGCCGCGGCCGTCACCGACCGCGTCGGCTTGCGCACCAACGTGCTGCTCGCCCCGGCTCGCAGCCCGGCGATGGTGGCCAAGCAGGCCGCGTCGGTCGACCAGATCAGCGGCGGTCGCTTCATGCTGGGCATCGGGGTGGGCCGCCGCCCCGACGACTACGAGGCCACCGGCCGCAGCTTCGGCACCCGCGGCCGCCGCCTCGACGCCGACCTGGAGACCATGCACGCCGAATGGCGTGGGCAGGCCGCTGAAGGCAGGGACCGGCCGTCGACACTGCCGCCGGCACGCGATGGCGCCGTCCCGATCTTCTTCGGCGGCAGCCTTGATGCGGCCATCCCCCGTGTCGTGCGCCACGGCGTGGGTTGGAGCGTCTCGTCGCGGGGTCCGGCCGACACCCACGAGATGGCCGAGCAGGTGCGGGCCGCCTGGCGCGAGGCGGGCCGCGAGGGTTCGCCGATCATCATGGTGATGCACTACTTCGCCCTGGGCGACGACCCCAATGTCGATTACCTGTTCGACTACTACGGCTACCAGGGCGACCGGGCTCGCATGTTCGCCGAGGGCGCCTACCAGCGGGCCGCCGACGTGACTGCCGCGGTGCGGGACTTCGCAGCCATCGGCGTGGACGAGTACACGTTCGTGCCCACCATGGCCGACCTTGCCCAAGTGGATCTCCTGGCCGACGCGGTGGCTGCAGCCGATGCCTGACCCGAACCCGCCCGACCCCGCGGCACCGCCTGCGGGCCGTCGCGCCGACCTGATCGTCGAGGGCGCCTACGTCGTGACACTCGACGATCGCCGTCCGGTGATCGTCGACGGATCGGTCGCCGTGGCGGGCGACAGGATCGTGGCTGTGGGCTCGGCAGGCGACGTCGACGCGTCGTTCCCGGAGTCGGCCCGGCGGATCGACGCCTCGGGGTGCCTGGTGATGCCCGGGATGATCGACACCCACACCCACCTGTTCCAGGTCCTGGGCCGGAGTCTGGGCGATGGGCTGGAGCTGATGGCCTGGCTCCGCGACTTCATGCTTCCGATGGCGGTGCACCTGACCCTCGACGACGTCGTGGCCGCGGTGCGGTTGAGTTCGTTGATGTCGGTGCTCGCCGGTACTACCGCCGTGGTCGACAATCACTACGCCCCCACCGACACGGCCACCACGCTGGCCGTGGCCGAGGCGGTCGAGAGCGTCGGCCTCCGGGGAGCCATCGCCCGGGGCGTGTTCGGCAGTCGGGTCGAGGGCAGCGACCGCATGGGGGTCCCCGACGAACTCCACGCTTTCAGCGCCGCCGAGGAACTCCGGATCATGGACGAGTGCCTCCACCAGCGCCCGCCCGGCTCCCGTGTCGAGGTCTGGCCCATGCCCGAGAACGTCGTCTACGTCGACCGGGACCTGATCGCGGCCTGCGCCGATCTGGCCGAGCAGCGCGACCTGCGTTGGCAGGCGCACTGCAGCGAGGCCCAGGAGGAGGTCGTGATCTTCACCGACGTGCACGGCGAGCGGCCCGTCGAGTGGCTGAGCCGGGCCGGTCTGCTCGGGCCCCGGGCCACGCTGGCCCACGCCATCTGGCTCAACGACGACGAGGTGGCCGCTATAGGGGCGGCCCGTGCCTGTGCGCTGCACCAGCCGGTGTGCAACCAGGTCATCTCATCGGGCGTGATGCGGCTGCATGAGCTCGTAGACGCGGGCGCCACGGTCGGTCTGGGCACCGACGGATTGGCCGTCAGCGGTCAGAGCATGTTCGAGGCCATGAAGTCGGCCTACGGCCTCCATCGCCTCAGCCGCATGGATCCCACCTGGCCGCCCGCCGAGCAGCTGCTTGATCTGGTGTGCCGGCACGGAGCCCGGGTTCTGGGCAGGCCCGCGGGGGTCATCTCCGAGGGCGCCCTGGCCGATCTGGTGGTGATCGACCTCCAGACGCCGAGGTGGGTGCCCGCCCACCGGCCCGTCGCCATGCTCGCCCTGATCGGCCACGGCGCCGATGTCCGCGATGTGGTGGTGGACGGCGAGGTGGTCGTGCGCCGGGGCCGGCCCACCCTCGTCGACCAGGACGAGGTGATGGCCAAGGCTCGCGAGGCTGCCGAGCGTGTGGCGACCGCCGCGGGCCTGGAGCCTCTGAGGGCGGCCTGGATCGATCGCTGACCTACCCGGTGGCCCGCGGTCGTATTGGCCCCGAAAATGCGATTGAATGAAGGGATGAGGCTCCCTTCGTGGGCACGCGCCGTTCCGCTGGTCTTGGTGGCGACGGCCGTCCTGGCCGCAGGGTGCGGGCGGTCGGGCTACGAGTACGTCGAGAACGACGACGAGACCGTCTTCCTCAAGATCCCCGAGGACTGGCAGGTCGTGTCCGAGGGCGCCGTCAACTTCACCATCGCGCCCGACGACGACATCCAGCCGATCTACGGAGAGTTCGTTTGGCCCTGGAGGGCTGAGTTCGACGCCGCCCCGGCCGGCCTCGCCGGTTCGTTCGATTATGTGCAGGGCTATGTGGAGGTGCAGCCGGTCGACCGCCGGATGCAGGCCCAGGTGAGGGCCGACCTGTTCTTCCCCGAACTGACGGTCGACCCGGGATTGGTGGAGCAGGTCCGCCACGACCTCGTGACGATCGGCGACGTCTCGGGGCATCGCATGGCCTGGAAGCAGGTCACCGAGAGCGGGGAGGCCTTCGTGTCGGACCGGCTGGTGCTGATCGACAGCCTCGGCAGCAAGGTGTACAACCTCCACGTCGTGTGCACGCTCGGCTGCTACAACGCCAACCTGGCCGAGATCAACGAGGTCATGCGCACCTTCACGGTGGAGGACTAGAACTATGCGTCTGCGGCTGTGGCCCAAGCGCCGGGACCGGTACGGGTCGAAGCGGGCGGCCGAGCCGGTGATGACTCTCGGCTCGACCACCTCGCGGCCCCGCGACGCCGAGCGCAGGACCCGCCGCCGCCTTGACCCGTGGGACCGCTCCAAGTACCTGATCCTCGGGTCGGTGCTGTTCGGTTTCTTCTGGTGGCAGAAGCTCAACGCCAACCCCATCAAGTCGGTGACCGACGGGTTCTGGGAGACGGTCGAGCAGCAGTCCTGGGTTTGGATCCTGCTGGGGCTGGAGGTTCTCCGCCAGCTGCACTTCGTGGTGGCCGAGCACTGGTCGGGCTACTACCGGTTCTGGAAGTTCAAGGTCTTCGGGCGGGTGGAGAACCGCCGGTCGGTGATGGATCCGTGGGTGCGGTTCCGGATCGGCCGGGTGCTGCGGATCCTGTTCTGGCTCCTGCTGTTCGGGGTGATCGTCGGCCAGTTCACCGACCAGAATCCCGTCGCTGCCCTGATCGGCCTGCCGGGCAGGATCAACACCTGGCTGCCGATGGCGGGGCGGTTCATCCTCTACCCGCTGTTGCTCATCAGCCAGTTCGTGCTGTTGTTCTGGTTCCTGTCGCGGGGCGGGGTGGAGACCTACTTCCCCGACGACATCGACACCCGCTTCGACGACGTGTGGGGCCAGGACCCGGTCAAGGAGCGGGTGCGGGAGAACCTGATCTTCCTGGAGAACCCCGAGTCCATCGAGGAGGTCGGCGGGTACGCCCCCGGCGGCATCCTGCTGTACGGCCCGCCCGGCACCGGCAAGACGCTGCTGGCCGAGGCGGCTGCGGGCGAGACCGGCAAGCCGTTCGTGTTCGTGGAGCCCGGCGCGTTCATGAACATGTTCTTCGGGGTGGGCATCCTCAAGGTGAAGGGCCTGTTCCGCAAGCTCCGCAAGCTGGCCCTGCGCTACGGGGGCGTGGTGGCCTTCTTCGACGAGGCCGACGCTCTGGGCAACCGGGGCGCGGCGGTGGGCGGCCAGGGCGGCTTCGGCTCCGAGCAGTTCGCGGCTTTCCTGCGCGACGCCACCGAGGCGGGCTCGTCGTACCCGTACCTGTCGCCGGGCGCGCAGCGGGCGCTGCAGGAGGCTGCTCTGGGCGGCTACGACCGGGCCGGCTTGCTGGGCGCCTACGGCGGCGACCCGTGGACCGGCCCCCGGCGGGAGTCGATCATGATGATGGGCGGCGGCGGTGGCGGCATGGGCACCCTCCAGGCTCTGCTGGCCGAGCTGTCGGGACTCAAGAAGCCTCGGGGCTTCTTCAACCGGATCGTGCGCAAGATGCTGGGGATGCGGCCCAAGCCGCCCCCGAAGTACCGGATCCTGGTGATGATGGCCTCCAACCTGCCCGAGGCCCTCGACCCGGCCATGCTGCGACCCGGTCGCATCGACCGGATCTACAAGGTGGGCTATCCCACGCAGGAGGGACGCAAGCGCACCTACGAGGGCTACCTCGACAAGGTCGACCATGTGCTCACCGACGACGACATCGAGAAGCTGGCCACTATCACGCCCTACGCCACCGGGGCCACCATCAAGGACATGGTCAACGAGGCGTTGATCACCGCCATCCGCGACAGCCGCCAGGTGATCACCTGGGCCGACATGGTCAAGGCCAAGCAGCTCAAGGAGCACGGCCTGGCCGACGACTTCGACTACGTGGAGCACGAGCGTCACGCCCTGGCCATCCACGAGGCCTGCCACGCGGTGGCCCTGCACCGGGTGAGCCGGCACCGCATGATCGATCTGGCCACCATCGAGCGCCGGGGCCAGGTGGGCGGCTTCGTGTCGCACATCCCGCCCGAGGACCGCTTCACCCACTGGCGCTCGGAGTACGAGGCCGACCTGGAGGTGTCGCTGGCGTCGCTGGCCGGCGAGCGGATGTTCTTCGGCGACGACAACTCGTCGGGCGTGGGCGGCGATCTGCGCAACGCCACTCATCTGGCCGCCATGATGTCGGGCTACTGGGGCATGGGCGACACGCTGGCCAGCCACGCGGTGCAGCGCCAGTTCGGGATCGGCGGCGGGCAGCGCAAGGGCGACGAGGAGGACCCCGAGCGGGAGTTGCTGCAGAAGGGCTTGGGCGACCAGATCGAGCAGCGGTTGGCCGACCGCTACGACGCGGCGCGGTGCCTGCTGGAGGCCAACCGCATCGAGGTGTTGGCGGTGGCCCATGCCCTGGAGACCCACAAGACCATCACCGGCGACGATGTGAGCGCCATCGTGGATCGCGACGTGGGCCCCTTCCTGGACGGCCGGGGCTACTACAGGCCCGATGCGGTGAAGGCCCTCGAGGACTACCACGCCGCGGTGCTGGAGCTGCGCCGCACCGGCGGGATGGAGCTTCCGCCGCTGCCCAGGATCAGCGGCATCACCGGCCGCCTGGTCGAGACGGTGGCCGTCCCGGTCGGCGTAGGCGCCGCCGCCGGCAGCGAGTCCTCCAGCCCCAACGGCTCGGACGGCTCAGACGGCTCAGACGACTAGGACGACTGACCCGTCCTGCGGGGGCGCGGCGCGGGCTACGTTGAGGGGCGGTGCTGTCGGCGGAGGGCTCGGTGCAGGTGGCGGCCACCCCGCGGGAGGTGCTGGAGTTCGCCTGCGACCTGCGGGCCTACATGGCCCTCGACGGCAAGATCGTCAACGTCTACGAGAACCCGTCGATCGACTCCGACGGCAACGGCTTCGCGGTCATCCGGGGGTCGGTTCGGGGGATCCGCAGTCCCAGGCAGCGGCTGGCGGTGAGGCTCGACCGGTGGTGGTCGGTCACCTTCGAGAGCGCCGGACCCTGGCTGACCGACCGCCTGATGTGGTTTCGGGGAGGCTTCGTGGCCCAGCCGTCCCATGGCGGGTCGTGGGTCACCCACTCCTACCGCTTCCGGTTCAAGGGGCCGCTCGGCCCGCTGTTCGAGCGCTACCTGCGCGACTGGCTCGATCAGGACGTCCGCGACGAGCTCCAGCGGATCAAGACCCACTTCGACCGGCGGGCCGCCGGGCTCCCGCCGCTAGATGTTCCGCGCCGGCGTCCGGCCCGCACCGAGAACCGGCAGACCCGGGCCGGCGCCTGGAAGGACTTCATCGGCGGGGGTGGTGTGGGCTAGTCGGCCCGGCGTGACGGTCAGGGATTGGCACCCATGCGGATCAGGCGCCGCCGGCCGGCGTCGGCGGCCAGGGCGGCCAGCAGGGCGCAGGCCGCGATCATCAAGAACCCTGCGGTGTAGGAGACGCGGTCCACCAGCAGCCCGAAGGCGAACGGTCCCACCACGCCGCCGACGTTGAGCCCGCCGGAGGTCATG
>VXWX01000140.1 GCA_009835735.1 Acidimicrobiaceae bacterium
GGCCGTCGCCCTCGGCGAAAGCACCTACTCTCAGCGTGCCGCCGTACTGGGGCTCGGGCTCGGTCGGGGCCTCGCCGACATCCTCGCCGTCGGTGGGCGGCGGCGTAGTGGTCGTGGTCGTGTCCACTGGGGCGACTAGGAGCTCCTGCTCATCCGGCTCCTGCTCCTCGACGGCGTCCGGCTCGGTGCCGGTGACACCAGGAGCGTCGTCGGTGCCGTCACCCAAGTCGGCCGGCTCAGCCGGAGCAGCCGTCTCGGTGGTATCCGCCGCCGGCGGGGACGGGAGCTCCCCGCCGTCGTCGCCGCCTCCGCATGCCCCCGCAGTCACCGCGAAGGCCAGCGCGACCACAAGCCTCCATGTCCGAGACCGATTGAAGATCCCTCGAGCAGCCATCCCGATCGCCTTTCCGGTTGAGGCCCGTCTTCCGGCACGCAGCCACACAACTCTGCCGGGCGGTGTCGCCCGATCCGCCAAGACTAATAGGACGCCTGTTTCGAATCAGCAGACTCAGCTCAGCCAGACCTGGTGGAGCTGCACCCTGCCCTGATTGTTGCAGAACAGTTCGACGCCGTCGGGCGAGGTCTGGCCGCAGATGTTCTGCACGTGGTCCCCCGCGCCGATCGTCCAGTTGGCGTGGTTGAAGAAGATGTAGGTGTACGAGTCGCGGATGTTCTCCTGGATCCAGTGCCATATCTCGACTCGCCGGTCGAGATCGTTGGTGGCCCGCTGCTCGTACATGAGCGCGTCCCGCTCCGGACTGCAGTCGCGCGGCCAGTTGAGCGAGATGAAGCTGATCGATCGGCACTCGATCCACAGCACGTCGTTGTCCGGGTCCACAGCGCCGAACTGCCGCCAGGTCACCACGTTGTAGAAGCCGAGCGCCACCTCAAGGATGTGGTCGTCCTGGAGGAGCTCCTGCTCGGTCACGTTGAAGAACGGATCCCAGCTGTCGATCAGCAACTCCGCGATGCGGGTCTGAGCCACCGACGGCCCCGAGTACTGCAACTCCATGTTGATCTTGCCGCCGGAGCAGTTGCCCGGGAAGTCGGCGCAGTATGCGGCCACCAGCGGGCCGGCCAACTCGGGCATGTTCGACTCCTGCTTCACGTCGGGGTTGTGCCAGATCAGGTCGGGATGGAACATCGTGTCGGCCGGCGGGGACACGCCCTGGCGGATGAGGGCCACGTAGGCGTCCCGGTCGGTGGCGTGAGTGAGGGCCTGCCGGGCCCGGATGTCGTCGAAAGGCGCCATCTGCGTGTTCATCATCGCGAAGTCCTCGCTCGAGCGGAGGTTCTCGATGGTCTGGACCCCCTCGGAGTCGCGCAGCGTCAATATGGCGTCGGAGTTGCTGGTCACCATGAGGTCGATGTCGCCGGCAGCCACCCGTTCGGCCGCGATGACGGTGTCGGTGATGGGATACACCTCGATGCGGTCGAGGTAGATGTCGGTGATGTCGGCCGCCCAGTAGTCGGGGTTGCGCACCAGCACGGTCACCTCGTCCTGGGTGCGGCTCTCGATCATGAACGGGCCGGTGCCGATCGGGTACTGGTTCAGGTTCGGGTCGTCCGCGGCGGCGGCCAGCCACTCCGCCGGGGCGATCATCCCGAGCTGGCTGGTTATGAACTGCGGGAAGAAGCCGAACTTGTCGAGGGGGTTGAACTGCACCGTCAGGTCGTCGATCCTGGTGAGGGCCTCGGATATGTCCTCGGGGTAGTAGGGGCGCACCGCCAGCGAGACGATCGGGTCGGCCAGCTGGGCGTTGAAGGTGGCGATCACGTCGTCGGCGCCGAGCGGGGTGCCGTCATGGAAGCGCACGCCCTCCCGCAGCTTCATCTGCCAGGACTGCCCGTCGTCGATCGGGGTGAACGACTCGGCCAGGTACGGGATCCACTGTCCCTGCGTGTTCCAGTAGGCGACCGGATCGAACACCGGGTAGGTCATCACATAGGCCGACACCGCGAAGTTGTTGGCCGCCGGGTTCAGGCCGTCGCTCTCGGCCTCGACCGCGACCTTCAGCGTGCCGCCGAACTGGGGCTCGGGCTCGGCCGGGGCCTCGACCGCTTCGCCGCCGTCGGGCGGTGTAGTCGTGGTGGTCGTATCGACGGGAGCGACAAGGGGCTCGTCGTCCGGCTCGGCCGGTGCGGGCGCTTCCTCTCCGCCATCGTCGACGGGCGCTTCGGCCGGCTCGTCCGGTGCGGCGGGCGCGGCCGTCTCGGTGGTCTCGACCGCCTGGGTCGGCTGCGCTTCACCGCCATCGCCGTCATCGCCTCCGCACGCCGCGGCGACCACGGCGAACGCCAGCAGCACCGCCAACCAAGACGCGCAACGCTTTTGAACCGGTCGAGCAGTCATTCCACTTGCCCTTCTGTATGAGCCGGCATACCGGCGGTTATTCGAGACATCTTGCCAGACGGCACCATGGCCCCGCCAATGATCCGGAGCTCCGGCTCACGGGTGCCGGCTGCTGACCGACACCACCTCGCCGGTCATGTATCCGGAGAGGTCGCTGGCCAGGAACACCATCACGTTGGCCACCTCCCACGGCTCGGCCGGGCGGCCGAACGCCTCACTGCGGGCCAGGTCGGCCAGCAGGGCTTCGTCGGTGGTCTTGGCCAGGAACGGGTGCCAGGCCAGGCTGGGCGCCACACAGTTGACCCGGATGCCGTGCTCGGCCGCCTCCAGCGACGCGCACCGGGTGAGAGCCATGACCCCCGCCTTGGCCGCGGCGTAGTGGGCCTGCTCGACCTGGGCCCGCCAGCCGGAGACCGAGGCGTTGTTGACGATGGCGCCGCCGGCACCCTGGTCGATCATGCGCCTGAGCGCGGCCCGGGTGCAACGCATGGTGCCGTCGAGGGTCACGTTCAGCACGGCCGACCACTGCTCGTCGGTCATGTCCACCAGCCGGACCGAACCGCCGAGGCCGGCGTTGTTCATCATCACGTCTACGCCGCCCAGCAACCCGGCAGCCTCCTCCATCAGAGCCTGCACGTCGCTCTCAGCCGTCACGTCGCACCGCACGGCCTCGGGGCGCGAGCCGGTCTCGGCCTCCAGGTGGTCGCGGGTGGCCGACAGGCGCCGCTCGTGGACGTCGGAGATCAGAACGCTGGCCCCCTCGATGAGGGCGCGGCGGGCCACGGCCGATCCGATCCCGGCGCCGGCCGCGGCGGTCACCACCACCCGCCTGCCTTCGAGCAGTCCCCGCCCTGGCGGCTCAGCGGGAGGCGCCGGCCAGGGCCAGTCGCCCGGCTCAGCGGTCACGGCTCAACCGCCGGCCATCTCGGCCATGCGCCGCTTGAGGTCGGCGATCACCCAGTTGGGCTCCTGCCCTATGGTCCGGGGCAGATGCTCGGCGATCTCGTCCGGAGTCCACTGCTCGCCGGCCGACCACATCGAGCGCAGCTCCCGGGGCTGGTTCCAGACCGAGATCCGCCGTCCCACGACGGTGTAGACCTGTGCGTTGACGTCCCGGCCGGCGTCGCTGAGCAGGTAGACGGCCATGGGGGCCACTGCGGCGGGGTCGCCGGTCTCCATCTCGAACGGCACGTTCTCGCTCATCCGGGTGCGGGCCACCGGTGCGATGCAGTTGGCGTTGATGGCGGGCCCGCCCCGCATCCGTATGGAGGCCGCCGTCATGGCCGCCGAGCGGGTGAGGCTCATGACGCCGCCCTTGGCCGCCGAGTAGTTGGCCTGGGCGGTGGAGGCGATGGCCGCCCCGGAGGTGAACCCAACCAGCGAGCCGCCCGACGGCTGCTTGCGCATCCGGGCCAGCGCGGCCCGGTACACGTTGAAGTGACCCTTCAGGTGGACGGCCACCACCTCGTCCCACTCCTGCTCGCCCATGTTGAACAGCATCCGCTCCCGCAGCACGCCCGCGGCGCACACCACGCCGTCGATGCTCCCCCACCGGTCGCAGGCCGCTTCGACGATCTCGGCGCCCACGTCGAAGAGGGACACATCGCCGGCCACCGCAACAGCTTCGCCGCCGGCGGCGCGGATCTCCTCCACCGCCGCGTCGGCCACCTCGCTGGACGGGGCGGATCCGTCCAGGGCCACGCCGTAGTCGGCCACCACCACGTTGGCGCCCTCCGCCGCGCAGGCCAGCGAAATCTCCCGGCCGATGCCGCCCCCGCCGCCGGTGACCGCGATGCTCTTGCCGTCGAAGTACCCGCTCACGCGCCGTCTCCTGATGTCACTCGCGGAACGGGTTCAGATGTCAGCCTTCGCCGCCGTGGTCGGCGTCGCGGCGGCGCAGCGAGGCCAGGATGTCCACACCGGTGGCCGCCTCGATCTGCTCGGTCATGGCCACCAGCGACGCCGGCAGCTGGCTCATGAGGCCCGGAATCCCGCCCCGTGAGCCGCCGTCGCCGTCGCCGTCGCCATTGCCGCCACCGCCGCCGGTGTCCACCACCGCGACCCGGTCGATGCTGACGTTCTGCACGGTGGAGACGATCTTGTCGATCAGGTCGGGCAGCATGTTGAGCACCAGCACGTCGTGGCCGTCGGCACCGGCCGCCTGGTACTGGTCGGTGAGCCGCTTGAACACCTCGACCTGGGCCTTGCCGTCCTCGACGATCGTGGCCGCCTCGGCCTGGGCCTGGAGCTGGCGGGCCTCCAGGTCGGCTCGGGCGGGAACCACCACATCGGCCTCCACCCGGCGCTTCTCCAGCTCGATGCGCTCGGTCTCCAGCTCCTGGCTGGCCACCGCCTTGGCCGTCTCCCCGGCCACCAGTGCCTCCTCCTCGCGGGCCCTGGAGATGGCTTCGAGCTCCGCTGTGCGCACCCGCAGCGCGTTCTGCTCCTCGACGATCTTCTTGTCGGCCTCGATCTGGGCGACCTGCGCGGCGCGGCGGGCGGCCGCCTCGGCCTGTTCGGACTCCGCCTCGCGGTCGGCCTCGGCCACCCGGGCGTCCTTCTTCACCTGGGCGGTGAGGCGCCGGCCCACCGACTCGAGGTAGTTCACGTCGTCCGTGACGTTCTGGATTTTGAGCACGTCGAGTTCCAGCCCCAGTGTCTTGATGTCGTCGTCGGCCTCGTCGATGAGCTGGTGGCTGAACTTGAGCCGGTCCTCGTTGACCTCCTCGGGGGACATCGTGGCCAGCACGCCCCGCAGGTTGGCCTCGAGGGTCTCCTTGGCGATCTTGCCGATGTGCATGTGGTCGACGTGAAGGAAGCGCTCGGCGGCGTTCTCCAAGAGGCCCTCACCGCTTGACACCTTCACGTTGGCGATGCCCTGCACGTTGAGGGGTATGGCGCCCTTCGAGTAGGCGTTGGTGACCGACACCTCCAGCGGGATGGTGTTGAGGTCCATCCAGGCGACCCTCTCGATCAGTGGGATCCTCAGGGTGCGCCCGCCCTTGAGGATGCGGTAGCCCACGGTGCGCCCGTCGGACAGGGTCCGTTTGCGGCCCGAGATGACCGCCACCCGGTTGGGCGGGCAGATCACGATCAGGGACCGCACGATCAGGATGACGAAGAACACGGCCAGCGCCACGGCGATGCCGGCCACGATTGCTGAGGACATTGAACCTTCCCTCCCACGCGCCTCGCGCGTCTCGGAAGCCCACTGCCCAGCCGAGCGTACCAGCCCCTTCTAGCGCGCCACCGGCCTACCGGCAGGTGCGGCTGAACTGCTGAAGGCCGCCTATTCCAGTTCGGGGTCCAAGCGGGTGACGAGAGCCACGCCACCCTCGATGCGCACGATGATGACCCGGGCGCCGGCCTCAATGGCCTTGCCAGCGTCCAGGGGATCGATGGGCGCGGCCGTCATCTGGGTGCGGGCGCCGGCCACGGTGAGCACGATGCGCCCCCGCCGCTCGTTGGACATGGGCAGCGAGACTCGGGCGATGCTGCCCTCGATCTCCCGGTCGCTCACGTCGCTCGAGGCCTCGCTGCGGCGCAAGTAGGCGAACGCGGCGCTGTTGATCACGCCGGCCAGCACCCCGACCACGACGGCCAGCAGCAGCGTGAACACCGCGCCGGTTCCGAGCCACTCCGACACCAGCCCGGTGGCACCGAAGAACGTGGCCACGAAGGCAATGCTGCTCAGCGGTATGACCGAGAACACGTCCCCCAGCCCGTCCACCTCCGCGCCCGCATCCATGTCGGCGTCGCCGCCGCTGAACACGAACCACAGCAGCACCGGCGCCCCGGCGAACAGCATGAAGGCGTACAACCAGGTCATGGCTTGGCCCCGGCCCCTGACATCCAGCCGATCATGGGCCAAAGCTAGTATCTCGACCGCGCCGGCCGCACCGAGGTGACCCATGAGCTTCACTGACGCCTTCTTCGCCCTGCGCGACGAGGTCCGCAACTGGGGACGCTGGGGCGACGACGACCGCCTCGGCACCCTCAACCTGATCACCGACGACGCCGTCGCCCACGCCGCCTCGCTGGTGCGCACCGGGCGGCGGGTGTCGTGCGCGCTCGACCTCAAACACTCCGGCGGCGTGCAGATCGGCCAGATGCACGGCCGGATCAACCCGCTTCACGCCATGGTCAAGATCCACAGCCCCGACCTGGGCGACGCCGACGGCAAGGGCATGGCGCCCCATTTCTCCGACGACATCGTGACCATGCCCCTGCAGGCCGCCACCCACTGGGACGGCCTGTCCCACGTCAGCTACGACAACACCCTCTACAACGGCGTGCCGGTCTCCTCGATCAACCCGACCGGCGGCGCCACCGTGCTCGGCATCGAGAACGTCCGCCACCTCACCGGCCGAGGCGTGCTGCTCGACGTGTGCGCGGCCAAGGGGCTCGAGCGGCTCGGAAGCGACCACGAGGTCACCGGGGACGACCTCGACGAGGCGGCCGAGCACGGGCGAGTGGCCATGCGACCCGGCGACATCGTGCTGCTGCGCACCGGGCGGATCCAGGTGTTCCGCGAGATGGGCGCCCTGCCCTACGTCACCGGGCCCGACGCCGACGGAACCAGCCCGGGACCCGGCTTCGACGCGGTGCGCTGGTTCTGGCGGAATGATGTGGCCGCGGTGGCCGACGACACCTACATCTTCGAAGTCTTCCCCGGCCCCAACTGGGACGACGCGCTGGGGGTGCACTGCCTCCATGTGGTGGACATGGGCATGACCCAGGGCCAGAACTGGGACCTCGAGGCCCTGGCCGCCGCCTGCGCCGAGGCCGGACGCTACGAGTTCCTGCTACAGGCCAACCCCGAGCCCTTCGTCGGCGGCTGCGGCTCCCCCGTCAACCCGGTAGCCGTCCTATAGCCCTCGGAAGGGGTGGCCCTAGACTGCGGCGATGGCCGATGACCCGCGGTCGGGGCCGGAAGTTGCGGTCGTAGGCAGCGCCAACCTCGACCTAGTGGTGGAAGTGGAGACGATCCCGGTGGCGGGCGAGACCGTCCTGGGCGGCGACCTCCGTCTAATTCCCGGCGGCAAGGGAGCCAACCAGGCTGCGGCGGCGGCTCGTCTCGGCCGGCGGGTCGCCATGATCGGGAGGGTCGGCGATGACGACGCGGGCAGGACGCTGCGCTCGGCGATGGACTCGGCCGGCGTCGACACCGCATCCCTGCTGACTACCGAGGACGCTCCGAGCGGCACAGCCCTGATTGCGGTGGGAGCCGACGGCGACAACGCCATCGTGGTGAGCCCCGGCGCCAACGGCCGGCTCAGTTCCGCCGACGTGGAGGGCGCGGCCGGTGCGCTGGGCGCGGCGGAAGTTGTGCTGCTGCAGTTGGAAGTGCCCCTCGAGGCGGTCTCGGCCGCCGTCCGCTGCGCCGGCGGCACCGTCGTGCTCAACCCCGCGCCCGCTCCGGCCACCATGCTGCCGCCCGACCTGCTCGACCGTGTGGACGTGATCGTGCCCAACCAGACCGAGCTGGCCACGATGGCGGGCCACGCCGGTCTCTCCCCGATCGGCGAGGTGGACCCCGAGACCGCTGTCGCCTTGGCCCGAGGGTTACCGATCGCGGCTGCCGTGGTGACCCTGGGAGCAGCCGGCGCGATAGTCGTCACGCCGACCGACGCCACCCACCTACCGGCGCCGGCCGTCATGCCTGTCGACACCACCGCGGCCGGTGACGCCTTCTGCGGAGCCCTCGCCGACGCCCTGGTAGGCGGCGCCGACCTGGTGGCGGCCACCGAGTGGGCCGTCCGGGTGGGCGCCGCCGCGACGCTGCGGCAGGGTGCCCAGCCATCGCTGCCGACCCGGTCCGAAGTCGGGCATCTGCTCGGTGCATAGGCTCAGGGGATGACTACAGAAGCCGGCACAGGGCGACCGCGGATCGTGCTGGACTGCGACCCCGGACTCGACGACGCCATCGCCATCCTCACTGCCGCCCATTTCGGGGAACTGGTGGGGATCACGACCGTCAACGGCAACGTCGGGATCGAGCACACCACCCACAACGCGCTGGCAACCGCGCAGATCGCCGGCCTGGATGTGCCCGTGCACCGGGGCGCGGCTCGCCCGCTGATCGCACCCACCATGGACGCGGCCCGCATCCACGGAGCCACCGGACTGGGCGATGTCGCTCTGCCGGAGCTGACCCGGTCGGTCGCCTCCGACGACGCCGTGGCCTTCCTGTGCGACACGGCCCGCTCCGTCGACGACCTGCATCTGGTGGCGGTGGGGCCCCTGACGAACGTGGCCCTCGCGTTGCGGCACGACCCAGATCTGCGCAGCCGCCTGACCGGCCTCACGATCATGGGCGGAGGGGCTCACGCCGGAAACGTGACCTCCGTCGCCGAGTTCAACGTGTGGGCCGATCCGGAGGCCGCGGCCATCGTCTTCCGGGAGGCGGCCCCGCTGACGATGGTCGGGCTAGACGTGACCCACAGGGTCCTGCTCGGCGGCAGTGAGGCATCCCGGATGCGCTCAGCCGGCACCCCCGCGGCCCACTTCGCCGCCGGTCTGCTGGAATACGCCTACGACCGGTGCCGCGAGTTCGGCCTGGAAGCGGCGCCGGTACATGACGCCACCGCCATCATCGCGGTCACGCACCCCCACCTGTTCCGCCGTTCGAGCCACCCGGTAGCCGTCGAGCTGCAGGGTGAGCACACCCGGGGCATGACCGTCACCGACGTGCGCCCGCCGGCCGCCATCGCGTCGGCGCCGGCCCCGCCCGTCCACGACGTCGTCTGGGACGCCGACGCCCAGGCCGTCATCGACCTGATCGTGGACGCAGTGGTCAACTCCTAACCGGGGCGGTGGACCTCGGCCAGCCAGTGGTCCTCTATCTCGATGGGGCACAGCGCCCAGCACGCCGACAGCAGCCAGCGCAGCACCTCGTCATGAGGCGCCCCCGCGGCCGGCTGCACGACAATCCCGTTCTTGGCGTGATCCTGAACCTTGCGCCAGCCCGTTGGCAGCGGAGCCCCGGCGTCCCGGAGTCGGTCCAAGGCCTTCGGCCCCGCACCATGCTCCAGGCCGACAATCGGCTGCGAAGAGCCCTTGCCTTCCCGCGGCGGGGTCCAGGTCGCCATCGGGACAGCCGGCCCCCTTCCGGAGAACCAACGGCCCAGCAGCGTCGGCGCCGGCAGCCGATCGATCTGGTCGTCCCGCAGGCCCGGACCGATGTTGATCCAGCCCAACCCGTCGCCCCGATCCGCCACGGCCTGCATGGCCCGCACCACCGCTGACGTGTCAGACGACTCGAAAGCCACCGTCTCGCTACTGAACGAGCCCACAACTCCGAACCGTACTGCCCGCGCAGGCAGCGACAGAGGCGGGAGGCGGGCAGCGCAAGGCCGGCGGGTGGCGGCGAGTCAGATGACCGACGAGTAGGGCGAAGCCCGTGTCGGTCATCT
>VXWX01000160.1 GCA_009835735.1 Acidimicrobiaceae bacterium
GGGCCAAGGTGCTGGTGGCCGCGCCGGGCCTCATCGAGAGGCCCTACGTGTTCTCAGGCAACGACCGTCCTGGCGTGATCACCTCGGGTGCGGCCCGGCGCTTGATCAACCTGTGGGGGGTCAAGCCTGGCGAGCGGGCGGTGGTGTTCACCGCCAACTCCGACGGCGATGCCGCCGCCGCCGACCTCGACCGGGTCGGGGTCGAGATCGCTGCGGTCATCGACGGTCGCGAAGGCAAACGTGTCAGCTCGGCCCAGGGTTCGTCGAGAGCGCTGGGAGCCGTGGTGGCCGGCGGCAACCGTATCGAGGCCGACTTGCTCGTGGTGGCCGCGGGCTGGACCGCACCCACTTCGTTGCTCAACATGGCCGGTGACCGGCCGGTTCACGATCCGGCTGCAGCCCGCTTCTTCCCGTCGGATCCTCCCGGCAACGTCCTGGCCACCGGCGGGCTGGCCGGCGACGGCACCCTCGACGAGCTGCGCGCACACGGCGCAGCCACGGGGCGCCTGGCGGCACAGCGAGCCGCCGCCGTGGCTCATCGCCTGCAGGCGATGACCGCCCGGGCCCGGCCGGTCGATGGCGACGAACCCGCCTGGGCGCCCGACGAGCGCACTCCACTGGGCCGAGATCCGCATCCCGAGCTGTACCGCTCGGACACCCATGGCATGGTCGACTTCTCCGAGGACGTCGGATCCAAGGATCTGGTGGCGGCGGCCCACGAGGGCTACGACTCGGTGGAGCTGGCCAAGCGCTACACCACCTCCACCATGGGACCCTCGCAGGGCAAGCTCGAGACGGTCAACACCGTCGCTGCCATCGCTGAGGCCCGGGGCGAGACCATCGCCCAGGTGGGCACCACCGTGTGGCGCCCGCCCTACGCGCCGCTCACTCTGGGCGCGCTGGCCGGCCGGGTGTTCGAGCCGGTGAGGGTGTCGTCGATCCACCCGTGGCACGAGGCCAACGGCGTGAGCACGATCATCGCCGGCCAGTGGATGCGCCCCGACCACTACGGCGACCCGGCCGCAGAGGTGCGCAACGTGCGCACCAACGTCGGGCTGATCGATGTCACGCCGCTGGGCAAGCTCGACCTGCGCGGGCCCGACATCCCGAAGCTCCTCAACCTGCTCTACACCAACAAGTGGTCGAAGCTGCCGGTGGGCAAGGTGCGCTACGGAATGATGTGCGCCGAGGACGGCGTGGTGCTCGACGACGGCGTCACGGGCCGCCTTGGGGAGGACCACTACCTAATGACCACGACCAGTTCGGGCGCGGGCAGCGTGTGGGAGTGGGTCGAGAACTGGTTGCAGACCGAACGCCCCGACTGGCAGGTGCATGTCACCCCGGTTACCACCGCCTACGTCAGCATCAACGTGGCCGGCCCCAAGGCGCGGGACCTGGTCGGTCGGGTGACCGAGGGTGTGGACCTGTCGCCCGAGGCATTCCCCTACATGGAGGTCCGGCTGGCCACCGTCGCAGGGGTGGACGGATGCTTCATGTGGCGCATCGGCTTCACCGGTGAGCTGTCCTTCGAGATCCACGCCCCCTCGGGCCACGGCCTCCACGTATGGGAGGCGCTCATGGACGCGGGGCAGGACCTCGGCGTCGGGCCCTTCGGGCTCGAGGGTCAGCGCATCATGCGCCTGGAGAAGGGCCATTTCATCGTGGGCCAGGACACCGACGGCCTGACTCTGGGCCCGAGCACCGGTCTGAGCCCGTTGATCAAGCTCGACAAGGACGACTTCGCGGGCCTGCCCGAGCTGGCCTGGGCGGCCGACCGCAGCCTGCCCATGATCGTGGCCATACAACCCGACGACCCCAATGTGGTGCCCGACGAGGCCAGCCAGATCGTGCGGGGCAACACCAACGAGATACTGGGCCGCATCACCTCGGCCCGGATGTCGCCCACTCTGGGACGGTCGATCTGCCTGGGCCAGGTGGAGCCCGAGCTGGCCGCCGGCGGCACCAAGGTGACCGTGCTGCTGACCTCCGGCGAGCGCGTCGGCGCCACCGTTATGGACCACCACGCCCATTTCGATCCGGCGGGGGAGCGTCTCCGTGGCTGAGTCGCCTGCCTTCGAGAGCCCGGTTGTCCGGAGCTACGAGTTCTCCTCTGGTGGCCCCCTCATGCTGACCGACGCCAGCCCCACCACCAAGTGGCTGGTGAGGGGCGAGGCTGGGGGCGCAGTCGCCGCCCGGATGGACGCGCCGTTCGGGTCGTCCCGGGCCGCAGAGGGCGGCGCGTTCGTGATGGGCTCCAGGCCCGGAGAGTGGATCGTTACGGGTCCCGCCGACGCGGTGGCCGAGGTTGTGGCCGGCCTCGACGGGTTGGACTCGTCCGAGTTCGTGACCGCTCTCGACTGGACTCACGGTCGGGCCCTCTTCCTGGTCACCGGGACGGACGCGTCCCGGATGCTCGAGAAGGTGTGCAGCCTCGACTGGTCCGACGCCATGACGCCCGACGGCGCGGTGGCCTCCGCCTCGGTGGCCAAGGTCACCTGCGACATCGCCCGCTACGACGGTGACAGCGCACCCACGTACATGATCTTCTGCGACCGTTCCTTCGGCCAGTACCTGTTCGACGCTCTCATCGACGCAGGTGACGAGTTCGGCCTCGCTGTCGGCCTCCCCAACGGCTAACCGGCTCCCGGCCGCAAGTCGCCTTTCGCCGAGGGCAGCCAAGCGCGGCGAGACCGCCTATCCTCATGTCGCCGGGGCTCGCCGCTCCGGCGTCGTCCGGTCCGCCCCCCACCGCCGATGGAGACGCTAAGTGGTCGAGGTACCTGAGTATCTGCTCCAGCGCTCGCGTGAGCGACGAGCCGAGCTGACCGGTACCGAACCCGCAGACGCCGGCGACGCCGCGCCCGGCGCCGAAACCCCGTCTCCCGCTGCTCCGGCAGCCGCCGCCGCGGTGCCGGCGCCGGCTGCTCCCGTTCCCATTCCTGAGGCCGCTCCGCCGCCTCCCCCCGAACCGGACCCGGCCTACGTCCAGGCCGCCCGCGCCCGCAAGCGGATGCCCTACTGGGCAGCGTCGGTGATGGTGTTCCTGCCGATCTGGGCCATCTTCTACGTGGGAATGCTTGAACCGCCCGATTCCGAGGAGCTGGTGCTGGTCGACAACGGTGCCACCGTGTACAGCACGTGTGCCTCGTGCCACGGCGCCGACGGCTCGGGCACGGCCACGGGCCGCCAGCTCAACAACGGCGAGCTGCTGCTCACCTTCGGCCCGGCGCCCGGGTTCGACGGTCTGGCCCACCACCTGTCCTGGGTGTATCTGGGCACGGCCGACACCAAGCGCCTGGGACTCGACTTCTACGGCAACCCGGACCGGCCCGACGGCCAGCGCGAGGTGGACAGCTTCGCCAGCGGCATGAGTGGCTTCTCCAATCTGAGCCTGGAGGACCTGGTCTCGGTGGTGTACTACGAGCGGGTCGTCCACGGCGGTCTGGACGCCGACACGGCCGCGCTCGAAGAAGAGATGCTGCTCGCTCTGGTGGCCGATGCACCAACCTTCGAAACCGGCTCGCCCGACGAGATCAGCGCCCTGCTAACCGAGTCCGCTGTGGGTCACGGCATCGATCTCGCCGCCGGCGAGTAGCGGGTCGGGCCACCGGAGGCCCACCCCAATGCTCCCCAGCGACGCCGCCGCCAGCGACATCACGGCCACCTCCGAGTGGGCCGCGCTGGCCCGTCACGCCCGTGAGCTGCAAGCCGGAGGCGTCGATCTGGCGGCGCTGTCCGAGGCCGACCCGGACCGGCCGGGGCGCTGCACCTCGACCGCGGGCCAACTGGTGATCGACTGGTCCCGGCATCTGGTCACCGATACCACTGTCGAGCTGCTGCTGGCCCTGGCCGAGCGGGCCGGCGTGGCAGCGCGGATCGAGGCGATGCTGGGGGGCGAGCCGGTCAACGTCACGGACGGCCGAGCCGTTCTTCACACCGCCCTGCGGGCTCCGGCTGGCGAGGCCGTTGTGACCGGAGGGGTTGACGTGGCGCCGGCCATCGCCGCCGAGCATGAACGGATGGGGGCCTTCGTTCGGGCGCTGCGCTCCGGGGAGAGGCGAGGGGCCACGGATCTGCCGATCCGCACGGTCGTGAACATCGGGATCGGCGGTTCGCAGCTGGGGCCGGCCATGGCCCACGAGGCGCTGGCCGCCTTTCGTTCGGGTGGCATCGAGTGCCGGTTCGTGTCGAACATCGACCCGGCCGCGCTGGCTGCTGGCCTGGACGGCCTCGACCCGGCCGAGACGCTATTCATCGTGGTGTCGAAGGGTTTCGCCACCGCCGAGACGCTGGCCAATGCCCGCGCCGCCCGGACCTGGGCCGCGTCGGTGCTCGGTCTTAAGGCCGCGGGCCAGCACTTCGTGGCGGTGACCGCGAGCCGGGACGAGGCGGTTGAGTTCGGCATCGAGCCTGACAATGTCTTCGCGACGTGGGACTGGGTCGGCGGCCGCTTCTCGATGGGGTCCGCGGCGGGTCTGGCCGTGATGACAGCCATCGGCGAGGAGAACTTCGCGGCGATGCTGGCCGGGATGCGAACCATCGACGAGCACGTGGCTGCGGGGCCGGCGGCCAGCATCCCCATGCTGCTGGGCCTGCTGTCGGTGTGGTACCGCAACTTCTGGGGATTCCAGACGCGGGCAGTGGTGCCGTACTCGGAGAGGCTGCGATTGTTCCCGGTCTGGTTGCAGCAGGTGATCATGGAGTCCAACGGCAAGAGGATCCGTCTCGACGGCAGCCCCGTGGGCTGCGAGACCGCCGAGATCGTGTGGGGCGGCGTGGGCACTGATAGCCAGCACTCCTTCCACCAGCTGCTGCACCAGGGCACCACGGTCGTGCCGGCCGACTTCATCGTGCTGGCCCGCGCCGATGCGGATGTAGCCGGTCTTCCCGGCGCGGCCGAGCGCCACGAGGCGCTGGTGGCCAACTGTTTCGCCCAGGCCGCCGCGCTGGCCTTCGGCACCCCGGCGGCGGAGGACGACCCCCATCGCGAACTGCCCGGGAACCGCCCGTCCACTGTCGTGATGGCGCCCGAACTCACCCCGTCGGTGCTCGGCCAGCTAGTGGCGCTCTACGAGCATCAAACGGTGATGCAAGGAGCCGTCTGGGGCATCAACAGCTTCGACCAGTTCGGCGTGGAACTCGGCAAGACCCTGGCCGACGCCATAGTCGACGACTTACAGGCCGGCACCGCTCCAACCGACACCGACACCGACCACGACCCATCCACTAAGTCGCTGCTCGCTCACTACGAGCGCTTGCGTGAGGGTTAACCGCTGCAACGAGGCGTCAGCGGGTGAAGAGCAGTTGGAACTCCATGATTCCGTGGTCCTCGACCGATACGACTACGGGTGCGGTCGGTGCGGTCACGCCGTAGTCGCTGAAGACCACGTCGCTGGAACCGACGGCCACGATGATGTCGCCCACGAGCTGGGCCTGCAGGTCGAAGGCGACCCGGTTGGTGACGCCCTTGATGGTCAGGTCGCCCTCGGCTGATCCTGAGAACGGCTCGCCGTCGGCCATGCCGGCCGGCAGCGCCACCGGCTCCACCAGGGTGAAGATCGCCTGGGGGTACTCGCTGGTGTTCAGGGCCCCGTAGATCCTGCCGTCGCGGAAGCTGTTGTCGGTCCGCAGCGTCGACATGGTCACCTCCACGGTTGCCGCCACCAGCGCCGTGTTGCTCAGCTCGATCGAGCCCGCAACGTCTGCGGTGCGCCCCACTGCGGTGAAGTCGCCGATGTTGTTCAGCACCTCGTCCACCCGGAACCCGGCGAAGCTCACGGTCGGCTCGCCCTGGAGGTCGCCGGCGTCGTCGGCCACCTGCACGGTCCACACTCCGTCCAGGTCACCGGATGAGCCCGCCGTCTGATCCTCCGACATGGCATCAGCGTCGATGTCGGTGTCAGCGGCGCTTTCGACGGCAGTGTTCGTTGTGGAGACGGTCTCGTCCAGCGCATCATCCGATGTGCTGCCGGCATCTTGGCCCTCCGCGGTGGATGTGCCTGTCGAGGATGCGTCAGCGCTGTCATCGGTTGATGTGTCTGCTGAGGGCGTGTCCGGGCTGTCACCGGTTGTGTCGGCTGCCTCGATCCGAGCCACCGTCGTCTCCAGGTCGACCGCCTCGGGGGCTTCGTCCCGGGTCAGGAGATACACGGCCACCACGGCGACGATCAGTACGACAACGGCCACAACCGCAGCAATGACGATCTTGATGCGCTTCATCCCTCCGGACCCCTCTCCATCTCGCTGGCCGTAGCAGCGGCGGCGGCCACGGTTGCCTCGATCTCGGCATCGGTGTGGGCTAGCGACGGGAAGATGGCCTCGTAGGCCCCCGGCGCGAAGGCCACACCCCGCCGCAGCATCCCGTGGAAGAACGGCGGATAACGGCCGTTATCGGCCGCTTTGCGGGCCTCGTCGAAGTCACGCGGAGCGTCCTCGGTGAAGAACAGGCCGAGCAGGGGACCCACCCGCGGCACCACCGCAGTCACCCCGGCCGACGCGAAGGCGCTCTCAAGGCCCTCCTGCAACGCGGCCGCAGTCGACTCCAGCCGCACGTACGCGTCGTCGTCGAGCAAGCCCAGCACGGCCAGCCCAGCCGCGGTGGCCAGGGGGTTACCCGACAGTGTCCCCGCCTGGTACACGCCGCCCAGGGGCGCCAGCCCGGACATGATCTCCGTCGAGGCTCCGAAGGCACCCACCGGCAGCCCGCCTCCGATGACCTTGCCGAAGCACCAGATGTCGGGCCGCACTCCGAACCACTCGGCGGCGCCACCCCGGCAGAGCCGGAACCCGGTGATCACCTCGTCGAAGAGCAGCAGCGCACCGACCGCGTCGCAGGCGTCGCGCAGTCCCTGAAGGAAGCCGGGCTCCGGGGCCACCAGACCCATGTTGGCCGCCACCGGCTCCACGCACACCACCGCCACCGTCTCGTCGAGCTCGGGCACCACGTTGTAGGGCGCCACGATGGTGTCGGCCACCGCGCCGGCGGTCACTCCCTCCGATCCGGCCAAGCCCTGCTGGGCAACGCCCGATCCGCCCGCCACCAGCAGAGAATCGCTGTGGCCGTGGTAGCAGCCCGCGAACTTCACCACTGTCGGGCGGCCGGTCACGCCCCGTGCGAGCCGCACCGCCGACATCACCGCCTCGGTTCCGCTGTTGGTCAGCCGCACCATCTCCAGGCCCGCCACCCGGGCACACATCTCCTCGGCCATCAAGACTTCGTCGCGGGTGGGCGCGCCGTAGCTGGTGCCCCGCCCGGCCGCCCGCCGCACGGCTTCGACCACCGCCGGGTGAGCGTGGCCGCAGATGCCCGGCCCGTAGCTCTGCACGTAGTCGATGTAGCGGCGGCCCTCCACGTCATAGGTGAACGGACCGGAGGCCTCTGCCACGAAATAGGGGGTGCCCCCCACGGAGCGGAAGGCCCGCACCGGCGAGTTGACCCCGCCGGGGATGACCCGCTGGGCCCGCTCGAACAGCGCCTCGTTGGTGAGGGACTGGTCGCTGCTCACGGCCGTGCTTCGTTGGTGTCGGCGTCGCGTTCCGCGTCGCTCATTGCAGGGCCTCGGCCAGGCGGCGGGCGAAGTAGGTGAGCACCACGTCGGCGCCGGCCCGGCGGATGGCGAGGACATGCTCGTGGGCCACCGCGTCGAGGTCGAGCCAGCCCCGCTCGGCGGCGGCGCACACCATGGAGTACTCGCCCGACACGTGGTAGGCGGCCAGCGGCACGTCGAAGGTGCGCCGTGCGGCCGAGATCACATCCAAGAAGGCCAGCGCGGGCTTGACCATCACCATGTCGGCGCCCTCGGCCAGATCCAGGCGGATCTCCTCGATGGCCTCCCGGGCACCGGCCACGTCCTGCTGGTAGGTGCGGCGGTCGCCCCCGCCAGCGATGGTCACGTCCACCGCGTCGCGGAACGGCCCGTACAGCGCGGTGGCGTACTTGGCCGAGTAGGCGAGGATGGCCGTCTGCTCGAAGCCCGAGTCGTCGAGGGCGCCCCTGATCGCACCGACCTGGCCGTCCATCATCCCCGACGGGGCCACGATGTCGGCCCCCGCGGTGGCCTGGGCCAGCGCGATGCGGGCGTAGATCTCCAGGGTGGCGTCGTTATCCACGTCGCCGCGGCCGTCGAGCACGCCGCAGTGGCCGTGGTCGGTGTACTCGTCCATGCACAGATCGGCGATCAACACGATGTCATCGCCGAGATCGGAGCGCAGGTCGGCCAGAGCCACCTGCACGATCCCATCGGGATTCCAGGCCTCCGACCCGGTGGGATCCTTGTGCTCGGGCACGCCGAACAGCACCACCGCTCCGATCCCTAGGGAATGCAACTCCTTGACCTCGGTCTGCAGCGACGCGCGGGTGTGTTGGAACTGTCCCGGCATCGAGACGATGGGCTGGGGTTCGTCGATCCCTTCCCGCACGAACAGCGGCGCGATGAAGTCCGCCGGATCGAGCCGGTGCTCGGCCACCAGCCGGCGGAGGGCCGGGGTCCGGCGCAGCCGACGCATGCGCCGCTGCGGGAAACTCACCCTGCGAGGCTACCCAGCGTCGTCGGGCGCCGACCACGGGCGGGCGTGGCCGACCAGGGCGGCCACCACGCCGTCGATGGTGTGCTCGGGTGCCTCCACGGTGACTTCGAGGCCGTGGGAGGCTGCCGTGGCCGACGTCGCCGGGCCGATAGAGGCCACCAGGGGCGGGATTGCGTCGGCGCCGACCTCGGCCACCAGACGGGTGACCGTGGACGACGAGGTGAACACCACACCGTCGGAGGCAGCTACCGCCCGGCGCTGGTCGTCGGTCAGGCGGGCGGCCACGTTTCGGTAGGCGGCCACGTCCAGCACCTCCCAGCCGGCGTCTCGCAGGCTGTCGGGCAGCACCGGGCGTGCGACCGCGGCCCGGGCCAGCACCACGAGGCTGCCGCTGCGCCCGGAGCCGGGTGCCGGGAACGCTTGCACCAGACCCTCAGCGATCGATCGGTCGGGCACCAGCCGCACGGTCAGCCCCACCGCGGCGGCCCGGGCTGCAGTGCCCGGACCGATGGCCGCGACGTTGACGCCGGTGGCCAGCGGCCCGGCGGCGGCCGCTCGCTCGGCCCCGTTCGGGCTGGTGACCACCAGCCAGTCTCCCCGCTGAAGCCGGGCCAGCGCCGCCTGCAGTCCGGCTCCCCCGTCGGCAGGATCGGTGATGGCGATGACCGGGGCGCTGACCACCTCGGCACCGGCCGCGGCCAGCCCGTCGGTCAAGGGCTGGGCCTGGTGGCGCGGCCGGCAAACCACGATCTTCAGCCCGGCGAGCGGCTTGGGTGCATGAGGCCGGGGCCGCGCCGGGCTCATCCGATCGCTCCCATCAGCTCCCGGCCGCCGCATTCGTCCAGCAGGTGTCGGGCTACAGACCGGCCCAGCATCTCGGGATCACGGCCCCGCCGAGTGTCGCGGATGAGCTCCCGGCCGTCCAGCGACGCCACCAGCCCGGTCAGCTCCAGGCCGCCGCCTCCAGCGTCGCCGGCGTGGGCGCCGGCCGGCAGGTTGCAGTCGCCTCCCAGTTCCGCCAGAAAGGCCCGCTCCGCGTCGACCGCCCGCCGGCTCGGCCCGTGCTCGGTGGCGAGCAGTGTCTCGAGCACGGCCCGATCATCGGCCCGGCACTCCACTGCGATGGCTCCCTGCGCGACCTGGGGCACGAAAACGTCCGGCTCGAGCACGTCGACCACGTCCGGTTCGAGCCCAAGGCGTTGCAAGGCCGCCGCGGCCATGACGATGGCGTCGAAGGCGGCGGCCTTGTTGAGCCGGGTGGCGATGTTGCCCCGCAGCTCGGCAAAGACCAGGTCGGACCGCATCCAAGCCAGTTGGGCCTTGCGCCTGACCGAGCCCGTGGCCACCGTCGCGCCGGCAGGCAACTCATCCAGCCGGCAGCCCACCAGAGCGTCCCGCGGGTCACCGCGCCTCGGCACCGCGGCCAGTACCAGGCCCTCGGGAGTCGACGACGGCAAGTCCTTGGCCGAGTGCACCGCGATGTCTGCTCGTCCGTCGAGCACCGCGGCCTGCACTTCCTTCACGAACACTCCCTTGCCGCCCATGGCATGGATCGGGTCGTCGGGTTGCCGGTCACCGGTGGTGGACACCACGACCGGATCGATTGCCACCCCGCCGGCCTCGGCCAGCAGCCCGGCCACGATGCTTGTCTGCCGGCGGGCCAAGGCACTGCCCCGGGTGGCCGCTCTCAGAGGCCTGGGGGCCATGGCGCCTACAGGTCGAACAGGTCGCGCAGTGCTTCGGCGAGCCGGTCGCCCCGTGCGTGGCCGGCCGCGTCCTTGAGCCGGATGGTCGGCTCGTGGAGCAGCTTGTTCACCACGCCGCGCAGCAGGGACTCCACCGCGGCACGCTGGGCGGGCGAGAGATCGGCGAGGCGCGCCGCATGGCGTTCCAGCTCACTTGAGCTGAGAAGCTCAGCCCGACCCCTCAGCGCCGCGATGAGCGGGGCGACTTCACGGGCCGATGCCTCGGCCAGGTAGAACTCGACCTCTTCGTCGATGATGGCCTGCACGGAGTCGATCTCCTGGGTGCGACCGGACCGTTCCCGTTCCACGAACTCGCCCAGGTCGTCCATGTCGAGCAGGGTCACGCCGGGCAGTTCCCGAGCGGCCGGGTCGACGTCGCGGGGCACGGCCACATCGACGATCAGCAGCTCCGCGCCCGCGCGTCGGGCCGTCACCGCGTCGATGTCGCTGTGTTCGAGGACGATCTCGGTGGCCCCGGTCGTGGTGATGGCCACATCGGCGCTCGTCAGGGCAGTGTCCAGCTCGGCCAGGGCTACTGCCCGCCCGCCGCACAGTTGCGCGGCGGCCACGGCCCGCTCCGGTGTGCGGCTGGCTACTGCTATGTCGTCGGGGTGGGCGTCGGCCAGGGACTTGAGCGTTCCCGCGGCCACCTCGCCCGCGCCCAAGACGAGCACCCGGCGGCCGGCCAGGCCTCCGAGCCGCTCGGCGGCCAGGGCGACCGCGGCATGCGACAGGGAGGAGATGCCGCGGGCGATGCCGGTCTCGGTGCGAGCCCGCTTGCCGGTCTCGACCGCGCGACGGAACAGGGGTTCGAGCACCGCACCGACGGTGCCCTCCGAACGGGCTGCCTGCCATGCGTCGCGTACCTGGCCCAGCACCTCGTGCTCGCCCACCACCACGGAGTCGAGTCCGGCAGCCACCGCGAAGAGATGCCGCACTGCGTCGGCGTCATGGTGGGCGTACAGCTCGTCTCCCACGGTCTCGGGCGGGAGCCCCGAATGGCGGGCGATCAGCTCCCGGACGTCGGCGTAGCCGCCGTGGAAGCGTTCGGCGTAGGCGTAGACCTCGATGCGATTGCAGGTGGACAGCAGCACCGACTCGCTGAGGTGCTCAGCCGCAGCGAGGTCGTGTAGGGCCTTGGGGAGGTCATCGGGCGCGACCGTCATCCGCTCGAGCAGGCCGAGCGGTGTGGCGCGGTGATTGCACCCGACCACTACCAGCGACATCGAATCGGATGCTATCGCCCCCGACTGGCGTCGGGCGGGGTCGGAGAGGCGTCAGCGGGCCAGGAAGAAGAGCTGCAGCACTCCGGCCGCGACGATGATGGCGAGCAGCGCGACGATGGCGATGGTGGTTCCCGGTCTCATGGTCGGCCTCCTTCCAGAATGTGCGGGCCGGCAGGCCCACCGGACCGAGGACTGAGCCCGACCGGCGTCACCACCGACGGGCTGCCCGTCCGCCGGTCGCCGGCCGCGGCGGTGGTGAGGCGCACCTCGGATCCCTCGTGCAGCCCGAGCTCGTCGGCCGCGGAGCGTTGCGGCAGGGCCAGCGACACGAGCCCGCTCGAGTCGGTGACGAGACCGACGCGTCCCGGCGCCACGTCCGCATACGTCCGGGCTCGCTCAGCCGTCCGCAGGTCCTCTCCGGCCGTCACCTGCAGGGCCCCGGCCGTGGCCATCTCGTCCACTTCGGCCGGATCGACGTTGAGCTGGCAGTTGCCGAAGCGGTCCACCCACAGCACCTCGGCCACTAGGTCATCGCCGTCGCGCTGGCTCACCGGCAGCATCCCGGGAGTCAGCGTGGCCACGTCGACGGCCGGCCCCAGATCGCTCAACGGAACCCCGCGGCAGAGGTGGGCCGCCGCCGGTGCGAATACGTCACGGCCGTCGAAGGTCGAGCCCAGCTCGCCGACGTTCTCCAGCCGGTAGTCGGCGTTGGCCAGCTCCACCGCCCGCCCGGCCCCACCGACGAGGGCCACCACGGGGGCCAGCAACCCGTTGTCCGGTCCGACCAGCACCGAGGCACCGTCGCCCACCTCAACTGCCACCGGTCGGCGGTCGGTGCCCACCCCGGGATCGACCACAGCCAGGACCACGCCCGGCAGCAGGTACTGGGCGGCCCGGGCCAGCGCCAACCCGCCGGCTCGGACGTTGCAGGGCGCGATGCCGTGGGTGACGTCCACCACCCGCACATGGGGCGCGATGGCCGCGATGACCGAGTGGACCACCCCGACGAACTCGTCGCCGTGGCCGTAGTCCGACAGGAACGAGATCGTGTCGTAGCCGCGCCCCGCGACGAACTTCATTGGCCCAGCTCGCGGGAGCGGCGGGTGGCTGCCTCGACGACCCGGTCGATGAGGCCCATGAAGCCGGCTTCGTCGAGCACGGCCAAGCCCGCGGCGGTGGTGCCGCCCGGAGAGGTGACGTTCTCGCGCAAGCGGCCCGGGTCCTCCCCCGACTCCGCCAACAGCGTGGCGGCCCCCAGCAGGGTCTGGCGTACCAAGGCGTCGGCCACCGCAGGATCGAGGCCCTGAGCGGTACCGGCGGCCCGGAGCGCCTCGGCCAGCCGGAACAGGTACGCGGGGCCGCTGCCCGACAGGCCCGTCACCGCGTCGAGGTCGGCTTCTGCCACTGTCGCCACCGTTCCCACCGCCTCGAGGATGCCGCGGGCCCATTCCAGGTCTTCGGGCCCGGCCGCCAGTCCAGGTGCGATGGCGGCCGCGCCCGCCCCGACCAGCGCCGGGGTGTTGGGCATGGCCCGCACAACCGGGGTTCCTGCTGGCAGCCCGGCCTCGATGGCCGCCGTGCGTACTCCCGCGGCGATGGACAGCACCCGCGACGCGCCGGCCGCGGCCAGCCCGGGCAGCACTGCGGCCACCACGTCGGGCTTCACCGCGATGACGGCACCAATCCCGTAAAGGGGTTCAGTGGAGATCGACACACCGGGTGCTGCGGTCGCGACGGCCCGCTGACGGGTTGGGTCGGGTTCCACCACGTGGAGCTGGTCCGCATCGGCCCAGCCGCGGGACACCAGGCCCCCCAGTAGGGCCTCACCCATCTTTCCGCCGCCGATCACTTGCAACCGGGCCATACCGGTCATGTTAAAGGGACTGAGGTCAGCCGATGTCGGTGCGGTAGCGGGCGGTGATCTGGAGGTCGCGACGGATCACGCCGGTCAGCGCCGCAATGACGATCACCCCGCCGACCACTTGGGCGATCTTGATCGGCTCGTCCAGGAAGGCGGCGGCGAGGACCATCGTCAGCGGGGGAGCGCCGAGAAGGGCCATCGATGAGACGGTGATCCGCACATGCTTGTGGGCCCAGTTCATCAGCAAGTGGCCCGATCCCGGAACGGCAACGAGCGCGGCCACCCACAGCCAGGCGCTCGTATCGGGCCAAGACAGGCCGTCACCGGTCAGGACGGCCGGCGGCGTGACCACGACCATCGCGACAATCCACACCACCGCTTGGAACTCCAATGCACCGATCTTCTGGCGGGCCTCCTTGGCCAGCGCCATCTGCGCTGAGAAGCACAGCAGGGCCAGCACGGCCAGCCCGTCGCCGCGCAGGCTCCAGGTGGGCACCGAGGCCGAACCGAACAGCACCAGCGCAGTGCCGGCCAGGGCGGTCGCCACCAGCGCCAACAGCTTGAGAGAGACCGGTTCGGCGAACCGGTGTACCGCCGCCCAGATCAACACGATGGGCACCAGCGACACGATCATGGCCACGTTGGTGACGGTTGTGGACTTGATGCTCTGGTAGAACGCGATGTACCACAGCCCGAGCATCACCGCGGAGGGCAGGCAGGCCCGCACTTGGGGCCACGTCACCCGGCCCCGCCGGGCCAGCACGACCCCTCCGTAGACGAGGGAGCTCAGAACCAACCGCCAGAAGGCCAGCTGCACTGCTCCCAGGTCCACCTGGCGCACCAGAATGTTGCCGAAGCTCCAGCACACCACTGCGCCCGAAACGGCCGTCAGGCCCAGGGGGTGCCACTGCGTGGCCCGTGACGACATGGAGGCAGTCATGGGCCGCGGACCTTCCGGTAGGGGCCGGCCGCTCAGGCGCCGACGGCTCGGATGGCTCGACCGGTGGTGCCTGCACCGAGCAGGCCGGCATGGGCGTCGGCGTCGCTTCGCAGGACCGCATACAGCGCTTCGGTCATGGGAGCTACCCGGTCGATGCTGGTGTCGACGTGCAGCATCATCGACTCCTGGGTGGCGGCCAGCGCGCTGTCGTCAGCGCGGCGCAGCTCATGGAAGAGGTGCACCCGCTTGGGGTCGGCCCCCGCCACAGTTGTGTCCACCGCCAGCGGGGTGGCCGGGGCCAGCTCGTCAATGAAAGCGATGTGGGTCTCCACCGTGTAGAACGATCCGCCGGTGCTGGCCCGGTATTGCTCGTCGAAGCCCATGCGGATCAGGTACTCGTCGCTGGCCATGCCGAACACGACGCCGTAGAAGCCCTCGGTCATGTGGCCGTTGTAGTCGATCCACTCGTCGAGGACGGCGCCTCGCCAGATACGCAGCGGCGCGCCGTCAGCCATGGACAGCGAGTCTACGAAGACCCGTGACGTCGAGGGGTGCCCGTCAGAACAGGGTGAGGTACTGGTCGACCTCTCCTGAGGTGACCACATGGTGGTGGGCCAGGAACTCCTCGCGCTTCACCTTCACGTAGTAGTCGCGGTAGGGGCCCTCGGCGGTGTCGCCCAGACCCCGGCCGATCACGTCGTTGGAGGCGAGCCGATCGGCGGCGTGCAGCAGCGTGGGCGGCAGGGCCTCGATGCCCTTGGCCGCGATCTCCTCCGCCGACAGGGTGTACAGGTTGTCGGTGTTGGGCTCGCCCGGGTCGAGGTCGCGGTCGATGCCGTCGAGGCCGCAGGCCAGGGTGGCCGCGAACATCAGGTACGGGTTGGCCGCGCCGTCGCCCAGGCGGATCTCGATGCGGTCGGGCTCGGGCACCCGGATCATCTGGGTGCGGTTGTTGCCCCCGTACACCGCGTAGGCCGGCGCCCAGGTGGCTCCCGAGGTGGGCGCCCCCACCCCCATGCGCTTGTAGGAGTTCACGATGGGGCACATCACCGCCACCAGCGACGAGGCGTGGTCGATGATCCCTGCGGTGAACTTGTAGGCCGTGTCGCTCAGGCCCAGGCCCTTGGTGTCGGGCCCGCCGGCGCCCCCGCCGATGAACAGCGGCTCGTCGGTGTCGGCCGACCACAGGCTCGCGTGGATGTGCAGGCCGTTGCCGGTCTTGTCGGCGAACGGCTTGGGCATGAACGTGGCGTAGCGGCCGTCGCGCTGGGCCAGGGTGTGCACCATCAGCCGGAACAGGATGAGCCGGTCAGCGGTGGTGAGCGCGTCGGAGTACTGCCAGTTCTGCTCGTACTGGCCGTTGGCGTCCTCGTGGTCGTTGGCGTAGTTGCCCCAGCCCATGGCGTCGAGGTTCTTGGACACCGCGGTGAGGTGGGGCAGCATCCGGGTCAGGCCCTTGGCGTCGTAGCAGGGCAGCGACATGGTGTCGCGGTCGTCGGCCACCGAGATGGTGCCGTCGTCGTTGCGAACCACAAGCGAGTACTCGGCCTCCACCCCGCACTTGAACACGATGTTGCGCTCGGCGGCCGCCTCCATCGCCCGGCGCAGGATCACCCTCGGCGCGTACGGCCACAGCTCGCCCTCCACAGTGGGGTCGCACTGCATGGCGGCCACATTGGGCTGCCATGGCAACTGGGTGTACGACGCCGGGTCGGGAAGGGCCAGGATGTCGGGGCTGGAGGGATCCTGGCCCATGGGGCCGGCCGCGAAGCCCGCGAAGCCGGCTCCGTCGCTCATCAGTCCCTCGAGGGCGCCGACGGGCACGAGCTTGGCGCACGGCTTGCCGTGCATCTCCACGAACATGGCGTAGATGAACTCCACGCCGTCGGCCTCCACCCGGCTCCGGATCTCGTCGAGCGCGCTCATGGTTCCCCCTGTGATTGTGCCGTAGTTGGCTGGGTCGCGGCAGCCGAGAGTAGTCAACGATCCCGTTGGGAGGGAATTGGCCCTCCTATTGGCGGCGCCGGGCCCAGAGGCCGAGCCTGCGAGGCCGTGGCCCGAGCGGCCCGTGAGCGCAGCGAACAAGAGCGGAAGAGGCTGCCGGGCTGAGGTCAGGGGCGCGGTGGGCGCTACCGTGCGGGCCGGACTTTGTCAGGTAGAGCACTTCGGGGGACAAGCGGCATGTGCGGGATCGTTGGGTTGTTCTGCAAGACCGAGACCCACCGCCACGAGCTGGGCCAGCTGACTGCGGTGATGTTGCGCGAGATGCGCGACCGGGGCCCCGACAGCGCCGGGTTCGCGTCCTACGACGTAGGCCTGCCCGACCGCACCCGCATCACCGTGCTGGCTGAGGGCATCACGGTGGACTGGGGTCCGGTGGCAGCCGCGCTGGAGGGAGTCCTGGGCGCTGAGGTCACCGTGCGGGCGGTTCATGATCACGCCGTGTTCTCGACCGACGGCGACGGCCGGGCCGCCCGCCAATGGATCATCGACAACGTGGTCGGGGCCACGGTGCTGAGCTACGGCTCCCAGATCGAGCTGTACAAGGCGGTCGGCGACCCCGACCTGGTGGCCGAGCGCTATGACCTGGCCTCCCGAACCGGCACTCACGCCTTGGCCCACACCCGCATGGCCACCGAGTCGGCAGTCACCACCAACGGTTCGCACCCGTTCGCCACCGGCGCCGACACCTGCTTGGTGCACAACGGGTCACTGTCCAACCACAACCGTCTGCGGCGGTTCCTTGAGGGTCATGGCGAGTCGTTCCAGACGGAGAACGACTCCGAGGTCGCCGCCGGCTACCTGGCGTGGCGGATCCGCTCCGGCGACACCATCTCGCAGGCGTTGGAGGGGGCCATCGACGACCTCGACGGCTTCTACACGTTCGCCATCGGCGTGGCCGACGGTTTCGCCATCCTGCGTGATCCCATCGCCTGCAAGCCGGCGGTGGTGGCCGAGACTGACGATTGGGTGGCCATGTCGTCGGAGTACCGGGCCATCGCCCGCCTTCCGGGCGCGGCCGACGCCGAGGTATGGGAGCCCGAGCCGGCCCGCATCTACACCTGGAGCCTGGCCGCATGAGCGGTCCGGCGCGGGTGTTCGACCTCTCGGAGGTAGGCCGGCGAGACCTAAACCAAGCCCTGCACGACGCCTCCGACGGTGATTCCTTCGAGGTGACCAACCCCCGGGGGGCTCACGCCGTGGCCTGCGGCATCACCGCCGAGATCGACGTGTTGGTGCGAGGCTCGGTGGGCTACTACTGCGCTGGGATGCACAAGCGGGGCCGGGTGCTGGTGGAGGGCAACGCCAGCACCGGGCTGGCCGAGAACATCATGTCGGGGCTGGTTCACATCACGGGCAACGCCACCATGTCGGCTGGCGCCACCGGCTGCGGCGGCTTGGTGGTGGTGGGCGGCAACGCCGGGGCCCGCTGCGGCATCTCCATGAAGGGCGTCGACATCGTCGTCGGGGGCAACGTCGGCCACATGAGCGCGTTCATGGCCCAGGCCGGGAACCTGGTGGTGTGCGGTGACGCCGCCGCCGACTTGGGTGACTCCATCTACGAGGCGCAGATCTTCGTGCGGGGCGACGTCGAGTCCTTGGGTGCAGACTGCATCGAGAAGGAGATGCGTCCCACCCACGTCGAGACGCTGTCTCGCCTGCTGGTGGCGGCCGCGGCCGTCCCCGCCGTGAATGGGGCCGACCCGGCCGATTTCCGCCGCTACGGATCGGCCCGTCGTCTCTACAACTTCACCATCGACGACGTGGACGCCCTCGAAGCGGCCCAGGAAGCAGCCTGATGACGCCCACGCCATCGCATGACGGCCTTGAGCCCTTGAAGGCCTCGGACCCGGATTTCTGGCACCTGCGGGAGTCGTACACGTTCGACCGCAACGTGATCGCCGAGATCCGCCGAGCGGCCAACACCGGCATCTATCGCATCCGGGGCTGGGGGGCCAAGCGCCACCTGCCCACCCTCGACGACCTGGTGTTCTTGGGGGCGTCGATGTCGCGCTATCCCCTGGAGGGCTACCGGGAGGCGTGCGGCACCGATGTGGTGATAGGCGAGGACCGGGCCGAGCGTCCGGTGCACCTGAAGATCCCGGTGACCATCGCAGGCATGAGCTTCGGGTCGCTGTCGGCCCAGGCCAAGGAGGCCCTCGGCCGGGGCGCGTCGGCGGCGGGGACCTCCACCACCACCGGCGACGGCGGCATGACCGAGGAGGAGCGCCAGCACTCCGCCACGCTGGTGTACCAGTACCTTCCGTCGCGCTACGGCATGAACCCCGACCATCTGCGGGTGGCCGACGCCATCGAGGTGGTGGTTGGCCAGGGGGCCAAGCCCGGCGGCGGCGGGATGCTGCTCGGTCAGAAGATCACCGAGCGGGTGGCCGAGATGCGGACCCTGCCCGAGGGTATCGACCAGCGTTCAGCGTGCCGCCACCCCGACTGGACCGGCCCAGACGACCTCGAGATCAAGATCGGCGAACTGCGTGAGATCACCGACTGGCAGGTGCCGATCTATGTGAAGGTGGGCGCGGCCCGCCCCTACTACGACACTGCGCTAGCGGTGAAGGCCGGCGCCGACGCGGTAGTGGTGGACGGCATGCAGGGCGGCACCGCGGCCACCCAGGACGTGTTCATCGAGCATGTCGGCATTCCCACCCTGGCTGCCATAGGCGAGTCGGTGCGGGCCCTGCGGGAGCTCGGCGTGCACCGCCGGGAGGTGAAGCTCATCGTCGCGGGCGGGATCCGCTCGGGTGCCGACGTGGCCAAGGCGCTGGCCCTGGGCGCCGACGCGGCCTCCATCGGCACCGCCGCGCTGATCGCCATCGGCGACAACGACCCCGCCTACGAGGCCGAGTACCGGGCCCTGGGAACCTCGGCCGGTTTCTGGGAGGACTTCCAGGCGGGCAACGACCCGGTCGGTATCACCACCCAGGATTCTGACCTGTCGGCCCGCCTCGATCCCGTGCTGGCCGGGCGGCGGCTGGCCAACTACCTGCAGGTGCTGACCATAGAGACCCAGATCCTGGCCCGGGCCAACGGCAAGTCGCATGTCCTGAACCTGGAGCCCGAGGATCTGGCCGCCCTCACCGTGGAGGCTGCGGCCATGGCCAAGGTTCCCTTGGCAGGAACCAACTGGGTACCGGGCGTAGACTGACCCATCTGGGCCGGGCTGTCCGGGCCACGAGATCGACGGAGGGGAGTTCGATGGTCCAAGGGCTGCCCGACCGAGCCCAGGTTGTGGTGGTGGGCGGCGGCATCGTCGGCTGCAGCGTGGCCTACCACCTGGCCCGCCGGGGCATCACCGACGTGGTCGTGCTCGAGCAGAACAAGCTCACCGGCGGCACTACCTGGCATGCGGCCGGACTGGTGGCCCAGCTCAAGTCGACCTTCAGCCTCACCAAGCTGGCCACCTACTCGGCCCGCCTCTACGAGGCGCTCGAGGACGAGACCGGGCAGGCCACCGGCTGCCGCACTCCCGGGTCGATCTCGGTGGCTGCCGACGACGAGCGCTGGGAGGAGATCAGGCGCGGCGCGGCCATGGCCATGTCGGTCGGGGTCGAGACCCGCGAGATCGACATCGACGAGCTGCGGGAGCGCTGGCCGCTGATCCGCACCGACGACATCGTGGGCGCGTTGTACATCCCCCGCGATGGCCATACCTCCCCGGTGGACACCACCATGGCGCTGGCCAAGGGGGCCCGCAGTCGAGGAGTGCGCATCATCGAGGACGTCGCGGTCACCGGCCTGCGCACCCACGACGACGCCATCGCCGGTGTCGACACCGAGCAGGGCAGCATCGAGACCGAGACCGTTGTGCTGGCCACCGGCATCTGGACCCGCCAGCTCGCGGCCCAGATCGGGGTCAACGTGCCGCTGCAGGCCTGCGAGCACTTCTACGTCGTCTCCGAGTCGCTGGGGCTCGACGCCGACACGCCGGTGCTGCGCGATCCCGGCAACTACACGTACTTCAAGGAGGAGACGGGCAAGCTCATGGCCGGCTTCTTCGAGCCCCGGGGCAAGGTGTGGAGCCTCGGCGGCATCGGTCGCGACTTCTCCTTCGGCACCCTCGGCGAGGACTGGGACCACATCGGCCCGATCTTCGAGCGGTCGATCCACCGAGTGCCCGCGCTAGGGGAGTGCGGCATCCAGCTGTTCCTCAACGGCCCCGAGGCCTTCACCCCCGACGGGGTGTACTACCTGGGCGAGTCACCCGAGGTGGACGGCTGCTTCGTGGCGGCCGGCTTCAACTCGGTGGGCATCCAGTCCGCGGGCGGGGTGGGCTGGGCCCTGGCCGACTGGATCGCCGACCGCCATCCCCCCATGGACCTGTCGTCGGTGGACATCCGGCGAGCGTTTCCGTTCCAGGCGGAGCCCGCTTACCTCTCCGAACGCGTCCCCGAGAGCCTGGGGCTGCTGTACGCCATGCACTGGCCCTTCTACCAGTACGAGAGTGCCCGGGGCCAGCGGGTGTCGCCCCTGCACGACCGCCTGGATGCAGCCGGCGCGGTGTTCGGCGAGACCGCAGGCTGGGAGCGACCCAACTGGTACGCCACAGGTGGCCAGGCCCGCCGGTACACCTACAGCTACGGCAAGCAGAACTGGTGGGCCAACGCCGGCGAGGAGTGCCGGGCCGTGCGGGAGCGGGTGGCCCTGTTCGACCAGACCTCGTTCGCCAAGTTCACGGTGGACGGCCCCGACTCGCTGGCGGTGCTGGACGAGTTGAGCACTGCCCGTATCGACGTGCCGGTGGGCAAGGCGGTGTACACCCAATGGTGCAATGACCGGGGCGGCATCGAGGCCGACCTGACCGTGACCCGCCTCGGCCTGGACCGGTTCCTGGTGGTGACCGCGGCCGCAGCCCAGACCCGCGACTGGGCCCGCCTGCGCCGGGTCAGCCGGGACCGTGACGTGGAGATCTCCGACATCACGGAGCACTGGGCCATGATCGGGCTGATGGGTCCCAAGGCCCGCTTCGTGCTGGCCCCGCTCACCGACGCGTCGCTCACCAACACCGACTTCCCGTTCGGCACATCCCAGCGCATCGACATTGCCGGCATCGACGTTCTGGCCCTGCGCATGAGCTACGTGGGCGAGCTCGGCTGGGAGCTGTACCTGCCCAACGAGCACGCGGTGGAGCTCTACGACGCGCTGATGGACGCGGGCGAGCCCCACGGCCTCGCTCTGGCCGGCTACCACGCTATGAACACGCTGCGGCTGGAGTCGGGCTACCGGCACTGGGGCCACGACATCACCGACGAGGACACGCCCATAGAGGCCGGGCTCGGTTTCACCATCGGCTGGGACAAGCCCAACCCCTGGACGGGCCGGGCCGCCCTGGAGAACCAGCGTGAGCGGCCCCGCAACAAGCGGCTGATCCAGTTCCGTCTGGAGCACCCCGACATGCTGTGCTACCACGACGACCCGATCCTGCGGGACGGCGAGCCGGTGGGCAGCACCACGTCGTCGATGTGGAGCTACGTCGAGGACCGCTGCCTGGCGATGGGCTACTTGCACCGCTCCGGCAACGAGGGCGTGGTCCAGGAGTGGCTCGACGCCGGCACCTTCGAGATCAACATCGGCGGCGAGTTCGTGCCGGCCACTCCGTCGATCCGCAGCTTCTACGACCCCCGCAACCAGAGAGTCCGCCTGGAAGACGGCCCCTAGAGCACGGTCGACACCTTCGCACGAGACGTGACCACGACTGTGCATGGCGCGGCGGCCCGGGCGACGCCGCCGATCTGGCCGGGCAGCGGCACGGCGTCGGAGAATCGGCGCTCCAGGTCGTAGGCCCCGAACAGTCGCTCGATGACGCGCACGATGGCCGTCACCGAGAACGGCCGGGCCGGGCAGGCGTGGGGGCCGTGGCCGAACGTGGTGATCGCCTCGGCCGGCAGTCCGGCCGGTGAGACGAAGTGGCGGCCCCGCCAGCGGTCGGGGTCGTAGCGGCCGAGTCCGGGCCCGCCGGCCAGGTTGGTGAGGGGCAGGAACGTCGCCAGGGTGGCTCCAGGCGACACCTCGTAGGCCCGCGAGGCGTCGTCGACGACCACGGGTTCCAGCACGGTGCGCAACATGATGGAGCGCTGGCCGATGCGGATCGACTCCAGCACGCAGCGTGACGCCAGATCGGCGTCGGCACCGTTGCCCGAGCCCGATCGCAGCCGGGTCAGCACATCGGGATGCTGGACCAGGTGCACCAGCGACCAGCCCAGCGCCGCGAACAGGTTCGACATCGACCCGATGTGCACCAGGATCACGTCACGGGCGATGCCGGTCATCCTCTCGGCGCCTGACGTGTCGTCCCAGCGCTGGATGATCGTGCCCAACAGGTCGTCGCCCGGAACGCTTCGCGCCCCGATCGATGCGGCCAGGATCTCGGTGGCCTGCGCCATGGCCTGCTGCTCGGTCGCCTTGCCGGTGCGGGCCACCTCGCGCATCCGCGCCGGCGCCACGAACGCCTCGGCCCCGTCGAGCGCGTCCAGCGCGGCGATCAGCTCGTCGAACCGGGCCGATCCCAGGACCTCCCGGCCGGCCCAACTGGCCAGGCCCAGCCGGTGGCCGAGCCGGCGCGAGAAGTCGAACAGCTCGATCTCGCATCCATCGCTCAGCTCGGCTAGTTGCAGCGAGATCGCATCCTCCAGCGCGTCAAGGTAGGAGGCGACCGCTTCCCGGCCGAACAGCTCGTGGGGCAGCGTGCGCCGCCCTATGAACAGTTCGTCGGGCAGCTTGCGGCGCAGCATCTTCCAATCGGCGATGCCCTTGCTGGCCTGCGTCTCGGGCACCGCGTAGAAGGCGGCCAGTCCTGCCGGGGTGAACAGGAAGAGGTAACGGTCCTCGCCGCTGTCCACCACGAACGTGTCGCCGCAGTCAGAGCGGGCCCGACCGATGGTCGCAACCGTGTCGGCCACCGGCCCGTCCCAGGGCAGGACACAATCTGCCACCGGCGGCATCGGGTCGATCACCGGCAGGGCGGTCATACGGAACGTTACCCAACCTCCCGTCGATCACCCTTTGCCTCAGGCGGTTGCGGCCGGGGGCAGTTTGGCCTTGTAGACGTCCATCAGGCGAGGGAACCATCTGGTCCAGAAGGCGGTCGATGTCTCTTGAAGAGAGCGATGGATCTCGGCGGTGAAGGACTGCATCAGCCGGGAGTTGGCGAACAACTCGCTGTGAGCGCTGACGGCCGAATGGGCCACCATGAAGGCTCCGCGGGCCCGCATGCCGGCCCAGTCGTCGGGGAGGAGTTCCGCAGCCAGCAGCGGATCGTTGCGCAACACCGCTTCCGTGTCGACTATGGCGCAGAACATGGATGTCGCCAGCCGGTCGCCGTCCGTGAACGGGGCCTGTTCGGCGATAGAGACCAGCCGCTGCTCGACCGCGTCGTAGCGGTCGGCGAGTGAGGCCAACGGCCAGAGCCGGTTGACGATGTCGGTCTGTCGCTGCTCGTTCCCGACCCGGAGCGATCTGGTGACGAAGCTGGTGATGGCTTCCGACACCCCGAGATGGGAGGCGAGTTGGCGTACGAAGTCGGTGAGGTCGTCGGAGTGCACGTAGAGGCCTGCCTGTACGGGAGCGGCCCCTAGTTCGACCAGGAGGCTGCGGAGAGCGTCTCGGGCTCCCCGGCGCCTCTCGGGGATCTCGAAGCCGATGAGGTGCCAGCAGCCGTCCCAGGGCTCGAGGCCGGCGTCCACGCGATGCGCGAGTGCCGTCCACCCGATGTCGGCGTCCAGTTCGGCCTTCCCCAGGCCGGTTGCCACGTACTGCGCAGAGCGCCCGCGGCCTGAGACGCGGGTAAGGAGCCCGTCCCGCACGACCCGGGCCAGGCAGTCCCTCATGGCCTTGTCGCTGTGTCCTGCTACCCCGGCCACCGCGAAGAGCGGTCCGGCGTCGAGCGTGCCGTCCGCGCCGATCGCCGACAGCACGAGCGTGCGGGTGGGCAGAACGCCACTCTGGTCTGCTCCCGAGCCGGCCGGCGCCTCACCCATATGGCGCATTATATCAACGGCCGTTGGCAATATGCGTCATCAGTGGTATGCTGATCGTCATGACCACGTCCGCAGTGACCTTCGATCCGGAGCACGCCCTCCCCAACGCCTTCTACCGCGACCCGGTTGTCCACGCGGCCGAGATGGCCGGCATCTGGCACGGCGACTGGGTGTTCGTCACTACCGAGGACGCCGTCAGCGCACGCGGTGACCAGCTTCCCCTCGTCGTCGGCGATCAGCCGGTTCTGCTGCTGCGCAACCAGGAGGGTGAGCTCCGCGCTCTGTCCAACCTGTGCGCCCACCGCGGCACGCTGCTGGTTGAGCGGCCGGCCAAGGCCAAGCGCATCCAGTGCCCCTATCACGCCTGGACCTACAACGACCGCGGCCGGCTGCTGGCGGCGCCGTTCACGTCGAAGGACGCCGTCGACAAGGCCGCGCATTGCCTGCCGGAGTATCGGGTCGAGTCGTGGCACGGCTTGGTCTTCGTGAGCCTCAATCCAAACGTGGAGCCCCTCGCCGAGCGCTTCGCGGCGGTGGAGTCACACGTGGTGGAGCGTGGCGTCGACGAACTGCATCACTACTCGGACTACCAGGAGACGCAGCAATGGGACTGCAACTGGAAGCTGGCCATCGTCAACGCCATGGAGAGCTACCACCTGTTCCAGGTCCATCCCAAGACGCTCGAGCCGTACACGCCCACCCGGGACGCCTACTACATCAGGGGCTCGGCCCGGGCCAGCGCGACCGGCGGCCGGGTCGAGGGCGGAGACGACTACCTGCTCATCAGCCTGCCGCCCAGCTTCGTCGGAGTGCTCACCCCGGGTAGCCTCATCTGGCAGGCGGTGCATCCCATCGGCATCGACCGATGCGCGGTGCGCACCGGGGGTGCCTACAGCTCGGCCCCGCGCGGTTCCTCCACCGGCCGGTTCACCAGGTGGATCAGCCGGACCATGGGTTCGGGGTACTCGCTTCCTGATTTCCTGCCCGAGGACAAGGCCATCTGCGAACGGGGCCAGCGGGGCGCCTCCGGTGATTTCTCTCCCGGGCGGCTCGTACCCGCCGAGCGAGTCGTCGTTGACTTCGGCCACTACCTCAACTGGCGGCTCAACCACATCGAGCCACCCGAAGTCCACACGGAGGCAAACCCATGATCCCCACCTGGCAGCACTCGTCGCCCACCCGCACACGGGGAGCGTGGCCCGTATGGGTCGCGCTGGCGGCGCTCTGGTTGATGACGCTCGCCGAGCAGTACTGGATCTACGCCGTGCTGTTCCTCGCCTGGGCCGTGTACGACCTCGCCACCGGTGAGAGCCACTTCATCCAGCGCGTCACCCGCCGCCACGAGCCGGTCACCTACTGGCTGGTGGTGTCCACCTGGATCCTGCTCACCGTCCTGTGGCTGATCTACCCCTACGGATAGTTCCGCTTCCGGCTACCTGAGGGGCCGCGCCGCAACTACACTCCCGGTTCGCCGCGGCCGACCGACGCGGCTCGAGTGCGCACACCTTCGGGAGGGGCCGTGACACAAGAGGCGCGGTGCGTGATCATCGGCGGCGGGGCCATGGGGGTCGGCCTGCTGTACTACCTGGCCCATGAGGGCTGGACCGACACCATCCTGCTGGAGAAGGGGGAGCTGACTTCAGGGTCCACCTGGCACGCGGCCGGGCTGATCCCCAACTTCATCGGCGATCTGAACATGGCCAAGGTCCACGAGGAGGCAGTGGCCCTGTATCCCCGTCTCGAGGAGGAGACCGGGCTGTCGGCTGGCTGGCACGGATGCGGAGCCATCCGGTTGGCCCGCACCGACGACGAGGTCGACTGGCACCGCTACGTGCACGCCATGCTCACCCAGGTCGGCATCGAGTCGCACCTGATCGGCCCGACCGAGATCCGCGAGCGCCATCCGCTGTTGGAGGACCTCAGCGACATCCAGCTCGGGTTCTACACCCCCAACGACGGCTGGACCGACCCGTCGGGCTGCACCAACGCCATGGCCCGGGGCGCCCGCAACCTCGGCTGCGAGATACGGCGCCACACGCTGGTGACCGACATGAGTCAACTGCCCGACGGGCGCTGGGAGATCATCGCCACCCCCGGCGGTATGAGCGGCAAGGGCGCTGGCGACAGCTACCGGATCGTGTGCGAGCACGTTGTGAACGCGGCCGGCCACTACGCCCCCCAGCTCGGGGCCATGGTCGGCCTGGACGTGCCCATCGTCTCGGTGATCCACCAGTACCTGGTCACCGAGCCCCTCCAGGCCATGATCGACCTCGGCTACGAGCCTCCCGTGACCCGCGACCCCCGGTCCTCGTGCTACTACCGCCGGGAGATCGACGGCCTGCTGGTCGGCCCCTACGAGATGTCCGACTCCAGGGTGTACGGCGTCGAGGGCATCGACTGGGCCCACGACTTCCACCTCACCGGCGAGAACGTCGACGTGCTCGAGGAATGCCTGGAGTACACCGTCATGCGCATCCCCGCCTTCGCCGAGGCCGGCATCAAGCAGATCGTGTCCGGCCCGATCACCCACACCCCCGATTCCGGGTACCTGATGGGACCCGCGCCGGGGCTGCGCAACTACTGGCACTGCAACGGCGCCTCCATCGGCATCACCCAGGGTCCCGGCGCGGGCAAGTACCTGGCCCAGTGGATGATCCACGGTCAGACCGAGATCAACGTCCGGGGCATGGATCCCCGCCGCTTCGGGGACCACAGCGGGCCCAAGTCGGTCTTCGCCATAGCCAAGGCCCACGACGAGTACCACGAGATGTACCAGGTGCGCCTGCCGGGCGAGTTCCGGGCCGCGGGGCGACCCCAGAAGACCGACCCCATCTACGACCGCCTCGACCGTCTGGGCGCCCAGTGGCAGGAGGTGTACGGCTGGGAGCGGCCCCAGTACTACTCGCCCAACGGGACGGGCGAGCGGCACTCGTTCCGCCGCTCCAACGCCTTCGATCCGGTCGGGGCCGAGGTGCGGGGAGTGCGCGAGCGGGTCGGGATCGCCGACATCACCGCCTTCGCCTCCTTCGAAGTGACCGGTGCCGACGCGGCCGCATTGCTCGATCGCCTGTCGGCCAACCGCCTTCCGGCCCGCGACGGAGGCATCCGGCTGACGCACATGCTCACCGACTTGGGCGGCATCGAGTGCGAGATGACCATCGCCCGCCTGGCGGCCGACCGCTTCTATCTGACCTCGGCCATCATGGGCCAGAGCCACGACCTCGACTGGCTGGAGCAGCACATCGGAGATGGCGAAGATGTGACCGCGGTCGACGTCACCGACTCCACCGGGATCCTGGCGGTGACCGGACCCCGGGCCCGCGACGTGTTGGCGGAGCTGACCGACGCCGACCTGGGCAACGAGGCGTTCCGGTGGCTGACCGCGGCCGAGATCGGCGTCGCGGGCGTGCCGTGCCTGGCCCTGCGGGTGTCGTACGTGGGGGAGCTGGGCTGGGAGCTGCACTGCGACATGGATCGGCTGGCCGAGCTGTACGACGCGGTGGTGGCCGCCGGCGAGCCCCACGGCATGGTCCACTTCGGCAGCTACGCCATGAACGTCATGCGCATCGAGAAGGGCTACAAGGCGTGGGGCTCGGAGCTCACCACTGAGATCACCCCGATCGAGGCTCGCCTCGAGCGCTTCATCGACCTCAACCGGCCGTTCATCGGCCGCGACGCCACCGTGGCCCGGCGCGACCAGGCCGAGCCGCTGTCGATGGTGCTGGTGTACTGCGAGGTGGACGCCACCGACAACGACGTGCGCGGCAATGAGCCGGCTTTCGACGCGGACGGCAACGTCATGGGCATCGCCACCAGCGGCACCTGGGGCCACACCGTGGGTCGCAGCCTGGCCTTCGTGTATGTGGCCCCGGACTTCGAGGCGCCCGGATCGACATTCGAGCTCGACTTGCTGGGGGAGCGCCGGGTATGCACCGTGCTGGCCGAGCCGGCCTACGACCCGGCCAACATGGCCCCCCGCGCATGACGGCGCGAGGAGGTGACGTCGATGGCTGACCAAGAAGGAGGCCGGCGTCGGGGCGGTGGCCGGGCCGGTCGCATCGCGGCTCGCCAAGCACCGCTGGAAGCCGATGCCCGGCCGGTGCGACCAGGGATGCCCGGCGGCAAGTTCGCCCCCTTGAGGGAGTCCGATATGCAGCAGGTGTACGACACCGCGCTGGCGCTGCTCGAAGACGTCGGCATGGGCTCGCCCATCGAGGAGTTCGTCGACGTTGTCACCGCGGCCGGCGGCCATGTCGACGACGCCGAACGCCTGCACTACCCGAAGGGTTTGGTGGAAGGCGCCATCGCCACCGCGGCCAAGGAGTGGGTCTGGCACGGCTTCGACGACGACCGGTCGATCACCGTGGGCGGCGACCGGGTCCATTTCGGCACCGCCGGCGCCGCGGTCCTCATGTACGACCACGTCGACGGGATTTTCCGTCCCTCCACCGCGGTGGACGTCTACGACTGCGCCCGCCTGGTGGACTTCCTCGACAACATCCACTTCTTCGTCCGCACCGTCGTGGCCCGCGACATGGAGGATGCCCGGCTGCTCGACCTCAACACCGCCTACGCGGCCATGGTGGGCACCACCAAGCCCATCGGCACGTCGTGGTTCGAGCGCGAGCATGTGTACGAGACGGTGGACATGTTCGACATGGCCCTGGGCGGGCCCGGCGAGTTCCGCAAGCGACCGTTCGTGGCGGCCAACAACACGTTCGTGGTGCCGCCGCTGCGCTTCGCCGAGGAGTCGGCGAGGGCCATGGTGGCCCAGGTCGAGACGGGCATGCCCATCAACCTGCTGTCGGCCGGGCAGGCCGGGGCCACCTCGCCTGCGGCGCTGGCCGGGTCGCTGGCCCAGGCTCTGGCCGAGTGCCTGGCCGCGCTGACCGGGGTGAACCTGCTGAGCCCGGGCCATCCGTGCGTGATGGGCATGTGGCCGTTCGTGTCGGACCTGCGCACCGGCGCCATGAGCGGCGGCTCGGGCGAGGAGGGCATCCTCAATGCGGCCGCAGCCCAGTTGCTCAACTGGATCGGCTTGCCTTCGGGGGTGGCCGCCGGCATGGCCGACTCCAAGGTCCCCGACAACCAGACCGGCTACGAGAAGGGCATCAACATCACGCTGGCCGGCCACGCCGGGGCCAACCTGGTGTACGAGTCGGCCGGGATGCTGGCCAGCATCCTGAGCTGCTCGCTGGAGGCCCTGGTGATCGACAACGACATGCTCGGCTCGATCAACCGCACCGTGAGGGGCATCGAGGTGAACGAGGAGACCCTGTCGGCCGAGCTGATCGCGGAGGTGGTGTCGGGGCCCGGCCACTTCCTGGGCTCGCCCCAGACGCTGGACCTGATGCAGCGGGAGTACGTCTACCCCGAGATCGGCGACCGCGACACCCCCGACAACTGGCTCGACGCCGGAGGCAAGGACTCGCGGGACCGGGCCCACGAGTACGTGCAGCGGGTGCTGGCCGAGCACCGCCCGACCCACATCAGCGCCGAGACCGACGCCCGCATCCGGGCCGCCTTCCCGATCCACCTACCGTAAGCTGCACACAGAAGGGGAGGTGCCGTGAGAGTTCGCATCGATCAGGAGGCCTGCCAGGGCCACAACCGCTGCTACATGCTGGCGCCCGAGCTGTTCGATGTGGACGACGAGGGCACCGCCTTCGAGATCGGCGACGGTGAGGTGGCTCCCGAGTTGGAGGAGAAGGCCCGTCTGGCCTTCGACAACTGCCCCGAGTACGCGGTCGAGCTGATCGAAGACTGATCGCGGCGCGGCCAGCCCTGTTCGCGCTAGCCGTTCAGAGCCGACCCGGTTAGTGTCGGCGTCCCTATGCGTGCGCAGGTCTACCAACGGGAGGGATAGTCAGCGTGTCGTCGCAATCCATCAGAAACGTCGTCCTCGTCGGCCACAACGGCAACGGCAAGACCACCCTCGCCGAGGCAATGCTGTACCGGGCCGGTGTGTTGAGCCGGATGGGCCGCGTGGACGACGGCACCGCCCACTGCGACCACGACCCCGAGGAGAAGGCCCGCCACCAGAGCCTGGGTGTAGCGGTGGCGTCGTTCGACTGGCGCGACCACAGGGTCAACATCATCGACACCCCGGGCTACACCGACTTCGTGAGCGAGGCTGTCAACGGCATGCACGCAGCCGATCTGGCGGTCTTCGTTGTGGATGCCGTGTCGGGGGTACAGGCCCAGGACCAGGTCATGTGGCGCCACGCCGAGCGGTTGGGCCTGCCCCGGATGGTGTTCGTGAACGGGCTCGACCGGGAGCGCTCGTCGTTCGAGCGCACCATGGGCGACTTGCAGTCGCACTTCGGTTCCCATGTCGAAGCGGTCGAGCTCCCGCTGGGAGTGGAGGCGTCCTTCCACGGCATCGCCGATCTGGTGGGCGACGGCGCTCTCGACTACAGCAGCGGGCAGTCGGCGGCCGCGCCCGTTCCCGACGATGTGGCCTCAGCAGCCTCCGACGGCCACATCCAACTGGTGGAGGAGGTCGTCGAGGGCGATGACGAGCTGCTCGAGCAGTACCTGGAAGGGGAGGAGCCCACCCAGGAGCAGCTGGAGCAGCTCATCAGGGACGCGGTCGTGCACCGCAACGTGTTCCCGGTGCTGTGCGGTTCGGCGGCCAAGCCCATAGGCGTGGACCACCTGCTCGACTTCATCTGCCGGGTCGGCCCCGCGCCGGGCGACACGGGCCCGGTTGCCGCGGTTCGGGGCGGTGAGTCGGTCACCTTGGAGATCGACGATGCCGGCCCGCCGGTGGTGCTGGTGTTCAAGACCCGTATCGACGATTTCCTGGGGCAGATCTCGTTCATGAAGGTGCTGTCGGGCACGATCCGCGCCAACGAGACGCTGGTCAACAGCCGCACCGGCGACAAGGAGCGGCTCCACAACCTGATGTCGTTCACGGGCGCCGACCACCACGGCGTGGATCACCTCGACGCGGGCGACATCGTGGCCGTCACCAAGCTCGGCGATGTGCGGACCGGCGACGCGCTGTCCAACGATGCGACGCTGACGGTGCCGATCACCCCGCCGCCGGTCCCTGTCTACGGCGTGGCGGTCCATGCCACGGCGCCGGCCCAGGAGGACAAGCTGGCCTCGGCGTTGCGGCGCTTCGCCACCGAGGATCCCAGCCTCGTGATCCGCCAGGATCCCACCACCCGCCAGACGGTGCTGTCCGGTGCCGGTGAGGCCCATATCCGGGTGGTGCGTTCCCGGTTGGAGCGCATGGGGATCGACTTCGAGGTCGAGAACATGCGGGTGGCCTACCTGGAGACGCTGGCTCGGCCGGCCGATGTGGAGGCCAAGCACAAGAAGCAGAGCGGCGGGCACGGGCAGTTCGCGGTGGCCATGGTGCGTTTCGAGCCGCTGCCGCGGGGCGGTGGCTACGAGTTCGACACCGAGGTGACCGGGGGCGCCATACCCCGCAACCTGATCCCTGCCGTGGGTTCTGGCATCGAGGACGCCATGGCCAACGGCGGCCGGCACGGCTTCCCGATGGTGGACCTGAGGGCGGTGTGCTACGACGGCAAGCACCACTCGGTGGACTCCTCGGAGATGGCCTTCAAGATCGCGGGATCGCTGGCGCTCAAGCAGGCCGTGGAGCAGGTGGGCAGCGCGGTGCTCGAACCGATCAGCGAGATCCAGGTAGAGGTTCCCGACGCCTACCAGGGCGACGTGCTGGGCGACTTGAACTCGCGGAGGGGCCAGGTGTTCGGCACGGAGCCGGGCTCGACTGCGGGCACCAGCGTGATCCGGGCCCACGTCCCGACGTCGGAGATCCTCAGCTACGTGATCGACCTGCGGTCGATGACCGGCGGCACCGGCACCTTCAGTGCCGAGCACCACGACTACCAGCCGCTGCCGCACGCACTGCTGGCCAAGCTTGTCGTCGCCGACGACTGAAGCACCATCGGCGGCAGTCCAGCGGCGGGCGGATGGATTCGGCGCGCTCGAAGGGACTCGAACCCCCAACCTTCTGATCCGTAGTCAGATGCTCTATCCAAATTGAGCTACGAGCGCTGGGGAATCGCCAGTGTACGTCGTGGTCGCGCCAGGAAGCTACGGGTTGGAGCCGGCGTCCTTGGGAGCCTGTGGGTGACGGTGCTGGTCGCTGCGTCCGCTATACACATACGGTCACCCCGAAGGGAGTCCGAGTGACCCGCAAGCCCGACCCGTTCACCGTCCCGTTCGGGACCGTCCTGTGCGACTGGATGACCATCGCTCGCGCCGACGGCGGGGCTTACGTCTACGGTGGATCACCCGAGCCCTACCAGGACCACTCGATCAGCCCGGCCGCGCACGCGCTGCACTACGCCAGCGCGATCTTCGAGGGCCTCAAGGCCCATCGCCAGGATGACGGTTCGCTGGCGGTGTTCCGCCTCGACCGTCACATCGAGCGGATGGCGACCAGTGCGGCACTGCTGCGACTGCCCCAAATCGATCCCGGCACGCTGCGCCGGATGATCGTCGACTCGGTGGAGGCCAACGCGTCGGAGGTCCCCGATCCGCCGGGCTCGCTGTACATCCGCCCGACCCTGGTCGGCACCGATCCCGACATCGGCGCGGCCGCCCGCCCGTCCCGCAGCGCCCTGCTGTACGTGGTGAACAGCCCGGTCGGCGACTACTTCAAGGGCGGAGTGCGGCCGCTCACCCTGCTGTTGGAGACGTCGGTGCCGCGTACCGTGCCCAAGTTCGGCATGGTCAAGTGCGGTGCCAACTACGCCATGGCTTTGGGTGTGACTCTGGACTCGATGGCCGCCAGCGAAGCAATCGACCAGATCTTGTTCGCCACCAACAACGACATCACCGAGACGGGTGCCGCCAATTTCTTCCTCGCCGACGACGAGCGGGTGGTCACCCGGCACTTGGACGAGTCCTTCCTTCACGGGATCACCCGGGCCTCGGTGATCGAGCTAGCGGATTACCTCGGCTACCAGGTCGAGGAACGCACGATCCATCCCGACGAGCTGGTCGACTGGGCCGAGCGGGGTGAGGCCTTCCTGACCGGCACGGCCGCGGTTCTGGCGCCGGTGGGCAGCATCGTCCATGACGGCGAGACGCTCACGTTCGGCGGCGGCCAGCCGGGCCGCAACGCCATGAGGCTGCGCCAAGCGCTCGTCGACATCCAGGTGGGGGCGGCACCGGACCCGTTCGGCTGGCGCACCCCCGTCCAAGGCTGACCCGACGCCACGAACTCCCAATCCCGGCCCGGGTCTGCCATGGCCCATCGGGCCGCTCCGCCACCCTATTCTGCTGGCACGACGGCTACGCGTTCTGTGGTGCTGGTGGTGTCGATCGACGGGTTGGCCCCGCGCCATGTCACTCGCGCCACCATGCCCGCGCTCACCACCCTCGCTCTTGAGGGGGCTTCCTGCTTCGCTGCTCGCACCGTCACCCCGCCGACGACCCTGCCGGTTCACACATCGATGCTGCGGGGCGTCGCCCCGTCCACCCACGGGCTGTACAGCAACACACCGGCACCGCTGCGCACCGACGCCCCCTCGTTCCTTCAAGCGGCCCGCGACGCCGGTCGGTCGACTGCGATCTTCATCAACTGGCTGCCGCTGGACGCGGTGATCGAGCGGGAGGCGGCCGGGCAGCGGTTCGTTGTCGACGGCGGCTATGACCCGGACGAGGACCGCCGCTGCGTAGACGCCGCCGTCGCGGCCGTGGAAGGCGGCTGCTGCGACGTTGTGTTCGTCTATCTGGTGCGTCCCGATCTCGCCGGTCACGCCTACGGCTGGGACAGTGCCGAGTACGCGGCTGCGGTCACCCGATCGGACAGGGAGCTGGCCCGGTTGCTTGACGCGGTGGGCCCGGAGGCGTCCGTGTTGGTGACCACCGATCATGGGGGTCTCGGCACCGGACACGCCGACGAGGTTCCCGATGTTATGGAGACGTTCGTCGTGGTGCGGGCACCGGGCCGGATTTCGGCCGGTTCGGGCTGGCCGGTTGCGTCGCCACTGGATGTCGCTCCCACGGTTGCCGGCCTGTGCGGGTTCGGGCCTGATCCTCGCTGGGAGGGGTCGTCGCTGCTGGGCCGGGAGCTTCCGCTGGTAGAGGTCGTGCTGGATCTGCTGGCCGCCATGGCGCAGGAGACCTACGGCGAGCGGGTGACGATGCTCGACCACGCGCTGCAGTCCGCGGCGCTCGCCGCGTCGGACGGTGCCGGTGACGAGATGGTGCTCGCCTGCCTCCTGCACGACCTAGGTCACGTCCTCGACCGGGCCGGGCAGTGGGGTCTGCCCGGCCATGCCGAGGTCGGGGCCCGGGCCCTGCAGCCGGTTCTGTCTCCCGCCATCGTCGAGCCCATCCGGGGCCACGTCACCGCCAAGCGGTACCGCGTGGCCGTCGAGCCGGACTACCACGATCGCCTCAGCCTCGCTTCGAGGATGTCGTTGACCCAACAGGGAGGCCCTCTGGCGGCGGGCGACGCCGAGGCGTTCGCGGCGGGCGCGTTCGCTGCGGATGCGGTGCGGCTGAGGGGCTACGACGACCGAGGCAAGGTCGACGGCTTCGCAGTCCCTGCGCTCGAGACCTACCGCGGCCTGATCACAGCCGCCCTCGCGCCGGAACGCCCGATCGACCCGTCGTGGGCGAGGGATGCCTGCCGTTGCGCCTCGTGCCGCGATCCGGGCAACGATCAGCACTTGATCGATGCGTCGGTGCTCGACGGGTGGACAGTGGTCCGCACTGACCGGACCGGCGACGAATTGACCGTAACCCTGCACCACCGTTCGGGCGAGCGGCACGTCTGCCGCATCCCCACCGCAGAGCCCGGCGACCTGTCCGCCGAGCCGTGGGTGCCGGCGTTCGCCGAGCAGCTGCGGGCCGGCAGCACGAGCTGGACCGGCGATCATGGTCCGTTCGTCGATCAGCTGGCCCGGTGGGGCATCGCCCTGCTTCACGACTGCGGGGTCGAGCCGGGAACGGTCCTAGAGGTCGGCAACACGATCGGGTTCGTGCGGGAAACCAACTACGGCTCCCTCTTTGATGTCGTCGCTGAGCCCGACCCCGTCAATCTCGCCTTCACGCCACTCGCTCTGCCCGCCCACACCGACAACCCCTACCGGGAGCCGTGCCCGACCGCGCAGCTGCTGCACTGCCTGGCCGCGGCGAACGGCGGCGGCGCGAGCCGGTTCGTCGACGGCTTCGCCGCCGCTGCGCTGCTCCGAGCGGAGGATCCCACCGCGTTCGAGACGCTCACCACTACCGACGTGACGTTCCGCTATCGCAGCGCCGGCGTGGATCTGCAAGCCCGGCGTCCCCTGATCGAACTCGACTGCGACGGCGCCGTACGGGCCGTGAGCGTCAACAACCGCTCCATGGAGTCGTTGGGGGCCGACCGGGCCGAGACGGCGACGTTCTACGGCGCCTACCGCGTCCTGGTCGATCTTCTCGAGCGCGACGACATCGGGATCGAGATCGCCCTGCGGCCCGGTGAGCTGGTGGCGTTCGACAATCGCCGCGTGCTGCACGGTCGGCGGGCCTTCCGGGTGACCGAGCGCCGGCACCTGCAGGGGTGCTACATCGACATGGACGCCATCCGTTCGGCGGCACGACTGATGTAGCATGCGATGCCTGGGAGACGGTCCGGATCAATGAGGGGAGGTCGGGTTCCCATGACGGAGGCAAGCTCGACTGTTGGCAAGTCGCCGAGTCCCGGGGCGAGGGGTTTCGAGCCGGACGTTCCCATCACGGTTTCGCCGATACTGGACTGGCCGCCGCGGCCGGCGGCGACGCTGCGGCACATCTTCTCGATGATGCTGCCCCAGGGGCTGCTCTGGGTGGGCATCGCCGCGGTGGCGTGGAACTTCTTCACTCCGTCGATGGAGCGCATGGCGACCCTGAGCCCGAGATGGGTTCTCGAGATCTACGCCCGCAACGTCGTGATGTTCACCTTGGTGGCGGGAACGCTGCATGTGGCGCTGTACGTCCGGCGGGCCCAGCAGCAGCGCTACAAGTACGAGCGCCAGTGGCTGAGCACCACCAACCGGGAGTTCCTGTGGAACAACCAGACCCGCGACAACATCTTCTGGTGCCTGGTCAGCGGCTGCTCGGTGTGGACCGCCTATGAGGCGCTCACCATGTGGTTCTACGCCAACGGCTGGATCCCGCAGGTGGATTGGAGCTCGGGGTGGCTCTACCTGTCGGCGCTCACCGTGTTCACGTCGCTGTGGTCGGTGACCCACTTCTACTTCATCCACCGGGTGCTGCACACGCGCTGGGTGTACGACCATGTCCACTACCTGCATCACCGCAACGTCAACCCGGGGCCCTGGAGCGGCCTGTCGATGCACCCGGTGGAGCACATGATGTACCTCAGCATGTTCGTGCTGTGGTGGGTGGTGCCTGCGCACCCGTTCATCCTGATCCTCACCCTGTCGTCCAACAGCATCGCCACCGCGGTGACCCACTCGGGTTTCGAGCGCTACGAGATCGGCCGGCGCGGGGGACGCTCCATGAAGGGCGCCGACTACTTCCACCACCTGCACCACCGGTACTTCGAGTGCAACTACGGCAACCGGCCCGTGCCGCTGGACAGGCTGTTCGGCACCTTCCACGACGGCACGCCCGAGGCCCACGCCCGGATGCGCCAGCGGATGAAGGCCCGCCGCGCCGCCCGAACCCGCTGAGGCATTGGCTCTACTCCAAGACAGGATCGTCGCAGGGGGTTGAGGCTGACCGAGGGTTGAATGTGCGCGGCTGTTGGACGAATCCGGCGCCTGGCCGGTCCGAGTGCAAGTAGGCGTCGATGGCGTCGGCGGTGGCGCCGGCCGCGACGCGGATGTACTCGTCGGTGACGAACAGTCGAGCTTCTGAGGGATTTGAGAGGTACCCGTACTCGACTAGGGCGGTCACCACGGACGGGCGGCGGATCATCCCGTAGGCGTCGTCGCCCTCGGAGCGCAGGACTCGCAGCACGCCGGCATCGGGCAGGCCGCTCCATGCAATGTCGTCGAAGGCGGCGAGCGCAGCGGTGATCTCCTCATAGAGCAGCCCGCCGAGGCGAGCGGAGTCGGCGCGGACCTGTTCGGCTGTGCGGGACTGCACGTACACCTCGCTGCCCGGGACGCTGCTGGGGCTCCAGGTGGGGGCGTTGTGGTGGATCGACACCAGCGCGTCGGCCCCCAGAGCGTCGGCGAAAGCGGCGCGGACAGAGTGCAGGATCGAGTAGTCGCCGGTGCGGGTGGTGGCGGCGGAGATGCCGCGTTCGGCTAACTCATCCAGGACCGCGCGGCTGAGTGTGAGGTTCAAGTCGCGCTCCACCAGGCCATTGGGTCCTACGGCGCCGGTGTCCCACCTCCCCCCATGGCCGGGATCCAGCACGACCTGGGCGCTCTCGATCGGCACACCGGCGGACACTTCGGCCGTGCCGCCGCACGGAGTCCGCACTAGGTAGCCCGCAGCGGTGCGGTCAAGGACCGCCAGCGGGATCCCCGACGGGGTGAGTACCGCCGGTGGGTAGCCGCTGCCTGTGCTTGCTCCTGTCCCGTCCCCTGCGAGAGGCGGTACTGGCTCAACGGCTGGTGGGTCTGACGGCGAGCCTGCCGCCGCGGCTTCAGCCGTCTGGGCCGGATCCGGGTCATCGGTGTCGTTGGAACACGCGAAGACGGCGAGGACGAGGAAGACGGCACCTCCCCCGAGCATTACTGCTCGGCGGAGGTGCCGCTCCAGGCTGGCTTCGGGTGAGCGTGACCGGGCAGGTTGCCCAGCCATCAGGGTCACGTCACTGATCTGTCGGGCGCGCTCTCAATGGGTTGGCGGCTCACTGCTGGTCGGTGCCGTCGCTGGTGGCGCAGTCGGAGTGGTGGTCGGAGCCCTCGTTGCTGTGGTTGGCGGCGCAGTCGGCGTCGTGGTCTGCGCCTTCAGCGTGCTCGTGGTCCGAGCCGTCGGCGTGGTCCGAATGTTCGGCGTCGTCGTGGCCCGAACAGTCGTTGTCGTGGTCGGAGCCTCCGGTGCCGTGGTTGGCGGCGCAGTCGGCCGCGTGGGCTGAGGCGTCGTCGTGGTTGTCGGTGCACTCGGTGTTGTGGTCCGGGTCGTCGTTGCTGTGCTCCTGGATGCAGTGCGCCGTGGTCTCGGTCTCCGTTGGTGCGGTGGTCGCCACCGTCTTGGTCCCTGTTGGTGCGGTGGTCGCTGCCGTCTTCGTCTGGGCACTGCCGGATGTGGTTGCCAGCGCCGTGGTCTGGGCCTTTGTCGCCGTGGGCGCTGCGGTGGAGATCGTGTTGCTCTGCTCCGTCATCCCGGAGGTCTCAGCTGCTTGGCCGCTGGCCTGGCTGAGCGGGTACAGGACGAATGCGGCCAGCGCGAAGGCCGCCGCGCTGACCGACAGCCACTTCTTCGGGTCCCGTGGACTCTTGGCGGCCGGCCCGAAGTCGATCTCTCGGGCGTGTTGTGGGTGGTTCCGGGCATGTTCAACGCTCATTTCCTCTGCCTTTCGGGGGAGTTGTCCGGTTCTGAGCGTTGCCAGTATCCGAAGGGAATATGAGCGGTCGGTTATGCCCGGATCAGGGTCGCGCTAGGGCTCGCGGGCGGGGAGTTCCACCGTGAAGCGGGTGCCGGTGGGCTGACGGGCGGCCACGCTGACCTTGCCTCCCATGGCCTCGGTCAGCTGGGCCACGATGGTCAACCCCAGGCCTGAGCCGGCCTCCTTGAGCCGGGGCGTGTGCCGAGCCACGTACAGGCGCTCGAACACGTGGGGCCAGTCTTCCTCGCTGATGCCGGGACCGTCGTCGTCCACGGTGATGACGGCCCGGGCCTCTTCGCCCCGGCCGTTGGACCGGTACTCCACTTGTACCATCGAGTCGGCGAACTTGAGGGCGTTCTGAACCAGGTTGGCCACCACTTGTGCTACCCGGATGGGGTCGCACCAGGCGTTGACGGGTTCCTCGTTGATCACCCGCATCTGGACGTTCCGGTCGGCCGCGTTCCGCGCGAATCCGGCGCAGACCTCTCGTCCCACCGCGACCACATCCGTCAGGTGGTATTCCAGCGTGAACTCGCGGGCGTCCAGTCGGGCCAGGTCCAGTAGGTCGCCCACCAGGCGTTCCAGGCGGATCGCCTCTGAGACGATGACCTCGGCCGCCTGCCCCCGGTTGTCCGCGGTGCCGTCGGCGATGGCTTCTCCGTATCCCCGGATGGAGGTGAGCGGGGTGCGCAGGTCGTGGGATATGGACATCAGGAACCGGCGCTCCAGACTCTGGGACCGTTCCAGCGATTCGGCCATCTCGTTGATCGACGCCGACAGGTCGGTGATCTCATCCGGGCGACCCTCGCTCGCCGGTACCCGAGCGCTCAGGTCGCCGCCCGCGATCAGCTGGGTGGCGTCGCGGGCCTGGCGGAGAGGCCGGGCCAGTCGGCGGCTCAACATCACAGCCACCGCGGCTCCCAATGCCAGCGATATCGCCGCCGACACCCCGAACCATCTCAGGACCGCTCCGAGGAACTGGTCGGCCGGGTCGGTCAGGACCACGGCGATTGTCACGGGGCCGGTCTGCTCGGCCGCAGCCGCCCACGCACTGGAGCCCCGGATCCCGCTGATCGTTTCTTCGGTTCCCGAGGCCAGAGGCTGCAGGTCAGCGGGCAACACGCTCTCCGGCAAATCGCCCACGAACGCTCCATTCCGGAGGAGCAGGACGGCTACATCCATGCGATTGAGATTCTCGGCCGCCCGGACCAGGTGTGAGTTCAGGTGTGCGCTGTCTCCATCCTCGTCGAAGTGGACCGTCGCCATCAGGCTGGCCAGCACGTCGGCCTCCTGCTCGAGCACCTGTTGAATCGCATTGCGATCGGCTCGGCGCACAAGCGCCAGCGTCACCGTGCTGGCTAGCAGCAGGGCCACAGCCACCGTTCCCACTACGGCGATGAACAGCCGCCGTTGCACTCTCGTTTCCCTTCAGTCCAGCCGGTAGCCCACGCCGCGCACGGTGGTGACCCGCAGGGTCTCGCCCAGCTTCTTGCGGAGTTGGAGCACATGGACGTCCACGGTTCGTTCGTCGCCCACCCAGTCGTATCCCCAAACGCCGTCCAGCAGTTGCCGACGGCTGAGGGCCAGCCCCAGGTTCTCGGCCAGGTACTGCAGCAGGTCGAACTCCCGAGCGGTGAGCGACACCGGGTCGCCTTTCAACCGCACCTCACGGCGGGCAGTATCCACCTCGACCTCTCCGACTTCCAGGATCGGGGGAAGGGTGGCCCGGGACCCGCCGTCGCTGCGTCGCAGCACGGCCCGAACCCTCGCGACCAGCTCGCGAGGGGAGAACGGCTTGGTCACGTAGTCGTCGGCGCCGAGCTCCAGCCCGACGATCCGATCGATCTCGCCGTCGCGGGCCGTGAGCATGATGACGGGCACATCCGAGAAAGCCCGCAGCTCACGGCAGAGCTGGATGCCGTCGACATCGCCGGGCAGCCCGATGTCGAGGATGATGATCGTGGGCCTGTGCTGCTTGATGATGTCCAAGCCTGTCGCGCCATCAGATGCCTGAAACACCCGGTAGCCGTCCTGGCGCAGGTACATGTCCACCAGGCTGGCGATGTTGGGATCGTCCTCTACCAGCACCACGACCGGTTCTTCCTCTCTCCTCACAGCTGGCCATGCTCCCACAGTCATGTGATCAAACGGTTAAGGAATATGAGGAAACGGCTAAGCGCACGCCGGTTCGCGGCTCACGAAGCCTCAATTCTCGTGGATCCAGCTACCCGGGTACGCTTCGCCGCCGTGAGGCGTCTCGCGTGCTGGGCTCCACCAGAGTGGACGACGACTCCATGAAGCGACTGATCGCTGTGGTCTCGGTGCTGGCGCTCGTGCTGGGGTCCTGCACCTCCGGCGAAAGGCCGTCCACGGTTGTGGACGGCGGTCTATTGGACGGGGTCAGGGCCAGGGGCGAGCTGGCGTGTGGGGTGTCGGGCACATCGGTGGGGTTCTCTGAGCGTCAACCCGACGGCTCCTATGCGGGCTTTGACGTCGACTACTGCCGGGCGGTTGCCGCCGCCATGTTGGGTGACGCCGATGCGGTGATGTTCGTGCCGTTGGCGTCCTCTGAGCGGTTCGGCGCGGTGCGGAGCGGGCAGGTGGACGTGCTGTTTCGCAACACCACCGTCACCCAGAGCCGTGACACCGGCGAGGGCGTGGACTTCGGGCCGGTGGTCTTCTACGACGGGCAGCAGTTCATGGCCAGGGCTGCGGACGGCTACACCGAGTCCTCGACGGTGGCTGACCTGGCTGGGGCGGTGGTGTGCGTCAACGCTGGCTCGACCACTGAGTTGAACCTCACCGACGCGGCGGCCAACGCCGGGGTGCAGGTCACCGTCAGGAGTCTCGAGGGTCGTGACCTGGTGGTGGAGGACTTCGTCTCCGGTGCCTGTGACGTGATGACCAGCGACGGCTCCGGCCTGGTGGGCCGCCGGTCCACCCAGCAGCCCGGGGGTCAACGCTGGGTGATCTTCCCGTCGACCCCGATCTCGAAGGAGCCACTGGCGCCGGCCTATGCGCACGGCGACCCGCAGTTCGGCGACGTGGTCGACTGGGTGGTGTACGCCACCATCATCGCCGACGAGAAGGGGATCACGCGGGCCAACGTCGAGTCGGCGGCTGCCGATCCCCCCGACGTCGAGGTCGCCCGTCTGTTGGGGTTGGACGGCGAGTTGCAGACTGCGATGGGCCTGGCCCCTGACGCGTTCTACCAGGTCATCAAGCAGGTCGGGAACTACAGCGACATCTTCGACCGGCACCTGGCACCGGTCGGGTTGAGTCGCCAAGGCACCGTCAACGCAAGCTGGCTAGACGGCGGCCTCATCTACGCCCCCCCTGCCCGTTAGGTTCCGGTTCACTTCGCGAAGCCTCAGATGCCGGAGAGGCTCCTCGAGGCCCGTGCGGCTCGCCGATCAGGGGGCTACGAGGATGGACGATGGAGCAGGGCTAGCACGTCTGTAGCTGCGTAGACCCTGGCGTACGGCTTGCCGGTGATCTCCTGCACGATGCCCATCTCGAGCAGCCGCTTCAGTGCATGGTTGGCAGCACTTGCACTCACGCCGTGGTGGTCGCTTATGGCGCGCGCCGTGGTCATGGGCTGGCTGATGAACTGGTCGATCACGTTGTGTGCCGTTCCTCGCACTCCGGCGTCGCGCAAACTCGCCAGCGTGCTGTCTCGCCAATCGAGCAGTTCCCGAATCCGTTGAACCCCATCTGCTGCCTGTGACGCGAGCGCGTCACAGAAGAAGGCGATCCATTCGTCCCACGCCCCGGTGGCACTGACCTGCTCGAGCAGTCCGATGTACTGGTCGCGACGGGCTTCGAAGTAGGGCGACAAGTTGACAACCGGCGTGTCGAGGATGCCAGCTTGGATCAACTGGAGGATTGCGAGCAGTCGCCCGATGCGGCCGTTGCCGTCGGTGAAGGGATGCAATGCCTCGAACTGGTAGTGCGAGACTGCGACCCGTACCAACGGATGCATGACGGCCGTGTTCGACCACCGCTCCCATTGGCTCAGGCCGTCGATCAGGACACGTCCCGGTGGCGGTGGCACGAACCTGGCGTTGCGCAGTCGCTCAGCGGGGGTCACGGTGACGCTGGCTCCGACGGCTACTTGCGTCTCGCGGACTTGACCCCTCTGGTAGTCCTCGCTTGGTGTGCCTTCAACCAGGATCGCGTGCAACTCGCAGGCCAGACGCATGCATACGGGCAGCTCTGCTAGTCGCTCCACGCCATGATCGGCTGCATGCACGAAGTTCAACACCTCGGTGATGGCTGTCGTGCGGGGCGATAGCGGTGATGCTTCACTGGCGAGCACGTCGACGACCGGCGCATAGGTTCCTTCGAGAGCAGATGTGCTGAGCGCTTCGCGGCGCACCGTCAGGCCGGCCAGCAGCGTGGGCTCGACCTGCAGGCTCCGAGTCATTCCCGCGAGCTGCCCCAGTTCGACGGCAGCGTTCATCGCCGCTGACCAGGTTGCTTGTGAGAGGGTCAATTCATCGGGCAGAGGAGATGGCACGAACGCCAGTTGCCGCACCATTTCGTCGCCGACGGGCACCTCGACCGGCACCAACTGGCCGACGGGAGAGTCGGTGAAACGCTCCATTCCCACATCCGGAGCCTAGCGTCAGCGTCCGAAGTTTTGCAGGTTACATCTTAAACCCAAAATTTGAAGGCTGTAATTCACTGCCTATAACATTCTGCGACGAAGTTTTGCAGGTTATAGCCGAAACCCAAATTTCTTGCTTCATCTACGGGCCAACAAGATGGGTGCTCAGGGCATAGCGAGGTGCAGTCTCGAAAACCCTTGGAGGGAGCCGGTCATGACATAGGCGATGAGAGGTTGGATCGTTCCTGAACCGGCCCGTCCGAGGGAGGCGCGTTCTCGCCGCGGAACGGCAATGGCGGCGATGGCTCGCTTTGCCTCGGTTGCTGTGCTCGTGCTCCTGTCGGCGGCCGTTGTCTCGGTCGTCGAGCCCAGCCGGGCCCGCGCCGGCCACGTAGACCTGACTTGTCCCGATCCCGTGACGGAAGGCGACACCGCGCGGATGGGGGTTCGCACTGCGGGCTGGCTGCGAGGACCAAAGGTCTACACGTTCCTCATCGGCCACACCGCGAGCCCCGATGACTTCACCCGGTACTTCGGCACCAGGTTCGAACCAGCGGACACAACGCTGTGGATCCCGATCGAGACCACAGAGGACGCCCGGCCCGAGCATGATGAGACCTTCTCCATCGGCTTCTTCTCCCACGGGAGCTTGCACGAATGCGTGGTGACCATCGTTGACGACGACCGGCCGAGGATCATCGGCGTGGACTTCGCATCGAGTCCCCCCGACGGTGCTGCCTACCGCGCCGGCGACGCCATCGACGTCGCCGTGAGACTGGACCGCAACGTGGAGGTCGAGGGATCCCCCCTGCTTGCCCTGGACCTCGGTGACAGCGGCTCCAGCACCTGGCGGGGCGCTGGCTATCACCTCGGCTCGGGCAGCAGGGAGCTCGTCTTCAGATATCTCGTCTAGCCCGAGGATCTCGACCTCGACGGCCTCAGCGTGGCCGCGGCCGCCACCGCCGAGGACCGCACGCCCGCCTACGGCTTCATCGGCACCATCAACGCCGCGGGCACCGACGTCCCCATCGACTACACCCATCGTGGCATTGCACCCTCATGGCATCAGAAGGTTGACGGGCGGCCCTATGTCCGGAGCAGCCGGGTCATCTCGGTGCCCGGTGCCGGACAGGGCGTCTATCGAGCCAACGAGGTCATCGAGGTCGCCTTCACGTTCAACACCCGCGTGGTGGTGGAAGGCGATGTCTGTGTGGAGCTGTACGTCGGATATGACGGGAACCACTCGAACTCAGCGCGAGAGGCCAACTACCGCAGCGGCTCCGGTACCGACACGCTCGTGTTCGGCTACACCGTCCGTCCCGGAGACATGGACTCCAGGGGCATCATGCTGGCCCGTGGAACCGAGATCACGGGCTTCTGTGGGAGCGGCACCATCAAGGCTCACGGCACCGATGTGCAACGCAATCCCTGGTACCCGGACATGAACGTCCAGCGCGACCACAGGGTCGACACCGAACCGCCGGCCGTTTCGGCAGTCTCCATCGTGTCACGGCCTGCTGACGGCGACGCCTACACCGCCGGCGAGACCATCACCGTCGAAGCCGCCTTCAGTGAGGAAGTGATGTTGGGCGGGCTGCCCTACATCGAGTTGGACATCGGCGGCGAGACCCGGCACGCGACGATAGCTGCGAGCCAGGAGGCCAGCAGCCGGATCCCCTTCGCATACCAGGTGCAGAGCGGCGACACCGACCGCGACGGTGTCAGCATCAACGCCAACAGCCTGCGCCTCAACGGCGGCGGCGCCCACGACCGCGCCGGCAATCCGGCAGACCTGTCCTTCAACGCCGTCGCGGCCCACCCGGACCAGCGGGTCTCGACCTGAGCTGAAGGGGCCGGATCACGAGCAGGTCGCCCTGGCTAGCTGCTGGCTGGCTGGCTGGCGGAGACGGTGGGATTCGAACCCACGAACGACTTGCATCGTTACTTCCTTAGCAGGGAAGCGCCTTCAACCGGACTCGGCCACGTCTCCGGAAGATCTGAGCGTACCGGCGTGCCGGCTATGAGCAGTCCACGCAGGTCACGTCGTCGACGTCCTCGCCTGCCACCAGTGCCGTCAGCCAGGCCAGGAAGGGCACTCCCTCCACCTCCAGGGTGTACATGCGGTCCAGCGGCAGGATGCCGTGGTCCGTCCCGGGTGCCGTGTAGCTCGCCTGGTTGACGCCGGCGGCCTCGATGTTGGCCTCGTTGAGCGCCATCAGCTGGTCGATCCGGCTGGCGTCGAAGCCGGCTAGACCGGCGAAGAACTCCTGGGTGCTGTCGAAGGCGTTGTCGAAGCGGGCGAAGCGAATGCGGGGCGCGTGCAGCCCAGCCTGGATGAACAGTTCGGGCAGGCCCCACTCCTGGGCGGTCATTCCCTCGTTGACCGGCCAGTCGGGCACGACGCTGGTTGTGCCCCATAGACCGCCGATAAAGGAGTTGATGCCCGGAACACTGGGGTAGGCACCCGACGCGTCGGCCACCACGGTGATAGCCGCTTCACCGAAGGCGTCCGCGGCCAGACCTCCGTACAGCGCCGCCGAGGCCGACCCGGCGCTCGTACCCGCCACCACCACCTCGGTGGCGTCGCCGAATCGCTTCACGGCCTCGGCCAGGGCGGTGTTGGCGTTGACGAAGCCATTGTGGTGCACGAACAGACCGCCGCCGTAGTCGTTGGTCCGGTTGCCCAGGTGCACATCGCCGGTGCAGTAGGGAGCCCCCACGAACGAGTAGTCCCGTAGTGGGTTGAGCGGGTTGTCGAAGTCGAAGATTCCCCCGGCATTGTCAGGGTTCTCCGCAGGATCGTTCGGATCGACATCGGGGTCATAGTTGCCGTTCGTGAACGAGCAACTTGCTCCCGTGAAGCAGGCCCCTCCGCCCTCTAGATAGAAGACGACTTTGGTGGGGTCGGCCTCCCGGACCCAGTAGTAGTACGGGCTGCCGTCGGCGCAGACACAGTCCTCGCCACCAAGGATCGCCACCCACTCAGATTCCGGAAACGAGATCGTGGTGGGGACAGTGGTGGTGGTCGTAGTGGGTGCTGCGGTGGTCGTGGGGGCCGCAGTTGTGGTGGGCGCGGCGGTCGTGGTCGGGGCTGCAGTGGTTGTGGGGGCCGCAGTCGTGGTCGGTGCAGCGGTGGTTGTTGCGGGCGCGGCCGTGGTAGTAGGCGGCGCGGCCGTGGTGGCAGGCGCCTCGGTGGTGGGGGCCGCGGTCGTCGGCGCGGCTGCCGGCGCGGCTGCCTCCCCGCCGTCGTCGGAGCCGCAGGCCGCGGCGACGAGAGCCATGGCTGCTAGAGCGGCCAGCATGCGGATGCGGATCATGGGTGGCTCCTCCAAGTGATCGTGTCGGCAGGCTAGGCCCTGCCGGCCCAACCGGACGCTGCACGCGGAGGGAGGGGGATTCGAACCCCCGGGACCCGTGAAGGCCCAACGGTTTTCAAGACCGTCGCAATCGTCCGCTCTGCCATCCCTCCGCAGCCAAGGATAGGCGGGACTCTCAGCGGAGGATGCGGCCCCTCAGGTCGTCTACCCAGGCGGCCGCCTTGCGCATCTCGACCTGGTTCATCACGTGATCGTGGTGGTCGGCGGAGGCCGACGGGTAGGAGCCGAGGAACTTCACCCGGCTGGTCTTCATGTTGAGGTTGCGCAGGGCGTCGGCCACCACCTCGTCGGCGATGTGGCCCTCGCAGTCCAGCAGAAAACAGTACTGGCCGAGGCTGGCCTTGGTGGGCCGGCTCTGGAGGCTGGTCAGGTTGATGGCCCGGGCCGCGAACTCGCCCAGGATGCCGATGAGCGAGCCCGGCACGTCGGTGCGCTGGTAGACGACCATGCTCGTCTTGTCGTGGCCGGTCGGCGCGGCGATGAAGTCCTTGGCGACAAGCACGAAGCGGGTCTGGTTGTCGGCGTGGTCGGCGATGTCGGCGGCCAGCACGTCCAGCCCATACACCTCCGCCGAGCGCAGCGGCGCGATGGCCGCGGCGGTGCGGTCACCGGCCTCGGCCAGGCTGCGGGCCGCGTCGGCGGTCGAGTTGGCCGCCTCGAACACCGCGCCGGGGAGATGGGTGGCCAGGTACTCGCGGCACTGGGCGTGGGCCACCGGATAGGACCGGACCCGCTCCACCGACTCCAGCGCCATGCCCGGAGGGCCCAGCAGGTTCAGGTTGACGTCGATGATGACCTCGCGCTGGATGAACAGGTCGGTGTCGAAGGCCAGCGCGTCGAGGGTGGCCGTTACCGACCCCTCGATCATGTTCTCGATGGCCACCAGGCCCAAGTCGACCTCTCCGCTGCTGACCGCCTTCAGCACGTCGATGATCGAGTTGATGGGGCGGTGGTTCATGGCGGCCAGGTCGGGCTGGGAATAAATGGCCTGCTCGGTGAACGTCCCCGGCGGACCCAGGTAACCGACTGTCAGATTGCGCGACTCGCCGAGCTGCCCCATCTACCGCAGGGTACGGCCCGACGAACCGATCAGCGCCATTTGAGTCCCTTGTTAGGGTGACGGGCGTGGACGACCGGCTCTACTTCCGCCAGCTGCTGTCGGGGCGCGACTTCGCAACCGACGACGGGGTGGCCCGCCAGATGGTGAACTTCGTCTACGCCATCGGCGACCGTGCGACCGGCCAGGCCGTGCTCGTCGACCCGGCCTACGACACCTACGGGCTCATCGACCTGCTGGAGGCCGACGGCATGACCTGCACCGGCGTGCTGGCCACCCACTACCACCCCGACCACGTGGGGGGCGAGATGATGGGCTTCAGCATCGAGGGCGTCACCCGTCTGCTGGAGCGGGTGTCGGTGCCGATCCACGTGCAGGCCGAGGAGGCCGACCTCGTCAAGAAGGTGACCGGCGTGGACGACGACTGCCTGGTCAGCCACGCCTCCGGCGACGTGGTGACGGTGGGGGACATAGCCATCGAGCTGATCGCCACGCCGGGGCACACCCCCGGCAGCCAGTGCTTCCTGGTGGACGGGCGCCTGGTGGCCGGCGACACCCTCTTCCTGGAGGGATGCGGCCGCATGGACCTACCGGGCTCGGACCCGGCCCAGATGTACGAGAGCCTCACCACCCGGCTGGCCCGGGTGCCCGACGAAGCGGTGCTATACCCCGGGCACCGCTACTCGGTGGAGTCGTCGGCCACCATGGGCATCACCCGAGAGCGCAACTACGTGTTCCGGCCCGCCAGCCGCGAGCAGTGGCTGGCCGCCTTCGCCTGACCGGCCCCAGAAATCTCGGTGTGATTTTGGGGAGTAGATACACAAAACCAACCCGAGATTTCTTGATAGCGCAGGCGAGCTAGACCCAGGGGCAGTTCGAGTTGCGGTCGCCGAAGGTCGCGCCGGTGCGGTAGCGGTCGAGGGTGAACGGCTTGAGCTCGTCGGGCTTGTCGCCGTGCACCATCATCTGGGCGGTCAGCTTGCCCACGCCGATCATCTTGAACCCGTGGTTGGAGTCGGCGATCACCCAGGCGTTGTCGCCCAGGTAGTCGAACACGGGCACGTTGTCGGGAGTGAACGCTCCGATCCCGCCGTTGCGGCGCTCCTTGAAGAACGGCCGTAGGTTCTCCAGGCGCTTGAAGAGCATGCCCAACGTCGCGCAGTAGTAGTCGGCGAACCACTCCTCGGCCTGGTACTGGTCGTTCAGGTGGCCGTACGGCTCGACCGCCGCCCTCGGTCCGATCTTCACCGGGATCGTCCCGCCCTGAAGGCCGGGCGCGCCGACCCGCTCCGCCGCGTAGCGGACATAGGAGTAGAAGTGGTCCTTGAGGAACCGGCCGTCCTCGGAGTACACGGGCGTGTTCATCAACTCGACGTGCAGCACCGGCGAGTCGCGGTGCTGGGCGGTGCGGAAGTCGACGCCCTCCGGCAGCATCACCTCGCCCTCCAGCAGGCGCCAGTAGGTCCACATGTCCATCTGCTCGGCGACATGGCCGTCGGGGTAGACCACGTCGAGGTGCGACGGGCCGCCCAGCCACTCCCAGTGCTCGGGCGTCCAGGCTCCCGCGCCCACCACCACCTGCTCGCAGGAGATGGAGCCCTGGTCGGTCTCGACCGCGGTCACCGAGCCCGAGGCGTCGAGGGTGTAGCCGGTCACGGTGGCGCCGTACACCCGCTGCACGCCCCACTGGCGGCACTTCTGGTCCAGTCCCCACACCGCCATGTGGGTGCCCGCATACCCGGAGCGGTGCTCGTGCAGCACCACGTCGCAGTTCTCGGTCTTGAAGTCGGGCCACAGGTTGGTGAGGAAGGCGTGCGCCTCGGTGCCGGTGTACACGTCGGACGGGTAGCCGCTGGCCGCCTGCGACGCCTGGAGCTTGAGGTAGTCGTCGGTCTGGTTCGACTCGCCCACCGACACGTAGCCGACCTGCTGGAAGCCGAAGTTCACGGGATCGGACTCCCACACCTCCACGCTGGCCCGCAGGATGGCGTGCAGCGGGCCGGTCATGTACAGGTTGCGGATGCAGCCGCAGGCCA
>VXWX01000109.1 GCA_009835735.1 Acidimicrobiaceae bacterium
TTGCTCTACTACTTCTGGTAGGGCTGGGTGGATGTAGTACTGGTGGCGGGCCATCTGGTCGACGGTCAGGTCGAAGTGCATGCCCTGGATCAGCTGCTGGATCAGCGTGGACGCCTGGGGGCCGATGATGTGCGCGCCTAGCAGGCGGCGGGTCTCGGCGTGGGCGATCACCTTCACCGCGCTCTCGGTGTCCTCCATGGCCCAGCCGTAGGCGGCCGAGCTGAAGGGCTGCACGTGGCTGCGATAGGGGAGTGAGCGCTCCCGGCATTCCCTCTCGGTCAGGCCGACGCTGGCCACCTGGGGGTAGCCGAACACGGCGTGGGGGATGAAGCGGTGATCGACGCGGGCCGGGTCGTCGGGATGGGAGAGGTTGTGACGCACTACCCGGGCCTCGTGGTTGGCGACATGCTTGAGCTGCACCGGGTTGGTCACGTCGCCCAGCGCCCACACACCTTCGGCGGTGGTCCTCAGCTGGTCGTCGGTGACCACGTAGCCGACGCTGTCGGTGTCAATGCCGCCGGCAGCCACGTCGAGCCGGTCGCCGTTGGGTATACGGCCCGTGGCCACCAGCAGCTCGTCGGCCCGCAGTTCGGTGCGCTCACCCTGGTCACCCTGCACTACCAGCACTACCTCGGGTCCGTCGCGGCGCACGGCGAGCACCGGCGTGTTCATGCGAACATCGAAGCGGCGGCTGTAGGCCGTAGTGAAGCGTTCCCGGATCTCGTTGTCCTCGCGCCGCAGGAAGGTGTCGCCTCGCAGCACGAACGTGACCTGCGAGCCGAAGGCGCCCACTACCGAGCCCAGCTCGGCCGCGATGTAGCCCCCGCCGAGGACCACCAGCCGCTCCGGGAGGGCGTCGAGGCGCATGATCGTGTCGGAGGTGTGGTAGCCGCAGCTCTCCAGGCCCTCGATGGCGGGAATGGCCGGGTGGGCTCCGGCCGCGACTACGACCTTGTCGGCAGTGATCGTCTCGTCTCCCACCGCCACGGTGCGCGGTCCGGTGAACCGGGCTGTGCCGGTGTACACGGTCACGTTGGGCAGCCCCATGCGGTAGTCGAGGCCGCCGGCGGCGATCGGGTCGATCCGGCCGAAGATCCGGTCGCGTATCGCGGGCCAGTCAGCGCCGTCGAAGCTGGTGTGGACACCGAGGCGCTCGGAGTCGGCGGCCAGCTCGGCCACCTCGGCGGCGTACACGAACATCTTGGACGGGATGCACCCGACGTTGAGGCAGGTACCGCCGAACAGGCCGTGCTCGGCGATGGCGATGTCCCAGTCGTCGTGCTCGGGCCCGATCACCGAGTTGCCCGAGCCGGCGCCGATGATCAGCAGGTCGAAGTGGCGCATCGAGCGCGGCACCCTACCGCCCGGCGGTCAGGTGCCGGTGAAGTTGGGGGTACGCTTTTCGGCGAAGGCCTTGGGGCCTTCCTTGGCGTCGTTGGAGCGGAACACCGCCTGCCCGTAGTCCCATTCGTGGCGCAGGGCGTCGTCGAGCTCCATGCCGTCGCACTCGTGCAGCGTGCGGGTGATCGCCGCGGAGGCCAGGGGGCCGTTGGCGGCCACCACCCCGGCGATCTCGAGAGCCTTCTCCAGGGCCTGGCCGTCGGGCACGACATGGCCGATCAGACCGATCTCGAGGGCTTCGGCCGCGCTGATGTGCTTGCCGGTGAGCAGGATCTCCGCCGCGTGGGTGTAGGGGATCTGGCGGGGCAGGCGCACCGCCGAGCCGCCCATCGGGTAGAGCGACCAGCGGACCTCGCTCACCCCGAAGCGGGCCGACTCGCCGGCCACCCTGATCTCCATGGCCTGGAGGATCTCGGTGCCGCCCGCGATGGCCACGCCCTCCACCGCGGCCACGATGGGCTTGGTCGGCCGGTAGTGGCGGAACAGGGCCTTGTACACGATGTCGGGGTCCTCGGCCATGCGGGCCCGGGTGTCGAGCGGGTCGCTCTGCTCGGCGTCGCCCGCCATGGCTCGCAGGTCCGCGCCCGAGCAGAAATTGCCCCCGGCCCCGGTCACCACGATGCAGCGCACGTCGGGATCCTTGGAGGCCTCCTCGTAGGCGTCGTACATGCGGATGAGCATCGGGCCCGTGATGGCGTTCATACGGGCCGGCCGGTTCATGGTGATGATCATCACATGGCCGTCGCGTTCGATCAGGGCATCAGGCATGGTCAACTCCCCGGGTGTGGCTAGGCCAGCAAACGGCGTCTCAGCCTTCGAAGATTTCGGCTAGGTCCTCGATCGGCGGGCACGCGCACATGATGTTGCGGTCGCCGTAGGCCCCGTCGATGCGGCCCACCGGCGACCAGTACTTGTTGGCCCGTTCGTGCGCCTCCGGGTAGGCAGCCTCGGTGCGGGTGTAGGGGTGGGTCCACTCGTCCGCGGTCACGTCCTCGCAGGTATGCGGGGCGTTCACCAGCGGGTTGTCGTCGGCAGGCCACTCGCCCCGGCCCACCCGCTGGGCCTCCTCGGCGATGGCCAGCATGGCGTCGCAGAACCGGTCCAGCTCGGCCTTGCCCTCCGACTCGGTGGGCTCGATCATCAGCGTGCCCGCCACCGGGAAGCTCATGGTCGGGGCGTGGAAGCCGTAGTCGATCAATCGCTTTGCGATGTCGTCCACGGTGATGCCGCAGGTGTCCCGCAGCACCCGGGTGTCGATGATGCACTCGTGGGCCACGAAGCCCTCCGATCCGGTGTAGAGGATCGGGTAGGCCTCGCTGAGCCGGGCCGCCACGTAGTTGGCGTTGAGGATGGCGACCTCGGTGGCCCGCTTCAGGCCCTCGGCTCCCATCATGTGGATGTACATCCACGGGATGGCCAGGATGCCTGCCGATCCCCACGGCGCGGCCGCGATCGGCCCCGGCCCGGTCGGGGGTCCCGCCACCGGCGCCAGCGGATGGTTGGGCATGAACGGGATCAGATGCTCAGCCACGCCGATGGGCCCGACCCCCGGGCCTCCTCCGCCGTGGGGGATGCAGAACGTCTTGTGCAGGTTGATGTGGCTGACGTCGGCGCCGAACCGGCCCGGCCGGGCCAGGCCCACCATGGCGTTGAGGTTGGCCCCGTCGAGGTAGACCTGCCCGCCATGCTCGTGGACGACGTCGCAGATGTGGCGCACCGCCGTCTCGAACACGCCGTGGGTAGACGGGTAGGTGATCATCAGGGCGGCCAGGGTGTCGCTGTGGTCGACGGCCTTGCGCTTGAGGTCGTCCACGTCGACGTTGCCCATGTCGTCGCAGTCGACCACCACCACCCGCATCCCGGCCATCACTGCGCTGGCCGCGTTGGTTCCGTGGGCCGATGACGGGATCAGGCACACGTCGCGGCCGACGTCGTCCCGGCTGCGGTGGTAGGCCCGGATGGCCAGCAGACCGGCCAACTCGCCCTGGGCTCCGCTGTTGGGCTGCAGCGACACCGCCGCGAAGCCGGTGATCTCGGCCAGCCAGTGCTCCAACTGGTCGATCAGGCGCTGGTAGCCGACGGTCTGGTCCAGGGGAGCGAAGGGGTGCATGTTGGCCAGTTCGGGCCAGCTCACCGGCTCCATCTCGGTGGCCGCGTTGAGCTTCATCGTGCACGAGCCGAGCGGGATCATCGACCGGTCGAGGGCGATGTCGCGGTTAACCAGCCGGCGCATGTAGCGAACCAGCTCGGTCTCGCTGCGGAAGGCCGAGAAGATCGGGTGCGACAGCGGGGGAGTGGTGCGCCGGTACTCGGGGGGCCGGGGGTCGTCGACGATGCGGTCCAGGATCCGGAAGTCGGCCCGGTAGCCGAATGCCTTCCACACCGCCTCCAAGTCGGCGGGAGTAGTTCTCTCGTCGACGGTGGCGGAGACGGTGTCGGCATCGACGCGGCGCAGGTTGACGCCGCCGGCCAGAGCCACCGCGATCACCTTGTCGGCCCGGCCAGGCACGCGGATGCACACCGTGTCGAAGAACTGATCGTGGACTATCTCTATGCCGTTCTCCTGCAACCCGTGGGCCAGGATGGCGGCCACCCGGTTCACCCGCCCCGCGATCTTGGACAGCCCCTCGGGTCCGTGATGGATGGCGTACATCGACGCCATCACGGCCAGCAGCACCTGGGAGGTGCAGATGTTGGAGGTGGCCTTCTCGCGGCGGATGTGCTGTTCTCGCGTCTGGAGGGCCAACCGCAGCGCCTGGCGGCCGGCGTCGTCCTTGGACACCCCGACCAGGCGGCCGGGCAGCGCCCGCTGGTAGTCCTCGCGCACCGCGATGTAGGCGGCGTGCGGGCCTCCGAAGCTCATGGGAACGCCGAAGCGCTGGGTGGAGCCCACCACCACGTCGGCCCCCACCTCTCCCGGCGGGGTGAGCACGCAGAGGGCCAGCGGGTCGGCGGCCACCGCTACCAGAGTGTCGGAGCCGTGGGCCCGCTCGATGATGGATCGCAGGTCGGGGATGGCTCCGGTAGTGCCCGGATACTGCACCAGCAGGCCGAACACGCCTTCCAGGTCGGCGGTGGCCGGATCGCAGACCACGACCTCCAGGCCGATCGGCTCGGCCCGGGCCTCCACCACCGCGATGGTCTGGGGATGGCAGGCCTCGTCCACCGCGAAGCAGTCGCCCTGGCGGCCCCGGCCAACCCGGTGCAGCAGGGTCATGGCCTCGGCCGCGGCGGTGGCCTCGTCCAGCAGCGAGGCGTTGGCCAGGTCCATGGCCGTCAGCTCGCTGACCATGGTCTGGAAGTTGAGCAGGGCCTCCAGGCGACCCTGGGAGATCTCGGGCTGGTACGGGGTGTAGGCCGTGTACCAGCCTGGGTTCTCGAACACGTTGCGCCGGATGACGGCCGGCGTGATGGTCTGGTGGTAGCCCATGCCGATCATCGAGACCATCAGGCGGTTGGAGCGGGCCATCTCGAGCAACTCGTCGTAGTCGGTCAGGCGGGGCCCGAGGGTGGGCAACTCCATCGGCTCGCGCTGGCGGACGTCGTGGGGCACGGTGCGGTCGATCAACTCGTCGAGGTCGGCAACGCCGACCTTCGCAAGCATCTCGGTGATGTCTTGGGGAGTCGGACCTATGTGGCGGCTATGGAAGGCCCGCCGGTCGCGGAGATCGTCAAACCGGGGCCTGGCACGTCTGGTGTCTGTCATCGATACGCAAATCTACCCAGAGGACCAAGCCAGCCCCTATCCGGCTCGGCCGCTAGGAGAAGAGGTCGCCCCGGTCGGTCAGGCCCAGCTTGGGGAACGGACCGAAGAAGCCGTGCTCGTACAGGCCGTAGCCCTCCTGGGGGCCCCTGTCCGGATCGTCGTAGGTGAAGCGGGCCACCGAGTCCACCACCCCGTACTGGCCCAGTCCCCTGATCTCGCTCACCTTGTAGGCCCGGGCCTGCTCGACCAGTTCCTCGCCCTGCCACATGCCGTGGCGCCAGTCGGGTTCGACCCCGTAGCCCGCTCCGATGGAGATGAAGTTGGTGGCAAGCGGCTCGACATGGACGGTGATCGGTCCGCCCGGCGCTTCGGGGAACGTGATGTGCGACCCGGACAGCAGGCGGGTGCCGCTGATGGCGTCATGGACCCACTCGGGCCGCCCGAGGTAGTCGCGGGGCCGATCGGGGTCGGTCCACACCCGCATGCCGGTCTGCATCGTCCGGTTGCCGTCGGGCTCCTCATGGCACAGGTAGATGACCCAGTGGTCGCCGTAGTCGGCGGGCATGTAGTTCCACATGCCTCCCAGCACCGAAATGGTCTGGCGGATGCCGTCGGGCTGCTTCTCGCCGACGGGGCGCACGCCCCACGACCGGTCGCGGGCCCCGCCGCAGCGGTCCGGGGTGACCGCTATGTCGGTCCCGTCCACGGTGAGGGTGCCCTCCCAGCGTCCGAGCTGGGCGAACCGCTGGGTGTTGAACACCAGCGTGCCCCGGGTCCGCAGGTACTGGCGGGGCTCTTCGAAGGGGTCGATGGGGGAGGTCCAGGTGACGTCCATGGCGAGCTGCGAGTCGGCCGGCCGGTCCGGTTCGACGATCACCCGCAGCTTGCGCAGCGGCTCGACCACCTCGACCCGCACCGGCCCCACCGAGATGTCGGAGCGGTCGGTGAGGGGCTTGCTTGCCCTCACGACAGAGTGATCGTCGCCGCGGGTTACCGCCAGATAGGCGTCGGTGGTGCCCAGGTTGGGGTACTGGCCCAGCCCGAAGATGGCGAAGTACTCACCGCTGGAGGGATGCAGGTTGAAGTAGTAGCGGTCGTAGAAGTTGCGGTCCGAGGTGGCCGGATGGCGCACGTACTCGGAGGTCTGGTGGACCGGGAAGTCGTCCCAGGCCGAGATCGATCGATACGAGTTCATGGACGGGCACGCTATCGGCGGGCCCGCCGGGCGATCGCAGCGCTAGCCGCCGGCTGTTCTGGTGATAGTGACGGTGTGGGTGTCGCCGCCGTCAGCAACCACGGTGACCGTGTAGCCCCGCACCGTCACGCTTTCTCCGACGGCCAGCAGCGGGTAGTCGTCGAAGTGGGCGTTGCCGGGGTCGCCGGCGAGCTTGACGGGCAGCAGGCCAGAGCTGATCGATGCATTGACGGTGTACACCAGCACCCCTTCGGCCAGCAGTTGTCCTCCCGAGTCGTACCCCGTGCTGCGCCTGCTCTCGATGACGATCACTTGGGTGTCCGAAAGTGGCACAGCGGCCATCGCGATGCCGTCGCCCGGGTCGGCGATAGGGCTGAGAACGACCGTCGCCTGCTGCTCGGCGACGCACTGCACCTGAGGGTCATCAAGCCAGCCGAGCTGCCAGCGGCTCCAGGCCAGCATCTCACGTGCCCCGAAATAGCCGCCCCGGCCCGCCGGACCGTAAGCCCTCAGGCCCATCGGACCGAAATCAGTGAGGGCCCATGTCTCGTCCCCGGCGTCTTGGGGAGCGTCGTGGCGGGTCACGTCGTAGGGGTACAGGTCCGTCAGTCCGAGAAGGTGTAGCAATTCGTGGGCCCCGACGACACCCCATGGCTGGCCGGCGTGGGTCCCGTCGACGCGGAAGGTATTGACGAACAGAGTCTGGACGGTGCCCTCCTGCGTCTCGATCCGCTCTCCCGCCGTTGAGCCTCCGGCGAAGTGAGACCTGGGGTGGACCACCATCAACGCGTCGACTCCCGTGAAGTCGAACTCGGGGTCGGCCAGCGCGACTGCCTCCTCGACGATTCCGAGCTGCACCGACTGGCTCTGGACCGAGGAGCCGTGGAGGTAGTGAACATGGTCGTGCTCGGCCCTAAGCCACCCGTGGTGGGGTATCAAGTCGACGCGCAGCCGGCCGTAGCTGGACGCGTTCAGGAATCTCTCCATGAAGGGAAGGCCCAGTTCGGCCTCATGGCGGGTGGAATAGCGGGCAGCCGCGTCGGGGAAGTCCACAAACAGCACCGCCACCCGCAGCGTCCCGGTAGAGGGCAAAGCCGACCGAGGCAGGGGGAACCCGGCAGTAGTGCCGCCCCGAGTGCCCCGAGGCCGGCACTCGCCCGGGTCAAAGAGAGTGGACTCTGTATCCGTCACCACGTCCGATGGAGGGTGCACGACACGGGCGAGGCCCCAGCAGGTGACGGTGCCGTCGGTCCGCCGCCCGCAGGAGTATTCCCGGTCGGCCGTCACCTCTTCGAACCTGCCTCGCGGAGCAGTCGACTGTCCGTAGTGGTTGTCGCCCCAGCAGACGACGGTGCCATCGGTGCCCACCGCGCAGGAGTGGCGGGTTCCCGTCGCAAGGTTCTTGAAGCTGCCCGCGGGGGCGTCGGTCTGACCTCTGCTGTTGTCGCCCCAGCATGCAACGGTACCGTCGGTTCTCAGACCGCACGAAAACTGGGCACCGGCCGCGACGGCCTTGAACGAGCCTGCAGGGGCGTCGGTCTGGCCCTGAGAGTTGCTGCCCCAGCACATGATGGCTCCATCGGAGCGCAGTCCGCACGAGTGCCATCCGCCGACCGACACGGTCACCGCCCGGAAGGGGCCGTCGGGAGCATCGGGCTGATCCCCCCAGCAGGTGACGGTACCGTCGGTTCTCAGACCGCACGAGTGCAGGTACCCGGCTGCGATAGCGCTAAACCGATCCCGGGGCACGAATGTCTCGCCGTGCGAGTCGGCACCCCAGCACGATGCCGTGCCGTCGGTTCGCAGCCCGCAGGTGAACCAATCGCTAGCGGACACCTCGGTGAACTCGCCGTCAGGCACGTTCAGCTGGCCCGACGCATTCCCGCCCGTGCAGGTCAGCGAGCCGTCGACGCGCACACCGCACAAGTGGAGGAGACCCGCGTCGATGGAGGTGTACCGCCCTGCGGGCGCTCCCGTGTGGTGTATCGAATCGCCGCCCCAGCAAACGGCGACACCTGCGGCGGTCAACGCACATGAGTGGCCTTCCCCAGCCGCAACCGCAACGTAATTCCCCGGCGGTGCGTCGGCTTGCCCCAGCCAGTTGGTGCCCCAGCAGGCGATGCCGCCATCGACGCGAACCCCGCACGAATGGCCGGATCCAACGCTGACCGCTCTGAACGAACCCTGCGGCGGGTCGGCTTGGCCGGCCCAGTTCGCGCCCCAGCAATCGATGGCAGCGTCGACGCGCACACCGCACGAGTGCATGCGCCCCACGTCAATAGCGACGAATTCGCCCGCGGGCACCCGGCCTTCGTGGGACCGGCCCCAGCAGGTGATGGAGCCGTCGGCTCTCAGGCCGCACGACTGCTCGTCGCCAACCGCGACCGCACTGAACTGGCCGTCCGGCGGGTCGGCTCTGCCGTTCCAGTTCACTCCCCAGCAGTCGATCGAGCCGTCGGTGCGCAGCCCGCAGGAGTGTCCCCACCCTGCCGACAATGAGGTGAAGCGTCCCGTCGGCGAGTTCGCCTGCCCTACGTCGTTTCTGCCCCAGCAGTCGACTGTGCCGTCGAGACGCAGGCCACAGGAATGGTGGGCTCCACCAGCGATCGCCTTGAACTGTCCCCTAGGAACTTCCGACTGACCGAACGAATCGCTGCCCCAGCAGTCGATCGAGCTGTCGACGCGCCGGCCGCAGGAATGCCACCAGCCGGCATCGATTGTGGTGAACCACTCCAATGAGGGTCGCGGGATGAGGTCAAGGGCGCGGGCCAGGAAGCTGGCCATCTCGCCACGGGTCACGGAGTCGGCGGGGCAGTATCGCAGCGGATCCCCGCCGCAGCCTCCGGTGATGGCTGCCGCGGCCAGCGCATCGATGTTGGCCGCGTGAAAACCACCGCTGACATCAGTGAACCCCGCAGGCGGAGCCAGTTCAAGATCAAACGCCCTCTTGAGGAAGGTCGCCATCTCAGCCCGAGTGACATCTCCCTGAGGGCAGAAACCGCCCAGCTCGGCGGCGCACCCCGTCGTCACTTCCAATGCGTAGAGCCGGTCGACAAACGGCGCCCACCACCGCTCAGCATCGATATCCGTGAAACGCGAGGCATCCATCGGGGCGGGATCAGTGCCGTCGAGGACCCGCACCAGCCACACCGCCATCTCCCAGCGCTTGAGCGGCTCATTCGGACAGATCAACCCCTCACCGCATTCCATCCCGGCGAGCACACCCAAAGACGCCAACCCATCCAGCGCTACCTCATGCACGCTCCCGTCATCGTCGCTGAAGTATCCCCCAGTCCCTTCATCTGCAACCGCGCGGCTCGGCACGGCCGCTAGCGACGCCCCAACAACAGCAAGCACCACCCCGGCCCACAGCGCCACACGACCGGGATCTGATGCTCTTCTCATCACCTTCTACGATGCACAACTCTGGCCTCTTGTTGCATCGTAAGGCGAGACCGTAGCGCTGCCCCGGCTCTGGCCGCGCGCGTCCCGTCACTACGTCGGCTCTTTGGAGGTGTCAACCGCCAGCAGGCGGACTCTTCGGTACCCTTGCCGCCGATGCCTAGGACCCGGGTGCCGGCGGTGGAGGGGCTGTTCACGATCGACGGCGACGAGCCGCGGCTGATCGGCGGGCGGGTGCCGGGCACGGAGTCGTACTTCTTCCCAAAGCACCTCGGCGGGGCCGACCCCCGGGTAGGCCCGGTCGACTTGGAGGAGGTGCTGCTGAGCCGCCGGGGCCGGGTGTGGTCCTACACCACCAGCCACTACCCGCCCCCGCCTCCCTTCGTGGTGACCTCCGAGCCGTATGAGCGCATCACCGTCGCGGCGGTCGAGCTGGAGGATGAGAAGATGGTGGTTCTTGGCCAGTGCACGGCCGGTGTCGGCCCGGAGGACCTGGAGGTCGGCATGGAGATGGAGTTGGCCGTCGACACGCTCTACAGCGACGACGACTGCGACTATCTGGTGTGGAAGTGGCGTCCGGTGGCCGCCGGATCGAAGGACGCCTAGCCATGGACGAGATCGCCGTCCTCGGCGTGGGCATGCACCCATGGGGAAAGTGGGGCCGCAACTTCACGGAGTACGGCGTAGCCGCGGCCCGCGACGCCCTGGCCGACGCCGGAGTCGACTACACCGACGTGGGTTTCGTGTCGGGCGCGGTGACGGTGCGGGGCGGCTATCCGGGCTACGTGGCCGGCTCCACCTTCGCCCGGGCGCTCGGATTCACCGGCGCCCAGCTGGCCAGCAGCTACTCGGCCTGCGCGTCGGGAGCGACCGCACTTCAGGTGGCGCGGGGCCAGATCCTGTCGGGCGCCTGCGATGTGGCGCTGGTGGTGGGAGCCGACACCACCCCCAAAGGGTTTCTCGCCCCCAACGCCGGGGACCGCCCCGACGACATCGACTGGCTGCGCTTCCACCTCGTGGGTGCCACCAACCCCGTCTACTTCGGACTGCATGCCCGGCGGCGGATGGACCTCTACGAGGCCACCACCGACGACTTCGCCATGGTCAAGGTCAAGAACTCCCGCCACGGCGCCCACAACCCCAACGCCCGCTTCACCAAGGAGTACGGCCTGGACGACGTGCGCAACTCGCCGGTGGTGTCCGACCCGCTGCGGCTGCTCGACATCTGCGCCACCTCCGACGGGGGAGCGGCCATGGTGGTCTCGTCGATGGAATGGGCTCGCAGCCACGGCCACCGCAATCCGGTGCGGGTGGCTGGAATATCCACCGTCTCACCGACCTATCCGGACCCGGTTATCGACCTGCCTTACCTGGCCGCCGACTCGGCCGCCGACCCGTCCGCCCCGCTGGTGGGCTTCAAGGAGTCGATCGGGGCCCGGGCCTACGACGAGGCCGGGCTGGGCCCCGACGACGTCGACGTGGCCGAGGTCTACGACCTGTCCTCGGCCATGGAGTTGGACTGGTACGAGCAGCTCGGTTTCTGCGGCGCCGGAGAGGCAGAGCGTCTTCTCCGGGACGGCGACACCGCCATCGGGGGGCGCCTGCCCGTCAACGCCAGCGGCGGGCTGGGCGCGTTCGGGGAGGCCGTTCCGGCTCAGGCCATAGCCCAGGTATGCGAGCTCACCTGGCAACTGCGGGGCGCAGCCGGCGCCCGCCAGGTCGACGGAGCCAGCGTCGGCATCACCGTCAACCAGGGCCTCTTCGGCCACGGCTCGTCGGTGATAGTCCGCCGCTGAGGCTCTCTCCCCGGCGCGGCGATCCGCAGGGTCGGCGGTCTCGATTCCGCGAGCATCCCCGAGGTGCGACGGGTCTCGCCCTATAGTGCCGGGCCGCAATTGGTGCCGGAAGCGGCGCCGTCCTCACAAAGGAGCAATCAATGAACAAGCGTGATGTTGTCGCTGCTGTGGCCCTCAGGGCGGGCGTCTCCCAGGCTGATGCCGCAAAGTGCATCGACGGACTGCTGGAGCTTGCCTGCGACGAGCTGGCCGCCGGAGGCGAGATCAACTTGACCGGCTACATGAAGATCTCGACGGTGCAGCGGGCCGCCCGCACGGGTCGCAACCCCCAGACCGGCGAGGCGGTGGCCGTGCCGGCATCGACCGGAGTGAAGATCCAGGCCGGCGCCAGACTCAAGTCCGCAGCCCGAGGCTGATACTCGCCGGCGCCCCGGCTGCGACCCGTGAGCCTGCCCCGACCCGAAGAGGTAATCCCGCACCGCGACCCGTTCCTGTTCGTGGACGAGGTCACGGAGCTGGTGCCGGGCGAGCGGGTCCGCGGCCGCTGGCGCCTGCGCGGCGACGAGCCCTTCTTCGAGGGTCACTTCCCGGGTCTGCCGACGGTGCCCGGAGTGCTGATGTGCGAGGCCATCGCGCAGCTCGGTGCGGTGGCGCTGCTCGCCGACGAGCGATACGCCGGGCGGCTGCCGCTGTTCGGAGGGCTCGACCGGGCCCGCTTCCGGCGGCAGGTCCGTCCCGGTGACACGCTCGAGCTCGAAGTGGAGATGACCCGCCTGTCGAGCCGGGCGGGACGGGGCTCAGGCCGGGCCCTGCTGGACGGCAAGGTCGCCGCGGAGTGCGACCTGATGTTCGTGATCGCCGACGGCTGAGCGGCAGGCCGGTCGCTAGGCGGCCGGGGCCATCACCAGGGTGCCGTTGTGGCCGCCGAAGCCGAAGGAGTTCGAGATCGACACTCCAGGCTCCCAAGGCGCGGGCTCGCCCGTTACCACCTGGATGGGCGGCAGCTCGGGATCCAGTTCGGTGAGGCCGGCCGTGGGCGGGATGAGTCCCTTCTGCATGGCCAGCGCCACCGCCAGCGCCTCCAGGGCGCCCGCGGCTCCAAGAGCGTGGCCGGTAACGCCCTTGGTGGACGTCACCAGCGGGCCCGGCGACGTCCCGAAGACCTTCGACAGGGCCTCGGCCTCGGCCGCGTCGTTGAGGTCGGTTGAGGTGCCGTGGGCGTTGACGTGGACCACGTCGGCCGGGCGCACGCCGGCATCGTCCAGAGCCAGCTGCATGCAGTGCACCGCACCGCTGCCGCCCGGCGACGGGGCAGTTATGTGGTGGGCGTCGGCCGTGGACGCCGAGCCGAGCACCTCAGCCAGGATCCGCGCTCCCCGAGCCTGGGCCATGTCCCAGTCCTCGAGGACCAGGACCGCGGCTCCCTCGGCCATGACGAACCCGTCCCGCTGTGCATCGAATGGGCGGCTAACACCGCTGGAGGACAGGGCGGTCATGTTCGTGAATCCGGCCACCGCGGCCGGTGTGAACGGGGCCTCGGTGCCGCCCGCCAGCACGGCGTCGCACCGGCCGTCGGCGATGAGGCGGGCCGCATTGCCCACCGCGTGGGTCCCGGCGGCGCAGGCGGTGACCACGTTCTCCGAAGGGCCCATCCAGCCGTAGCGCATCGACAGGGTCGCGCCTCCGGCGTTGGCCATCATCATCGGCACCAGGAACGGCGACACCCGGCGGGCCCCCTTCTCGTGGAGCACGCCGATCTGCTGCTCCAACGTGGTGATCCCGCCCACGCCGGTGCCGATCATGGTGCCGCAGCGGGTGGGATCGGCCTCGATGTCGCCGGCCTGGGTCAGGGCCTGGTCGGCGGCGGCCACCAGGAACTGCGTGTACGGATCGGAGCGCCGCGCTTCCTTGGGGCTGTCGAAGTGGTCGATGGGGTCGAAGCCGGTGACGCGGCGCTCGCCGACGGGCGCTGGGCTGCACAGCCCCTGGAAGTACGCCTCCGTGCCGATGCCGGCCGCTGACACTACGCCGAGGCCGGTGACCGCCACCCGCCTGCGATCGGGCCTGCTCATCAGAGCGTGGACCTCATCAAGACCCGGAACGTCGTCAGAGCTTCGAGGTGATCAGCTCGAAGGCTTCGGCAACGGTGGCGACGCCCTCCAGCTCCTCCTCGTCGACGTTCACGTCGAACTCTTCCTCGAGGGCCATCACCAGCTCGACGATGTCGAGACTGTCGGCGTCGAGATCGTCAGCGAAATCTGCCTCCGGCACCACGTCGGCCTCGTCAACGGACAGCACCTCCACGGTGCACTGCTTGAATCGCTCGAAGTTCTCGTCACTCACGACTTCTTCCTTCCATTCCTAGCTTGCGACAGGGTCCGTCGGGCCGGTATAGCTGCTGCGGCGCCTCAGCCCATCGAGAGGCCGCCGTCCACCGCAAGAACGATACCGGTGACGTAGCTCGCGTCCTCCGACGCGAGGAACTCGACCGCGGCGGCGATCTCGTCGGCTTCACCGACACGGCCCAGCGGCACCCGCGACACGATGGCGTCGAGCTGATCTTCGTTCAAGGCGGCCAGCATGTCGGTGCCGACCGCGCCGGGGGCGATCACGTTCACGGTGACGTTGCGGGAGGCGAACTCCTTGGCCAATGACCGGGCCAGGCCGATCAGCCCCGCCTTGGAAGCCGAGTAGTTGGCCTGGCCGGGCTGGCCACCGATACCCGACACCGACGAGATGAACACGATGCGACCCCAGCGACCCCTCACCATGGCCCTCACGGCCTGCTTGGCCACCCGGAAGCTGCCGGTGAGGTTGGCGTCGATCACCGCGCCGAAGTCTTCCTCCGACATGCGCAGCACAAGCCCGTCGCGGGTGATGCCGGCGTTGCAGACAAGGATCTCGGGAGCCCCGAGCCGCTCGGTTGTCTCGGCCAGGGCGGCTGCGACCGACTCGGGGTCGGTGACGTCGCAGCGGACACACGTCAGGTTGTGCGCCTCGGCGTCGGCCGGCGGCTCGCTGCGGTAGGTGACGGCCACGCGGTGCCCGGCCCGGCTGAGCCGGCGGGCGATGGCCAGCCCGATGCCCCGGTTGCCGCCGGTGACTAGTGCTACTCGCCCGGGGGTGGGCCCGTCGCCCCCGCTCCCGTCACTCACACCGCTACCAGCGGACCACCGTGGATGCCCAGGTCATTCCGGCCCCGAAACCGGTCATCACCACTATCGCTCCCGGCTCCAGAGCCCCGTCGGCGTGGGCCTTGGCCATCGAGAGCGGGATAGTCGCCGCGCAGTTGTTGCCGGTGTGATCGATGACGTTGTGACTCTTGGCGAAGTCGATACCGCTGCGCTTGCAAATGGCCTCGATGATCCTGATGTTGGCCTGGTGGGGGAGGAGCACGTCGACCTCTTCGGGGGTGACACCGGCCCGCTCCAGGGCGATCAGCACCGAGTCCGTCACGGCCCGGACCGCCACCTTGAACACATCGCGGCCCTCCATCGTGATGAAGGAGTCGTGGTCGCCCATCAGCAGCCGGCGGTGGTTGCCGTCAGCGCCGAGATCCCACCCAAGCAGTGTGGAACGGTCGGTGCGCTCGAGGACGACAGACCCGCCGCCGTCCGCGAACAGGATCGCAGTGCCCCGGTCGGTCCAGTCGGTGAGGGGCGACAGCGCGTCGGCGCCGATGAGCAGGACCCGCTCGGGACCGCCCGGAGCGTCGATCATCGCGTTCGCGGTGACGAACCCGTAGGTGAAGCCGGCGCAGGCCGCATTCAGGTCGAACGCACCGCAACCGAGTCCCAACTCGGCGTGGATCACCGCCGAAGTCCCCGGCACCCGCTGGTCGGGGGTGGTGGTGGCCAGGATCATCAGGTCGATGTCGGCGGGCTCCACGCCGGCCATCTCCATGGCGGCCCGGCCGGACTCGATGCCCATGGTGGACGTAGGCAGGCCGATGCGCCGCTCGCGGATCCCGGTGCGCTCGCGGATCCACTCATCGCTGGTGTCCATCATCGCGGCCAGGTCGTCGTTGGTGAGGACCTTCTCCGGTAGCGATGTTCCGATGCCGATGACTGTTGCGCCCATCAAGACCCCCGTGCGAACTCCTAGTAAATCCGATCAGTGCGTTCTCAGCCAGGCGATCGGCTGGCTGGCCGTCACCCGCTCGCCGTCCAGGGCCAGAACACCCATAAGTTCTCCGGCGAAGGGGCTGCGGACCTCGTGGTCTCCGACGCGGCCGACGAGATGACCGACGCCGACCACCGCACCGACACTGACCTCGTCGCTGGCGTGGAAGATGCCGGCCGCGGGACTCACCACGAGCCGCTCGGTGGCGAACAGGTGCTCCCCCTCCAGAGGGGTCGCGGACCGGACCGGGGAGGCGGCCAGCGCCTCCAGCAGGCTGTCAAGATCGTCCGGCACGGCCACCGACAGGGGCCGTGTCCCCTTGAGGGTGCGCTTGGCGAGGCGGCCCAGTACCTCTCCGGGACCGAGTTCGACGTAGGTGGTGAACCCGGAATCGCTGAGAGAGGTCAGCGTCTGGCGCCATCGCACCGGGCTGGTGAGTTGGGCCTTGAGCAGGTCGGGCCAGTCGGCTCCCCGGTTGTGGGCGGCCGCGTCGACGTTGGCGATCACCGTTCCCTCCGGGTTGCGGAACTCGGTGCGGTCGATGGCCTTGGTGAGCCGGTCGCGTGCCGGCGCCATGAACGGAGTGTGGAACGCGCCGCCGACCTGAAGAGGCATGACCCGCTTGGCGCCGAGTTCGCGGGCTATGCCCGCAGCGACCTCGATGGCCTCGGGAGTGCCGGCGATCACCGCCTGGCCGGGGGCGTTGTGGTTGGCCAGCCACACCTCGCCAGGAGAGCGGTTGCAGGCGATCAGCACATCGTCGTCATCGAGGCCGAGAACAGCCGCCATGGTGCCCTCGCGCTCCTCGGCGGCAGCCTGCATGGCGTCGCCCCGCTCGGCTACCAGCGCCACTGCGTCGCCGAAGTCGAGCACGCCCGACGCGGTCAGCGCCGAGTACTCACCGAGGCTGTGGCCGGCGTGACCGGCGGCCTCGGTGCCGAGCCGGGTCACCGCGTCGAGCACGACCATGGACATGACGAACGTGGCGAGCTGGCTGTTGCGGGTCTGGGTCAGCTCCTCGGCACCGGCAGTGAGAAGCAGGCGGGCGACGTCCCGGTCGGAGGCCGCCGATGCCTCCACCACCAGCTCCCAGGAGGGATGATCGGTCCAGGGTTCGCCCATGCCGGGCTGTTGGGACCCCTGTCCCGGATACATGAAGACGATCATCGGTGGATCCCTCTCACCGCGAAACTGGACCCGCCGATGCTCTGGGCCGGTTCACGTTCAGACTCTGCGCGACCCGGTCGCGTTTCATGACGGTCGCTCATGGCTGTAGCGATAGCCCCCTCGGCCGTGCCCGCTGGTGCGCAAGGTCCAAAGGCTAGCGCTGCGCGGGCGCGAGCGACCCGCCGGACTCCCTCCGGCCGCCGCCCGGATGCCCGAGCGGTAGGCTCGCAGACTCCTAGCCCGGATGGCGGAACTGGCAGACGCAGCGGACTCAAAATCCGCCGCCCGCGAGGGTGTGAGGGTTCGAATCCCTCTCCGGGCACCGGGACGCTGCCGCGTTACCTGAGGCGACGGGGCCTCTCGTTAGACTGCAGCCCATGTCGCGCGACCGGATCGAGCGTCGCCTGCGGGGGGTTGGACAGCAGTTGAACGCGCTGCGGACCGACCTGCGCGTCTGCGAGGAGCAGCTGGTCCAGGTCAGCGAGGAAGCCGACGAATGCCGGCTCCGGGCCCTGGTGTCGGAGACGCCGCTGGCCGAGCGCGAGTACCGCGAAGCGCAGCGCCACGCCGACCGGCTGCAGCGGCACCGCGACGAGATCGCGGCCCGCATCGAACGCCTCGAGGCCGACCAGGACACGTTGCTGGATCGGTTCACCGCGTTGTGAACGCCGCCGGCGCGGTTCGGGTGGTGGTGGCGGAGGACGAAGCCATCATCCGGCTCGACCTGGTGGAGACGCTGCGAGAGCAGGGCTTCGATGTCGTGGCCGACACCGGTCGGGGCGACGAAGCCGTGAGACTGGTGGCCGAGCACCGTCCCGATGTGGCCATCCTCGACGTGAAGATGCCCGGCCTCGACGGCATCGAGGTCGCCCAGCAGATCGCTCCCCAGCGCGGCACCGCGGTGGTGATCCTCACCGCGTTCAGCCAGCGTGACCTGGTGGAGCAGGCCCGCGAGGCCGGGGCCATGACCTACCTGATCAAGCCCTACCGGCGCGACGCCCTGGTTCCCGCCGTGGAACTTGCTTTGGCTCGCTACCGGGAGATGGAGGCGCTGGAGGGCCAGATCGGCGATCTCGAGGACCGCCTGGAGGTGCGCAAGATCGTGGACCGGGCCAAGGGACGGCTCCTCGACGATCACCAGATGAGCGAGCAGGATGCCTACGCCTTCCTCCAGCGCACTGCCATGTCGCAGCGCCGCACCATGCGGGACGTGGCCGGCGACGTGCTGGAGGGCCGGATCACCCCCTGACCCTCCGACCAGCCTCTCGGGTGCCGTAGATTTGCCGTCATGGCCAAGGTGATGCTGATCGACGGTAACTCGCTGGCCTACCGCGCCTTCTTCGCCCTGCCCACCGACATGGCCACCGCCTCGGGGCAGATCACCAACGCGGTGTTCGGATTCACCTCGATGCTCATCAACCTGTGGCGCGACCACGAGCCCGACCAGATCATCGTCGCCTTCGACCGGCCCGAGCCCACCTTCCGGCACGCCCAGGTCCCCACCTACAAGGGCACCCGCGACGCCGCCCCCGACATCCTGCGCCAGCAGATGGGCCTGGTGCGCGAGGTGCTGGACGCCTTGGCCTTGCCCATGGTGGACGCGGCCGGCTTCGAGGCGGACGACGTGATCGCCACCCTGGCCACCGCGGGCCGCGACCGGGGCGACGACGTGATCGTCGTGACCGGCGACCGCGACACCTACCAGCTGGTGGAGGACCCGCAGGTGAAGGTTCTCTACAACATGCGGGGGGTGTCGGACTACAAGCTGTATGACGAGGCCGGCATCCTGGAGCGCACCGGCGTCCGTCCCGCCGACTACGTGCAGTACGCGGCCCTGAGGGGCGACACCAGCGACAACCTGCCCGGAGTGCCCGGTGTGGGGGCAAAGACCGCAGCGAAGCTGGTCAACGAGAGGGGAGGGCTCGACGGGATCTTCGCCTCTCTGGACGAGATGACTCCCAAGCTGCGGGAGAACCTGACCGCCGCCGAGGCGCAGGTGCGCACCAATGCAGAGGTGATGCTGCTGGTGCGCGACGTGCCCCTCGACACCGGGCTCGACGAGTTGGCCCAGGGACAGGTCGACGCGGAGGCGGTGCGCAAACTGTTCGACTTCCTGGAGTTCAGAACGCTGCACAGTCGACTGGCCGATGTGCTGGGCGACGTGCTGGGCGCCGGCGCGCCGGATGACGAAGAGCTTGCGGCCAGGACCCTCGAGCCCGTGGTGGCGGTGCTGGGCACCGCCGCGCAGACGGTGGAGGCGCTGCGAGCCGCGGCCGCCCCTGAGGCCGCCGGGACCCGGTTGGCGCTGGCCACCCCGGCCGGTGGCCTGGCTGCCGGTCTGGCCTGGGCGGTCGACCCGGACGCGGGCCGGGTGGCCTTCGTTCCCGGCGAGCTGCTGCACGACCCCGAGGTCTCCGAGGCGCTCGCCGGGCTTGTCGGGATCGGTGCGGGCAGCCCGTCCGGCTCCAGCGAGCGGCGCCGGCCTCTGGCCGCGCACGACGGCAAGGCCCTCATGCGCCCGTTGCTCGACCGCGGCGTGGAGATGCGCGACCCGCTGATCGACACGATGCTGGCCGCCTACCTGCTCGACCCCGCCGACGCTCGATACGACCTGAGCGACGTGGCCGGCCGCTACGCGGGCCTCGACCCGCCTGCGCACGCCCCTCCCGAGGGGCGCCTGGACCTCGACGGGGACGCGGTCGAGCCCGCCGAGCAGGCCGGCTGGGCCGTCCTGGCCATCGACCGCCTGGTCGCGCCGCTTCGCGAGGCTCTGGCCGCGCAGGGCTTGGACCGCCTCAACGACGAGGTCGAGGTGCCACTGGTCCGGGTCCTGGCCCGGATGGAGCACATCGGGATAGGCGTCGACCGCTCGGTGCTGGAGACCATCCGCGACGAACTCGATACCGAGGCCGAGGATCTGCGCCGCGAGGTGTTGGCCGACGCCGGGCGCGACATCAACGTCAACTCGCCCAAGCAGCTCGCCGAGGTGCTCTTCGACGATCTCGGGCTCACGCCCACCAAGCGGACCAAGACCGGGTTCTCGACCGACGCGCAGTCACTGGAGAAGCTGCGGGGCGAGCACCCCATCGTCGACCACCTGCTCGGCTACCGGGAGGTGGAGAAGCTGCGCTCCACCTACGGGGTCGGGCTGCTGGCCGAGGTCGGGGCGGACGAGCGCATCCGGGCCACCTTCAACCAGACCGTGGCCCGCACCGGCCGCCTCAGCTCCGACGCGCCCAACCTCCACAACATCCCGGTGCGCTCAGAGCGGGGGCGGGTGTTCCGCACCGCCTTCGTGGCCCCGCCGGCGCACAAGCTCCTGGTCGCCGACTACGACCAGATCGAGTTGCGCTGCATCGCCCACCTGGCCGAGGATCCGGGCCTGATCACGGCCTTCGAAGCGGGCGACGACATCCACACCGCCACTGCGGCCCGGGTGTTCGACATCGCGGTGTCGGAGGTGGGGGTGGAGGAGAGGGCCACCGCCAAGATGGTGTCCTACGGGCTCGCCTACGGGATGGAGGCCTACGGCCTGGCCCAGCGCCTGAACATCCCGACCGGGGAGGCGGCCGAGATCCTCGACGCCTATTTCGAGGCCTTCCCGGCGGTGCGCCAGTACATGGACCAGACCGTGGCCGAGGCCCGCAGCAAGGGCTACACCGAGACCCTGTTCGGCCGGCGCCGGCAGATCCCCGAGCTGGCCAGTCCCAACGTGCGACTGCGCCAGGCCGGGGAGCGCCAAGCCATGAACGCCGGGATCCAGGGACTGGCCGCCGACATCTTCAAGGTGGCGCTGGTCCGCCTCGACCGGGCCCTCGAGGACCGCGAACTGGCGTCGCGGATCGTGCTGCAGGTCCATGACGAGATCATCCTGGAATCGCCCGAGGCAGAAGTCGCTCCGGCAGCGGAGCTGACCCGGGAAGTGATGCGGGGAGCTTTCGAGCTGCGTGTGCCCCTGGAAGTCGACCTACAGGTGGCCGCCACCTGGGCCGGAGCGAAGGGATAGCCGGCAGGGTCCGGACCAACTCGGGTGCTGGGCCGGTAGCCTCACCGGGTCCATTGACCCCTACCCACCAGCCCGGAAAGACACCGTGACCGACACCGCCACCGCCGTCCTCGATCCCCCTGCGCCCAGCGAGATGGGCACGTTCGCAGAGGACGGTTCATACATCCCACGCCAGATCGTCGAGGACGACCTCGGCGACATCAGCCTCGACGACGCCTACGCCTCCACCATGGTGGTCGTCGAGGACGGCCAGATCGTCGAGGGCACGGTCGTCCGGATCGACAAGGAAGAGGTCCTGCTCGACATCGGCTACAAGTCCGAGGGCGTCATCCCGGCCCGCGAGCTGAGCATCCGCCACGATGTCGACCCCGGCGAGGTAGTCGACATGGGCGAGGTGATCGAGGCCCTGGTCATCACCCGCGAGGACAAGGAGGGCCGGCTGATCCTGTCCAAGAAGCGGGCCCAGTACGAGCGGGCCTGGGGACGGATCGAGGAGCAGCGCGAGGCCAACGAGGCCGTCAAGGGAATGGTCATCGAGGTGGTCAAGGGCGGGCTGATCGTCGACATCGGCCTGAGGGGCTTCCTGCCCGCGTCGCTGGTGGAGCTGCGCCGGGTGCGCGACCTCCAGCCCTATGTGGGCCGTGAGCTCGACGCCAAGATCATCGAACTCGACAAGAACCGCAACAACGTTGTGCTGAGCCGCCGGGCGTGGCTGGAGGAGACCCAGCGCGAGCAGCGCGAGGCTTTCCTCGACAACCTCAGGCCGGGCGAGATCCGCAGCGGCGTGGTGTCGTCGGTCGTGAACTTCGGCGCGTTCGTCGACCTCGGCGGCATGGACGGCCTGGTGCACGTGTCGGAGCTGTCCTGGAAGCATGTCGACCACCCCAGCGCGGTGGTGTCGGCCGGCGACCGCATCGACGTGCAGGTGCTCGAGGTCGACCTGGACCGGGAGCGCATCAGCCTGTCTCTCAAGGCCACCCAGCAGGATCCGTGGCAGGAGTTCGCGGCCAGCCACAGGGTGGGGGAGCTGGTGTACGGGCGCATCACCAAGCTGGTGCCGTTCGGGTCGTTCGTGCAGGTCGGCGACGGCATCGAGGGCCTGGTGCACATCTCGGAGATGTCCGCGCACCATGTGGAGCTGCCCGAGCAGGTCGTGACCCCCGGCGAGGAGCTGTGGGTGAAGATCATCGACCTCGACCTTCAGCGCCGCCGCATAAGCCTGTCGATCAAGCAGGCCGCCGAGGGCGGCGTGGTCGCGGCCGAGTACCAGGAGCATTTCGGCGACCACGCCTACGACGAAGAGGGCAACTACATCGGCGGCGGAGGGTCCGAAGGCCAGCAGGCCTGGGAGGACTACTTCTCCAGTAAGGCCAGCGTCGAGTACAGCGGCGCCGACGACGAGGCCGCGGACGACGAGGCTTCGGCCGATGATGGGGACGAGAGTGCCGAAGCCGCGGACGACGAGACAGTCGACATCGAGGCCGTCGACGCCGAAGCCGCGGACGACGAGACCTGAGCGCTGCCTGAGATCGCACTGACAGGGGGGATCGGCGCCGGCAAGTCGACGGTGGGCGCCGGACTGGTCGAGCGGGGCGCGATCCTCATCGACGCCGACCAGATAGTCAGGGACCTCCAGCAGCCGGGCCAGCCCGTCTTCGAGGCCATCGTGAAGCGGTGGGGTCCCGTTGTGGTCGCAGCCGGCGGCACCCTGGACCGGGCCGCGGTGGCTGCAGTGGTGTTCAAGGACTCCGGCGAGCTGGACGCTCTCAACGCCATCGTCCATCCGGCGGTGGGCGCCGAGATGGTCAAGCGCAGGGCCGCGGCCGCCGAGCAGTCGCCCGGTTCCGTAGTGGTGCTCGACATCCCGCTGCTGGTGCGCCCCGACGGCCAGCCCATCGCCGAGCGCTACCGCGACCTTTCGGGCATCGTGGTGGTGGACGCCGACCCCGAGATTGCCGTGCAGCGCCTCGTGGCTCAGCGGGGACTCTCCGAGGAGGACGCCAGGGCCCGCATCGCCAGCCAGGCCGACCGCGAGTCGCGCCTGGAGGTGGCCGACTTCGTGATCAACAACGACGGAACCGTCGAAGAACTGGAGCCCCAGATAGACGCCTGCTACCGCTGGGCCTCCGCCCTGGCCTGACTCAACCCAAGCCCGGTCCCGGATAGACCAGTTCGCCCCACTCCTCGGGGCCGGCCGCCAGCATCGCGTTGATCGCCGAAGCATCAGGCAGAGGTGCCACGTCCAATTCGGACGTCATCGCGCTCATAGCCACCACATGGCCCAGCCGCTGGCAGCGCTGCAGGTTCTCGGGATGGGACAGAAAGCTGCACAGGAACCCGGCCGCGAAGGCGTCACCGGCGCCTCGGGGACCCACGATCGGTCCGCGCAGGGCGGGCTCGAAGTGCGTACCGTCCGAGGTGAACGTGTGCACGCCGACGGCGCCGTCCTTGACCACGACGATTCTCGGCCGGGGCAGAGCGGACCGCACCTGCGACGGCTCCGAGAACCCCCAGACCGCAGCGGCCTCGTCCAACCCGACGAAGACGATGTCGGCCAGGTTGGCCGCCTCCAGGAACAGCTCGCCCGGGGGCCCGTCCGGCCATAGTGCGGGGCGCCAGTTGAGATCGAACGACCGCACGGCACCGGCCGGCTCCGACAGCAGCGCCATGACCAGATCCCGGCATCCGTTCGACAGGGCCAGCGTGATCCCGGTGAGGTGGACGGCCCTGGCGTCGAGGCACGCGTCGACCGGAACGGTCTCCGGGGACATCAGCGAGGCAGCCGACCCCTTCCGGTAGTAGGAGACCCGCTGGCCCCGCTCGGGCGAGTCCCGCAGCATCAAGCCGGTGGGAGCGTCCTCGCACAGATCGACGAGCGACGTGTCGACCCCGCCGGCCGCGACGAAGTCCAGCACCAGTGAGCCGGCCATACCCGTGTCGAGGCGGCTCACCCAGGCGCTGCCGAGCCCCAGTGCGGCGCAGTAGAGGGCCACGTTCGACTCGGCCCCGCAGACGTCCCAGGCGAAGGCGTCGGCCGCCGTGCCAGGATCGCGATAAAGCGTCAGCATCGACTCGCCTACGGCGACGACGTCGAAGCGGGGGACCGGTGGCGTCGAACCGGTCAAGGTCACCGGCCGCCCCGCCTACCGGTCAGGATCGGGATCCGCGGTGCTGTCCGGGCTGCCGTCTCCGTCCAGCGGTTGAAGCAGCCGCAGCAGGTGGCTGGTGGAGACCTCGATCAGCTCCGTCATGGCCCGAGCGGCCTCGGCCTCGTCCCGATCCTGGATCGCCCGGGCCACCCGGGCGTGGTGCTCGATGGTGGTGGCCGGGCCTCCGGGCACCTGGACGGTCACCCGGCGGCTGCCCTCCAGCGCCACCCTGATGGTCTCGGCCATCTGAGCCAGCACCGGGTTGGCGGCGGCGCGGAACACCGCGTCGTGGAAGGCCAGGTCGACCTCGATGTAGCGGTTGAAGTCGCTGACCGACGCCGCCATGGCGTCGTACAGGGCCAAGAGCTCCATGGCCGCTTCGTCGTTCCTCCGGCGGGCGGCCAGCCGGGCCGCTTGGGGCTCGATCACCAGGCGCACCTCGGCGACGTGGCTGAGTGTCGTCGGTGCCGACCGCGCCGCGATGCTCCAGCGAAGAACATCTGGGTCGAGCAGGTTCCACGACCGGTGGTCGGCCACCACGGTGCCCGCTTTCGGGCGGGACTCGATCAGCCCCTTGTCACGCAGGAGCCCAAGAGCCTCCCGAACAACGGTGCGCGAGACGCCCAACTCTGCCGACAGGTCCTCCTGGTTGGCGAACCGGTGCCCGGGCGGGTAGGTGCTGTCAATAATCCGGTAGCCGATGCTCTCGACCGTGCGCTGGCGCAGACCGGTACCCGTGCGGGCGTCAAAGTCCATCCTGGCAAGCCTAGTAGGGTGCTCTTGCATCGTTTACTAGTCCTATGATATTATTAATAGAACGATAGGATCCTACTCGCACCTCCTCATGAAGATCACCGGCATAACGCCCCATGTCGTCGGCAACAGTTGGAAGGACTGGCTCCTGGTCCGCGTCGACACCGACGACGGAATCCACGGCGTAGGCGAAGGAACCGTCAACGTGTTCGCCCGCACCGTCGAGGCGGCCATCCTTGAGCTCGAGGAGCGGATCGCCGGCCACGACCCCTTCGACATCGAGGCACTGCTGCTCGCCATGCAGCGAGACGTCTACACCGACGGCGGGCAAGTCCACGGAGCGGCGGTCGCCGCGGTAGAGATCGCCTGCTGGGACATCATGGGCAAGGCGCTGGACCTGCCGGTTCACAAGCTGCTCGGAGGACGGCTCCGCGACCGGGTCCGGGCTTACGCCAATGGCTGGTACACCGTGGACCGCACCCCCGAGGCGTTCGCCGAAGCCGCCCGCGGGGTGCTCAACCTGGGCTTCACGGCCATGAAGTTCGATCCGTTCGGAGCGGCCTGGATGGCCCAGAGCGGCCACGACGAGGACCTGTCGATCTCCCTGGTCGAGGCGGTCCGCGAGGAGGCCGGCCCCGAGGTCGATCTGATGATCGAAGCCCACGGCCGCTTCGGGCTGTCCTCGGCACTGCGCATCGCCGGGCGGCTCGCCCCCTTCCGCCCGGCGTGGTTCGAGGAGCCCGTCTCCCACCACAACATCGGTGTGCTGACGAGCGTCGCCCGGCAGTCGCCGGTCCCGGTGGCCACCGGCGAGTCGTTCTCGAGCATCCAACAGTTCGCCGAACTGCTCACAGGAGGGGCCGTGGGCATCGTGCAGCCCGAGCCGGTCCACCTGGGCGGCATCTGGCGCACCCGGCAGGTCGCGGCCCTGGCCGAGGCGAGCCACGCCGTGGTAGCGCCCCACAACGCACAAGGCCCGATCTGCTCGGCGGTAAGCGCCCAGCTCGGAGCATGCGTGCCGAACTTCTACGTCCAGGAATCCTTCGACGTCTTCAACGAGGGTTGGACGCGCGACCTAGTCCATCCGCCCATCAACGTGGTCGACGGCCACGTCGAGGTGCCGGAGGGGCCCGGACTGGGAGTCGAGATCGACTGGGACGGTGTCGAGAGGCACTCCAGCCGCCGGCCGCACTCACTGGAGCTGTTCGCCGAGGGCTGGGAGCAGCGCGGCCTGACCCAGGATCCGAACTGACCACCATCCAACCAACCAAGCAAACCAACCAACCAGAAACCCGAACCCTAGGAGGGAACCATGACCAAGACAGCCAACCGGCTTCAAAGCCTGCGCGACTCGAGTCTGAGCCGCCGCAACTTCGTGATCGGCAGCGGCGCGGCCGCGGTCGGTGGCGCCACGTTGCTGGCCGCCTGCGGCGACGATGACGAGGCCGCGCCGGCCGCGACCACCACCGCCGCCCCGGCCACAACCGCCGCGCCCACCACAACCGCGGCCGCCGAGACCGGCGTCGGCACGACGACGCTCGGGTCGAACTACTCGGACGAGAAGCCGAGGAACGCGCTGGCCGCAGCCGTGGCCGCCACCGGCGTCGACACGATCATCAACACCATCGACCACAACACCTACCAAGAGAACTTCAACACCTACATCCAGCAGCCCGACGACGTGGTGGCCTGGTTCGCCGGCTACCGCATGCGGGCCTTCGCCAGCAAGGGCGTGGTGGGCGACATCTCCGACGTGTGGGACAACCTCCCCGGCATGTCGGACGGCTTCCGCAGCGCCGCCTCGGGCCTGGACGGCAAGCAGTACTTCGTGCCGCTGTACTTCTACCCGTGGGCAGTCCACTACCGCAAGAGCGTGTTCGCCGACAACGGCTATTCCATACCCACCACCTGGGACGAATTCAAGGCGCTGTGCGACACGATGGCCGCAGACGGCATCACCCCGCTGTGCGCGGCCAACGACGGCCGCTGGCCGCAGATGGGCATGTTCGACATGCTGAACATGCGGATCAACGGCTACGACTTCCACGTCAGCCTGATGGGCGGCCGGGAGAACTGGGAGGACGCCCGGGTGCAGAACATCTTCAGCACCTGGGAGGAGATCCTTCCCTACTACCAGCCCGACCCCAACGGCCGCACCTGGCAGGATGCAGCCAACGCGCTGGGCGACAAGTCGGCGGGCATGTACCTGATCGGCACGTTCCTGACGTCGAACTTCGACGGCGACACCCAGGCCGACATCATCGACGACATCGACTTCTTCCTGTTCCCAGAGGTCGATCCGGCCTACGGCCAGGACGCCATCGAGGCGCCCATCGACGGCTTCATGATGGCCGCCGAGCCGGCCAACGAGGAAGGGGCCAAGGCCCTACTCGCCGGCCTCGGCTCGGTCGCGGCCATCGACGCCTACCTATCGGTGGACCCGTCGGTCGTGGCAGCCAACAGCAACGCCGACACCAGCGGCTACAACGCCCTGCAGAAGAAGTCGGCCGAGGCGGTCAGCTCGGCCAAGTTCATCTCGCAGTTCCTCGACCGCGACACCGATCCCGACTTCGCGGCCAACGTGGCTGGCGTCGGCATCGCCGACTTCCTGGCCACGCCAGGGAACATCGGCACGATCCTCGCCGACGTCGAGGCCAAGAAGCAGACCTACACCTTCGAGTGATGATCTCCGGGTCGCACGCTCCGCTGCGGGCGAGACCCGGCGGATAGCTACGGTTCCCCCCGTGCGAGCGACGGCGGCGGCCTCCCGATCTGGGCGCCGCCGTCGTCGCTCGACCTCTCTCTCCCGCGCCGACCGCATCTGGCTGTGGGTGATGGTCGGCGTGCCCGCCGCCCTGCACATCGGGCTGGTCTGGATCCCGGCCACGCTGACCGTCATCCTGTCCTTCACTGAGTGGGACAACCTGGCGCCCCTCAGCGACATCCGCGACGTGGGCTTCCGCAACTACTGGTTCATCTTCACCGTCTTCGAGGGCGACCTGTTCGGGGCCCTGTTCAACAACTTCGTGCTGATCTTCTGGCTCACGATCTGCTCGGCCATCGGCATGCTGTTTGCCTACCTGCTGGACAAGAACATCCGTGGCAGCCGCTTCTACCAGAGCGTCTACTACTTCCCGGTGGTGCTGTCGCTGGCCGTCGTCGGCTTCATCTGGAAGTCGACAATGTTCTCCCGGGACCGGGGCCTGCTCAACACCCTGTGGCCGGGCGGGCCGATCGACTTCGTCGGGGACGGCACCAAGATCTTCTCCTTCGACTTGCCGTTCCTCGACCCGGCTCTCGGGCTGTCCAAGAACTTCGCCGCCCTGCTGGTGGCCATGGCGTGGCGGCACATCGGCTACATCATGGTGATGTACCTGGCCGGCCTGAAGGCGGTCGATCAGGCTCTGCGGGAAGCGGCCGCCATCGACGGCTGCAACGAATGGCAGGCGTTCAGGCGGGTGATCTTCCCCTCCCTGAAGCCGATCAACGTGATCGTGGTGGTGATCACCGCCATCGAGGCTCTGCGGGCCTACGACATCATCGCCGCCCTCAACGAGCCCCGCGGCACCGACGTGATGGGCACGCTGGTCACCAAGAGCCTGCTGGGCGAGGGCGGCGGTCGGGTCGGATTCGGATCGGCCTACGGCGTGGTGATGCTCCTGCTCTGCCTCGGCTTCATCATCTGGTACGTGATCAACCACTACCGGGAGTCTGAGCTGTGAGCGACACCGCCGTCGCCACCGCGCCCCCCGCCACCAAGCACAAGGGGCCCCGAGTGAAGCCCATGAGGCTCCTGCTGTACACCTTCCTGACCGTGATGGCGCTGGCCTGGCTCGTGCCCGTCGGAACCGCCCTCTACAACTCGTTCCGCTACTGGGAGGCCGACACCCAGCCCAACGGGGCCTTCTCGCTGCCCGAGACCCTCACCCTCGACAACTACCGGGACGCCTGGAACGTGGGCGAGATGGCCAAGACGTTCGGCAACACCGCCTTCATCGTGATCCCGGCGCTGTTCTTCACCCTGCTGCTGGCCGCCATGGTGGCCTACGCCTGCACCCGCTACAGCTGGAAGTTCAACATCGCCTTCCTGGTGCTGTTCACCGCCGGCAACCTCATGCCCCAGCAGGTGCTGTTCCAGCCGCTGTTCCAGTTCTTCAAGCGGATGCCGTGGCCCGACATCCTCTCCGACACCGACACCGGCAGCCTGCTGGGCACCAAGATCGCCGTCATCCTGATCCACGTCGCCTTCCAGGTCGGATTCTGCACGTTCGTCCTGTCGAACTACATGAAGACCATCCCCAAGGAGATCGACGAAGCCGCGGCCGTCGACGGGGCCGGAGTGTGGCGCCGCTTCTTCAAGATCATCCTCCCGCTGACCCGGCCCGCTCTCGCGGCGTTGGGCACGCTGGAGTTCACCTGGCTCTACAACGACTTCTTCTGGGGCGCGGTGCTGCTCAACCGGGGCGACGAACGCCCCATCACCTCCTCGATCGCGGTGCTCAACGGCCAGTGGGCCAGCGACTTCAACCTGATCGCAGCCGCTTCCATCCTCATAGCCCTGCCTACGCTGGTCGTATACCTGATCTTGCAGAAGCAGTTCATCTCCGGTCTCACGCTCGGCGCCAGCAAGGGCTGAGAAACAAGCGGGGGCCGGAGTGATCCACTTGCGCGGCCGCGGCACCGACGTGGTGGTCGACCTGTCGCACGGCGCGCCGGAGATCGTGCACTGGGGCGCGCCTTTGTCCGAACCCGACGGCTCGGCCATCGAGGCTGCTCTGGAGCGTCCACGGGTACACGCCGCTCCTGACACGGTCGCACCGGTCTCGGTCGTGCCCGAGCACGGGTCCGGCTTCCCGGGACGGCCCGGGCTGCTCGGCTCCCGGCCCGACGGACGCGACTGGGCGCCCCGGTTCCGGCCCGCCCGGCATGCGCTCGACGGGGGGCGGCTCACGGTGGAGGCGCTGGACGACATCGCCGGTCTCGCCCTGACCACGACGATCAGCCTCGACCATGCCCTGTCGGTACGGGTCGAGGTCACCAACCTGAGCCCGGATAAGCCCTACCGGCTCGGTGGCCTGAGCATCACGCTTCCGGTCCCGGCTCGGGCCTCCGAGCTAGTCACACTGGGCGGACGCTGGGGCCGCGAGTTCCAGGTGCGGCGGACTTCCTGGCCCGGGGGCGCGCACACCGTCGAGAACCGGCGGGGTCGCACATCCCACGAGCATCCGCCTCTGCTGTTCGCCGGTGCCGCCGGCTTCGGAGAGAACACCGGCGCAGTGTGGGGCGCTCATCTCGCCTGGACCGGCAACCATGCTCTCCTGGCCGAGCGACTGCCCGACGGGCGGCGGTACCTGCAACTAGGCGAACTCCTCCATCCCGGCGAGATCACCCTCGCGCCCGGAGAGTCGTACCGCAGCCCCGAGGTACTCGCGGTCCACAGCGAGACGGGGCTGACCGCAGCCACCCAGAAATTCCATCGCAGGCTGCGGGCCCGACACGAGCACCCGCGGTCGCCGCGGCCGGTCGTTTTCAACACCTGGGAGGCGACCTACTTCGACCACGGCCTCGACCGGCTGCTGGCGCTAGCCGAGCGGGCCGCCCGGATCGGGATCGAGCGCTTCGTGCTCGACGACGGCTGGTTCGGTTCCCGCCGCGACGACACATCGGGCCTCGGCGACTGGACGGTGTCAGCCGACGCCCACCCGGAAGGCCTCGATCCCCTGATCGCTCACGTCACCGGTCTGGGAATGGCCTTCGGCATCTGGGTCGAGCCGGGGATGGTCAACCCCGACAGCGACCTCTACCGGGCCCATCCCGAGTGGGCGCTGGCCAACGACGGCTACGAGCCCGTGCTGGCCCGCAACCAGCTCGTGCTCGACCTGGCCCGCCCCGAGGCGTTCGACCACGTTCTGGGCCAACTCGACGGACTGCTCGCCGAACACGACATCACCTTCCTGAAGTGGGACATGAACCGAGACCACATCGGGGCGGGCGGGGCCGGCGGCAGGGCCGGCACCCACGCCCAGACGGTGGCCGTGTACCGGCTCATGGACACGCTGCGCCAGCGGCATCCCGGAGTGGAGATCGAGAGCTGCTCCTCCGGCGGGGCCCGGGTCGACCACGAGATCCTCCGCCGCACCGAGCGGGTGTGGACCAGCGACTGCACCGACCCTCTCGAGCGTCAGGCGATCCAGCGGGGCGCGTCGATGCTGATCCCGCCCGAGATGATGGGAACCCACATCGGGCCGGAGCGCTCCCACACCACCGGCCGGCGCCACGATCTCGCCTTCCGAGCCGCCACCTCGCTCTTCGGGCACTTTGGCGTCGAGTGCGACCTGCTCGAACTCTCCGACGCGGACCTGGACGACCTCGCCGAGGCCATCTCAGTGCACAAGCGGTTCAGGCCCCTGCTGCACAGCGGCGACGTGGTGCGGTTCGACACCGAGCCCGCGTACGCGGCGCACGGGGTGTACGGGCCCGACCTCTCGGAGGCGCTGATCAGCTTCGCGGTAATTGCGCCGGTGCCAAGCCTGACCCCTCCGCCCCTGCTGGTTCCGGGACTGGATCCCGGCCGACGGTACCGGGTCGAGCGGGTGCCTCTTCCGGGCGAGCGCAGCGGCCCGACCCACTCGTCACCGCCATGGTGGGACAAGGGCGCGGTGCTGCGGGGCGATGAGCTGGCCCATCTCGGCCTCCAGCTGCCCCCGCTGCATCCCGAGACGGCCGCGCTGATCCACCTCGACACCGCCTGACGTCCGAGCGGCAGGCCGCGACTCAGACCGGCGTGACGCTCACCCGGTAGGCGAACTCGTGGCGCCCGGACGCGATCCGGTGCTCGGGCAGCACGCCTGGTCCGCAGCTTGCCGTGCCCAGGCCCCGGTGGGCGGCGTCGAGACACACGACAAGACCGTCGCGGCGCCGGACTTCGGACTGGGTCGACGCCTCGAACAGGTCCGAGGCCCGGTGGTGGGTTGCTGAGAAGCTCATCGTGCTGGGTTGCAGGGCGTCGATGCGGACCGCTTCACCGCCATCGGGATCGATGATCTCGAACCACCGGCAACCGGTGCGCAGTCCGAACTCCTGGGGCACCAGGTAGGGCAGATCGTCGGGCGGGCCGTGCCAGACGCCAATCGTCGCGCTCCGGTTCCGGTCCGGGTAGTTCTCGTGGGGGCCCCGCCCGTACCAGCGCAGCCCGCGGAACCGGGAAGGCAGCTCGAACCGGACACCGATCCGGGGTGGGTCGGCCAGCTCTTCCGGAACCTCGACCGTGTGCCGGTAGGTGGTGCCGCGATCGTCGCGCTCAACCTGCACGCGGTGTGCGACCAGTTCGTCAGCAGGTCGGTTGTGGAGGCCGGCCTGCTTCCATCGGTGGAGGGCCCGGCCGCCCACCCCGAGGCGCTCCGAGAGTTCGGGCATCAGCTTGAAGCCGTCGTTGTCGGTCGGGGCTCGCCAAAGGTTGAGAGTGGGGGAGACCAGGTGGTCGGCCGGCGAGCCGCCGGGGGGTCGCCTCGCCGGATTGCCGGCGCGGGCCAGCTCGACTTGGTCCCAGGCCATCACATGGCCCGCCGGCGCGAACCAGCTGTCGTGAATGGTCTCCCACCTGACGGTGAGGTGAGCGTCGCGGTCCGGGTCCGGATCGAGGGCGGCCTCCGGGAGGGGGATCATCGCCGATGCGTGCCCGGCGATCTCGGGCACGGCCAGCACGCCGCGGTCGGCGACCTCGCCGTCGACGAGCAGTTCCCAGCCGGCCCGCAGGTCGGCGAGACCCGTGAAGGCCCGCCGGTTCTCGATCCGCAGGTCGCGGCCGTTGCGCGTGACCACGACCGGCCGGTACACCCAGGCGACCTCCCGCATGGCCGGGTGGGGCTCCAGGTCGGCGGACACGAGCCCGTCGGCCACGAAGTTGCCGTCATGGGGGGTATCGCCGAACTGACCGCCGTAGGCGAGCCTCACCGTGCCGTCCGGAAGGAGCTGGCGCAGGGCCTGGTCCTTCCACTCCCACAGGAAGCCGCCCTGGAGGCCGGGGGTCGCCTCGATCACGTCCCAGTAGTCGGCCAGCGAGCCGTTGCTGTTGCCCATGGCGTGGCTGTACTCGCACATGATCAGCGGCCTCCGGCCGGTGCCGGCCTCGCCGTAGCTGCGGATGGCATCGATCCGCGGGTACATGGGGCACACAATGTCGGTGACGGTCTCGCCACCGTCCTCCCAGCCCCGGAGGTCGATCGCCGGCTCGTAGTGCAGCGGCCGGGTCGGGTCCGCTTCCCGGATCCATGCGGCCAGTGCGTCGTGATTGGCGCCGTAGCCGGTCTCGTTGCCGAGGCTCCACACGATCACCGACGGATGGTTGCGGTCCCGCTGGACCATGCGGGCGCCGCGGTCCACGAAGGCGTCCCGGTAGGCGGGGTCGTCGCAGAGGATGTCGGTATAGGCGTGGCCCTCGATGTTGGCCTCGTCCACCACGTAGAAGCCCAACTCGTCGCAGAGCGCGTAGAAGGCGTCGTCGTTGGGGTAGTGCGACGTCCGCACGGCGTTGATGTTGTGGAGACGCATGAGCTTGAGGTCGGCCCGCATGTCCTCGACGGTGACGGCCTTGCCCGTATCGGGGTGATGGTCGTGGCGGTTCACCCCGAAGACCCGGATCGGCTGGCCGTTCACCAGCAGCTGCTGGTCGCGTACCTCCATCCGGCGCAGCCCGACCCGCTGCGTCTCGCTCTGGATGACGCTCCCGCCGGGATCCACCAACTCGGCGGCAAGCGTGTAGAGCCGGGGCGTCTCCGCGCTCCACGCCTCGGCGTGGGTGAGGTCCCATCGCGCGCCCGTCTCGGATCCGTTGCCCCTCGGGTCGGGTTGATGGCGCACGGGGGTCTCAACGGCAGGTCCCGAAGGCCGGCCGGTGGGGTCGTGCAGCTCGAACCGCATCGACCAGCCCGGTGCCGGGTCGACGCCGAAGTCAACCGCGGCCGTCGCCGCTACCGTCCCTGCGCCCGTGGCCGGATCGAAATCGGTCGCCACGCGGATGTCACCGATATGGACGCTGGGGCGCGACTCGATCCACACCGATCGATGCAGGCCGGCCATCCACCACTGATCCTGGTCCTCGATATAGCTGTGGGCGCTGTACCGCACGACCACGATGGCCAGATCGTTGGCCTCCTGGGTCAGCAGACGGCCGATTTCGTACTCGCTGGGGAGGCGGCTGTCGGTGCCGTATCCCGCAAACCGGCCGTTGACGTAGACCGCGTGGACGCTCTCGGCACCGCCCACATGAAGGACGGTCCGGTCGTCTTGCCAATCCGTAGGCACCGTCACCGTCCGGCGATAGACCCCGGCCGGGTTGCGGTCGGGCAGCCGTGGCGGCGGGCCGTCGAACGGCATCTGGACGTTGGTGTAGTGGGGTTTGTCGACGAACGCCTCGCCATGGGCGTTCGAGAGGTCCTGCATGGTCCAGTTGCCGGGCACGGCTGCTCGCACGGCGTTCGGCCGGATGCCGGTCAGCGCGCCGGCCGGTACGTCGTCGGGACTGTCGAACAGCTCGAGCGACCAGACGCCGTCGAGTTGCTGGCGCCGGAATCCTGCCAGCGGGACGTGCATCGCCAGCCGGTTCATCTGGAGGACCGTCGGGTCCGCCCACGGTCTCAGCTCTCCAAGCACAGGCAGCACGGCCCGAAACGGTAACGGGGCGCGGCTGCGAGCCGTAGCCCTGTACCGGGCCGCTTTCGGTACCATCTCGGCGATGCCGCCGGTGACCGTGCCCAGCGATCGGAAGGCCTTCGAGGTGGTGGCCCCGTTCGAGCCCGCCGGCGACCAGCCCAAGGCCATTGAGGCCCTGGCCGCCGGCGTGGCGGCCGGTCACCCCTTCCAGACGCTGCTGGGCATCACCGGCTCGGGCAAGAGCGCCACCATCGCCTGGACCATCGAGCGTGCCCAGCGGCCCACTCTCGTGCTGGCCCCCAACAAGTCGCTGGCCGCCCAGCTGGCCAACGAGCTGCGGGAGCTGTTCCCGCACAACCGGGTGGAGTACTTCGTCAGCTACTACGACTACTACCAGCCCGAGGCGTACATGCCGGCCAGCGACACCTACATCGAGAAGGACTCGTCGGTGAACGACGAGATCGACCGGCTGCGCCACTCGGCCACCTCGGCGCTGCTGACCCGCCGCGACACCATCGTGGTGGCGTCGGTGTCGGCCATCTACGGGCTTGGCTCCCCCGAGGAGTACGAGACCCAGTTGCTGGTGCTGCACCGGGGAACCACCTACGACCAGCGGTCGATCCTGCGCCGCCTGGTGGACATGCAGTACGAGCGCAACGACATGAACCTGACCAGGGGCAAGTTCCGGGTGCGGGGCGACACCATCGAGATCCACCGGGCCTACGACGAGACCGCCGTTCGGATCGAGCTCTTCGGAGACGAGGTGGACCGCATCACCGTGGTCGACCCGGTGACCGGCGAGCGGCTGGAGACCCTGGACGACCTGGTCGTGTTCCCGGCCACCCACTACGCCACCACCACGGAGCGGATGCAGGCCGCCATCGAGCGCATCGAGGTGGAGCTGGCCGCGCGCCTGGCCCACTTCGAGGGCGAGGGCAAGCTGCTTGAGGCCCAGCGGCTGCAGATGCGCACCAGCTACGACCTGGAGATGATGGCCGAGCTCGGCTACTGCAACGGCATCGAGAACTACTCGGCGCCCATCGACGGCCGCAGCCCGGGCGAGTCGCCGTACACGCTGCTGGACTACTTCCCCGAGGACTTCCTGATGGTGATCGACGAGTCGCACGTGGCCGTGCCCCAGCTGCACGGCCAGTACGAGGGCGACCGCAGCCGCAAGGAGACCCTGATCGACCACGGCTTCCGGCTGCCGTCGGCGGCCGACAACCGCCCGCTGCGCTTCGACGAGGTGATGAGCCGGCTCAACCAGGTGATCTTCATGTCGGCCACGCCGGGGGACTACGAGCTGCAGGTCTCCGACCAGGTGGTGGAGCAGATCGTGCGACCGACGGGCCTGGTCGACCCCGAGGTGGTGGTCAAGCCGACCAAGGGCCAGATCGACGATCTGCACGAGTTGATCGGCCAGCGGGTCGAGCAGGGCCAGCGGGTGCTGGTCACGACGCTCACCAAGAAGATGGCCGAGGACCTCACCGACTACCTGCTGGAGCTCGGGCTGCGGGTGCGTTACCTGCACAGCGAGGTGGACACCGTGCGACGCATCGAGATCCTGCGGGACTTGCGGCTGGGGGAGTTCGACGTGCTGGTGGGGATCAACCTTCTGCGTGAGGGATTGGACCTGCCCGAGGTGTCGCTGGTGGCCATCCTCGACGCCGACAAGGAGGGCTTCCTGCGCAGCGAGACCTCGCTGATCCAGACCATCGGGCGGGCGGCCCGCAACGTGGACGGCCAGGTGGTCATGTACGCCGACGTGGTCACCGACTCGATGCGGCGGGCCATCTCCGAGACGATGCGGCGCAGGGGCCTCCAGGAGGCCCACAACGAGGTTCATGGGATCGACCCGACCACCATCCGCAAGGCGGTCACCGACATCCTGGCCATGATCCGACCGGACCGCGACGGCGCGCCGGTGCCGGACGGCGATGTCGGGGGAGAGGCGGGTGGGGGACTGGCCGCGGCCCGGCGGCGGCGGGACGGTCCCGACCTGGGGGAACTGCCCGACGCCGAACTGGATCGCCTGATCCGGACTCTGGACGAGGAGATGCGGGAGGCCGCCGCCGAGCTTCGCTTCGAGTACGCAGCAAGACTGCGCGACGAGATCAAGGACCTCCGCCGCGAGTTAGCCGAAATCCGCGGCTAATCGGGAGTGCGAGCGTCAGTTCGCTCAAGAAACTCGATGTCCCGGGAACTCGAGCGGGTTTGGCGTCGTCCAAGACTCCATGCAGACCACGCGCACCACCGTCCGACCCTTGATCACGCTGCTTGCCGTCGTCGCCATGCTGGCAAGCGCCTGCAGTGCCGACATAGGCGAAGACGCCGCACCGGCGAGCGTCGCTTCCGTGGGAGCTTCAGAGGCGGAGCCACGCCGTGACGGCGTCGAGGGGGCACTAAGCACCGACGACGGCTGGGTCGAAGGGGAACCCGATTGGTACGACAGCGGTGCGTCCGATGAGGCCGGCCCGGCCGCCGAGTACGAGGAGGCCGCCCCAGCCGCCGAGTACGAGCCGATGGCGGAGGAGAGCCCATCTGAAGAAGCAATGGTTGAGGCGGAACTGGCTGAGCCCACCCCTGCGGACGAAGCCGACGCAGCGTTGCAGCAGACGACGCTCACCGGCGGGTCCATCGACGACAACGAGCGCTTCGAGGACTATCTCGCCTACCGGGACGACTTCCGCGGCCTCGGAATCCCGATCCGCGACCTCGATCCGAGAGGGCGCATCGTCGTCACCGTGACCGGCGAGGGCGGCTTACCGGCCCTTGGTGCAGAGGTCGTGGTGGCAGGACAGGGCGTGGAGGTGAGTCTGCGCACGACGGCCGACGGCACGGTCCGCTTTCATCCCGAGGCATACGAAGCGGCCCCGGGGCCGTTCACCGTGACGGCCGGGGGAGTGAGCACCGAGGCGACCCGGGGCGAGAGGGTCAACATCGAGACGACCCTGCCGACCGCAGCCAGCGGGACCATCGCCCTCGACGTTCTATTCCTGCTCGACGCTACCGGCTCGATGCACGACGAGATCTACCAGCTGAAGATCACCATCGATGAGGTGGCCCAGCGCATCCACCGGCTGCCCGGCGATGTCGACGTGCGCCTAGGTATGACCCTCTACCGCGACGAGTTCGATTCCTTCCTGACTTCCACGTTCGATCTCACCCCCGATGTCGAGGCCTTCGCTGAGGCTCTGGCTGCAGTGGTGGCCGACGGCGGCGACGACTATCCGGAAGCCCTCGACGAGGCGCTCGCCGATGCCCTTTCCCAACCGTCGTGGCGCTCCGCCGCCGAGACCGTGCAGCTGGTCTTCCTTGTGGCCGACGCACCGCCCCAGGTTCTGAGACAGGTGCCGGTTCCCTACACCGAGTCGATGCTTCAGGCCGCCGGGAGGGGCATCAAGATCTTCCCCGTGTCGTCGTCCGGCACCGACGACCAGGCCGAGTTCGTCTTCCGCCAGCTCGCCCAGTTCACCGGTGCCCGCTATGTGTTCCTGACCTACGGCGCCGCAGGGCGCGCCACCGGTTCCTCCAGCGACATCGACCAGCGCGACTACGAGGAGCTGTCGCTCGACGACCTGATCGTGCGGCTCGTGGCCGAGGAGCTGGCCGACCTAGCTGGAAATCCCGCGGCCGGCCAGGCCGACGATGACAGCCAGAGCGCCAACTGAGTTGAGTGCAGCCCTGACGCCACTGCACTCGTCGCTTACCAGCTGATGGCGATCAAGTTGCTTCGAAGATCTCGGCTCCGCTCCAGCAGGTCACTGTGTCCGGATCCACGGCGATGCCACCTCCGCACGTGCATCTTGGGCGCTCGTCGTCTAGGAGCCGGCCCTCGGTGTCCCAGAGTTGCAGCGTGTGCTCTCGTATGGGTTCGCGCACGACTCTCAGCCAGCGTCCGCGGCCCCTGGCCGTGAGCGCCTTGACCAACGCTGAGACCATGTCCGGTGGCGCGGGCTCGTTGGTCTTGATGCAGTAGAACGTGCCGCCGATCCCGAGTTCGTGGGGACCGTCCTCGTACTTGTCGAGGTAGTCCACGGTGTGCTGCGGGTCGTAGTCCGGCGGCGGCACACCGTCGAGGGTCAGCGTCTGGCGTCCGTCGGTGCGCATTGCGTACAAGTTGACCGCGACCCACGACTCGCGAGCGAAGGGAATGGTGCCCGTCATCAGTGCCTCCTCCTCAAGCGCCTGCCAGCTATCAACATATAGCAATGAAATAATATAACAATGCTTGACAAATGTCACACCCCCATGGCATGCTGTGAGCATGGCTTTAGAAGCTGCTCAGCGGGTGCGGGAGGGTCTGGCGGACTTGATCCGTCTGGTCAACTCCGGGGGCGCATCGACTTCGGAGGCCCGGCGGGTGCTCGGGGAGTCGAAAGCGTTCGCGGCGCAGGTGGCTGTGTTGCAAGCCGACGCGGCCGCGCTGGTCGCGGCGGGGGAGCGGCACGGCGATGGCGGGGCCGGGGTGCTGGCCCAGGCTGCCGGCCTGTCCCGGAGGGATGCGGCCGGGCAGGTCAAGACGGTGGAACAGCTTCAGTCGATGCCTGACGTGCGAGATGCCCTGACGGAGGGGGAGATCTCGCTGGCCAACGCCAAGACCCTGGCGCGGGCCTCGGAGAACACCAGCGCGGCCCAGGTTGAGGGCGACGGTGATCTGCTGGAGAAGGCTGCTTCCCTGTCGCCCGAGCAGTTCGCCCGGGAGGCTGGCCGGTGGGTGGGGCAGCGCCAGGACGACGGTGGCGAGGGCGCGTACCGGCGGCAGCGAGCTCGGCGGCGCCTGAGCATCTGCGACGGCGATGACGGCATGGTGCATCTACGAGGCGAACTGGATCCGGTCACCGGCGCCAAGGTGCGCAAGCGATTCTTGCAGGAGGCCGAAAGGCTGCGTCGATGCGACCTCAAGAGTCCCGGAGGTGAGAAGCGCAGCCTCTCACAGCGTCTCGCCGATGCGTTGGACACGCTGACTGCGACGAGCCCCGTCGAGGGCGGCCAGGGAGCATCTTCAGCTGACGTCGCCATCGTGCAGCACTTGAGCCCTGACGGCGACAAGGCGTTCGCGGAGGTCGCCGGCGGGGGAGTCATTCCTCCGAGCGTGCTCGAGGAGCACTTCTGCAACGCCAGGATCGTCGGGATCGTCTACAGCAGCAAGGGCGTTCCGTTGTGGCGAGGCCCCGCGCTGCCGCGGCCCACCAAAGCCCAGATGGATGCGCTCATCGCCCGCTACGGCGAATGCCCGGGATGCGGCGAGCACTACGCGGTGTGCCAAGCCCATCACATTCGGCCCAGGTCACAGGGCGGACCCACCGACATCGACAACCTGATGTTGCTGTGTTGGGGATGCCACGACAAGGTCCACCATCACGGCTGGCGGGTCGTGCCCAGCGGCGACCTGCACACCATCGCGCCCCCGGAGCGAGTCCGCTACGGCCCGGCCCGTGCCCCCGACCCGCCGCCGATCCACAGCCCGCCGAGCCGGCAGCGCCGGGCTGGGACATCCAGTCGCCAGTCCAGGGTGCCCAAGGTCGAAGCCGAACCGCTCCTCGCGGTCACCTAGGGCCGAGATGTGAAATGAGGGCGTAAGCAACCGCGCGGTGGCATGATCGGGGGCGTGACTGGCTCTGAGGCAGTCGACTCGCGTGAGGCCCAGCCCGAGGCGTCCGTGGCGACGGCGAGCGACATCGGGCCGCGGCGGGTGAACGAGGACCGGGCGCTGGCGGTGATATCAGAATCCGACGGCAGTTGGGTTATCGCCGTGGCCGACGGGTTGGGCGGGCATACCAGGGGTGATGAGGCCGCTCAGGCCGCGGTGGAAGGGCTGCCTCATCGGATCGCCAGCGCCGATGAGATGGCGGTCACCTTTGGAGAGGCCAACGAGCGGGTGCTGGCTCTGACCGGGCCGGAGACGTGGCAGAAGAACCTGCCCATGTTCATGTTCCCGATGAGCACGCTGTGCGTTGCCGCCTGGACGCCCGAGGGCGGTCTGCTGATCGGCTGGATGGGCGACACCCTGCCCTTCATCGCCACCGCGCAGGCTGATGGGTTCAGCGGCTTCCTCTGCGGCCGCCCGCACCGAGTTCCGGGGGGCAGCATCGAGATCTGCCTGGGTATGCCGCCCGCCAGCGCCGAGCCTGGGCCGGTGGAGGTCGAGATAATCGGGGAGTCCGGCGACGGGACCCGGCCCGACGCAGTGATCCTGGCCAGCGACGGCGCTTGGGAGCCCTTCATCTACGAGCACGGCGTCGAGTGGTTCTCGGACGACTCGACGGGCGGCGGCATAGGGGCTGCCTGCGGAGCCGGTGCCGAGTCCGCCGAAGAGGTGGCCAACAACATCCTGGCCGGGGCCGTGGGCCTCGGCTTGGACGACAACGCCACCATCGCCGTCGCCCTCTGGCGCTGACCTGCCGGAACTGGTGCCGGCTAGCCCGTCATCGGCTCGAGGCGGGCGGGGACATGCTTGTGCCACGGCGTGAGCGCGATCTCGTCCTGCCAGCCGAGCGACGTGAGCTCGTTGGGGGAGACTCCGGAGCGGAAGTGCTCGCCGTCCTCGTCGGGGTAGTCGAGGCCCAAACCGTTGGGAAGGCTGATATGGCCGGGCTGCATGGCGTCGTCGACACGCACTGTCGGCTCCGCGGACCCGGCCGCCGTGAGCAGCCGTACGCGGTCGCCGTCGACCAATCCGTGCGCGGCCGCGTCGGCTGAACTCATCGCCAGCGCGCCCTCTTGATCGGCCTTGCGCCAACCGGGATCGCGGAAGATGGTGTTCGCGGTGGATGAGCGGCGCTCGCCCGCCGACAGGACCAGCGGGAACTCAGCGGTGGTATGGCCGGCCGGCGCGTCGGGCAGGGCCTGCAGCATCTCCACCAACTGTGGGATGTTGGCATGGATCTTGTTGTCGGCCGAGCCGAGCAAGTCCCAGGCTTCCTCATGCAAGTGGCTGGTGAACACGACCCCGTCGTCGCTGGCGATGACTTCGTCGAACAGGGCGTCGCCCAATCCAGCGCCGTTCGGCTCGATGCCGGCGCGTCGCACCGCTTCCGGGTAGGCGCCCGCGCACCGCTGGGCCACGAACCACAGCGCCGCCCCCTCGGCACAGCCCTCCGGCAGCGTGGGGCCGAGCGTGCGGTACAGCACGGCCGCGCCGACGCCTGCCAGGGAGGGCTTGGCCTCCACCGCGGCGAAGAACGCGGCCGCGAACTCGGCCCTGCCGGACTCGGCCGCCGCTCGCAGCGGGGTGAGGTCGTCCGAGGTGTAGGCGCCCAGCGCCTCCACCAGGCGGGCGTGGATCTCCGGCTCGGACAGCGTCCCCGGCATCGGGGGCAGCACCGGCTTGCGCAGATAGAAGACGTTGTCGGGGAACTCGAAGTTGAAGAACACCGCCTCAGGCTTCTCGTACTGGCTGGAGGCCGGGAGCACGTAGTCAGCGCGCCGGGCCGTCTCGGTCATGGCCACGTCGATCACGACGGAGAACTCCAGGGCGTCCATCGCCTCGCGGAACCGGGGCGAGTCCGCCAGCGAGTGCACCGGGTTGGCGCTCTCGATGATCATCGCTCGGAAGCGGTCGGGGTGATCGGCGAGAACCTCCTCGGCGATGGAGTTGCACGGGATCAAGCCGGCGATGATCGGCGCACCGGTCACCGGCGTGGCCTTGGGCCGGGAGCGCCTGCCTCCCATGTCGCCGCTGCTAAGCAGGGGCGCGAAGGCGCTGTGAGGATGTATCGAGCCGGGCTTGGCGAAGCTGCCCCGCAGGATCCAGATCAGCCGCTGCAGGTATGAAACCAGCGTGGAGTTGGGGCCCTGCTGAACTCCCAGGTCCTCGAAGATCGCCAGCGACGAAGCCCGTCCGATGCGATGGGCGACCGTCTCCAAGTCGGAGGCGGCGATCCCGCAGCGTTCTGAGAAGTCGCTGATCGACACTTCGCGGACTGCGTCCAGCACCGGCTCGATCTCCTCGACACGCTCGGCCAGGAACTCGTGGTCGATCAGGTCGTCACGCACCATGATCGCCAGGATCGCGGCCACGCAGAAGGCGTCGGTCCCGGGGCGCACAGCCAGATGATGGTCGGCCAGCTCCGCCGTCTTGGTGCGGCGGGGATCGATCACGATCATGGCCCGGTCGCTGTCGTTGGCGATGGCCCGGAGAATGCGGCGGGCCTCCGGGAAGCCGTGGCTCTGCCACGGGTTCTTCCCCAGGAACACCGCCACCTCGGCGTGCTCGAAGTCGGCTCGGGTGTGGGCTCGATACAAGCGGGCCTCGACGAACGCCTCGCCGGTCTTCTCCTGCGCGATCGCGTTGGACCGGTACTGCCCGCCCAGGGCGTTGGCGACCGAGGCGCCGTACATACCGCCGAGGTGGTTGCCCTGACCCCCGCCGCCGTAGCGGAAGATCGTGGCGCCCCCGTAAGCGTCCCTCACCGCAGCAAGGCGCTCAGCGACTTCAGCGATGGCGGTGTCCCAGTCCACCTCCTCGTAACTGCCGTCGGGCCGCCGCCGCATCGGCGACGCGAGACGGGCGCGATGGTTCTGGTAGCGGTCGAGCCGCAACGCCTTCTCGCACGTGTAGCCCTTGGAGCTGACGTGGTCCTTGTTGCCCCGTATCCGGGCGAACTGCCTCCCGTCGAGGCGCACCTCGATGCCGCAGTTCGATTCGCACAGGATGCAGGCCGTCTTGTGCCACGTCTGATCGGAGGGTCCTTCCATGGGCGGCTACGGTAACCGCGCCGTCCGCCGGCGCAGGGCCGGCGCCCTGCTTGCGCAATTGCAAGCATCTTTGTGAACACATGTTCGCCATGCTCGCGGGGGCAGCGGGTAGAGTCTGAGCGTGGCTGAGCGGCTGGTGATCTCGGGGGCGCGCGAGCACAACCTCAAGGACGTTCACCTGGACCTTCCCCGGGACCGGCTGATCGTGATCACCGGCCTGTCGGGCTCCGGAAAGAGCTCGCTGGCCTTCGACACGATCTACGCCGAGGGCCAGCGCCGTTATGTGGAATCGCTGTCGGCCTACGCCCGCCAGTTCCTGGGCCAGATGGACAAGCCCGACGTCGACTTCATCGAGGGCCTGTCCCCGGCGATCTCGATAGATCAGAAGAGCGCGTCGCGCAATCCCCGATCCACCGTCGGCACCATCACCGAGGTCTACGACTACCTGCGCCTTCTCTTCGCCCGCATCGGCGTGCCCCACGATCCCGAGACCGGTGAGCGGCTCATTCGCCAGACCCCCCAGCAGATCGTGGACCGCATCCTGGAGATGGAGCCCGGCACCCGCTTCCAGGTGCTGGCCCCGGTGGTGCGGGGCCGCAAGGGCACCTACGACACGCTGCTGGCCGATCTCGCCGGGCAGGGGTTCGCCCGGGCCATAGTCGACGGCGAGCTGATCGAGCTCGCCGACTTCGCGGGCGCCACCGGCCTGTCCGGCGGTGCCGACGGCCTGGAGTTGGCCCGCTACGAGATGCACGACATCGCAGTGGTGGTCGACCGCCTGATACTGCGCGAAGGGGTCGAGCGGCGCCTCACCGACTCGGTGGAGACGGCCCTGCGCCTGGCCGGGGGCCTAGCCGAGATCGACATCGTCTCCGGGCCGAAGCTCGTGTTCAGCCAGCACCTGGCCCGTCCCTCCGACGGCAAGTCGTTCGAGGAGCTCGCCCCCCGCAACTTCTCGTTCAACTCGCCTTATGGCGCCTGCGCCCACTGCGACGGCCTCGGCACCGTGTTCGAGGTCGATCCCCAGCTCGTCGTCCCCGACCCCGACGCCACGCTGGCCGGCGGCGCGATCACGCCCTGGTCCGACAGCAGGTCGCGCTACTACCCGCGCCTGCTGCAAGCGGTATGCGAGGAATACGGCATCCCCCGCGACGTCCCGTGGCGCGAGCTCACCCCCCGCCAGCACGACATGCTGCTGTACGCCAAGGGCGTCAAGGGCCGGGTGCAGGTCCGCTACCAGAACCGCTTCGGCCGCCGCCGGGTCTACCAGGCCCGCTACGAGGGCATCGTCCCGCACCTGATGCGCCGCCACAACGAAACCGACAGCGACGCTTCCCGGGAGAACATCGAGGGCTACATGCGCCAGGTGCCGTGCCCGGACTGCGGCGGCGCCCGGCTCAACCCGCTGGCGCTGGCCGTCACCGTCGACGGCCGCACCATCCACGATCTGTGCGCCATGTCGATCGCGGAGGCGGCCAAGGCCCTGGCCGAGATGAACCTCGACGACCGCGACTCCATGATCGCCGAGCAGGTACTCAAGGAGATCCGGTCCCGGCTCGGCTTCCTGCTGGATGTCGGCCTCGACTACCTGAACCTGTCGCGCAGCGCAGCCACCCTGGCCGGGGGAGAGGCCCAGCGCATCCGGCTGGCCAGCCAGGTCGGCTCGGGCCTGGTGGGCGTGCTGTACGTGCTCGACGAGCCGTCGATCGGGCTTCACCAGCGCGACAACCGCCGGCTGATCGAGACGCTGGTGCGCATGCGCGACCTTGGCAACACGGTCATGGTGGTCGAGCATGACGAGGAGACCATCCGGGTCGCCGACCATGTGGTCGACATAGGGCCGGGCGCAGGCGAGCACGGCGGGGCCATCGTGCACTCCGGGCCGCTGGAAGGCCTGCTCGAGCTGGAGGAATCGATCACCGGCCAGTACCTGTCGGGCCAGCGCCGCATCGCGGTCCCGCAGATGCGCCGCACCGGCGACGGCACACGGCTGGTGGTCAGGGGCGCCCGGGAGAACAACCTCGCCGACATCGACGTGGCCTTCCCGCTGCAGCAATTCGTGTGCGTGACCGGGGTGTCGGGCTCGGGCAAGTCGTCGCTGGTCAACGAGATCCTGCACCGGGCGCTGATGCAGCACATCTACCGGTCCAAGACCCCGCCCGGGCGCCACACCCGCCTCGACGGCGTCGGCCACCTCGACAAGGTGATCTGCATCGACCAGTCGCCCATCGGCCGGACCCCCCGGTCCAACCCGGCCACCTACACCGGGGTGTTCGACCACGTGCGCAAGCTGTTCGCCAACACGGCCGAGTCCCGGGTGCGGGGCTACATGCCGGGGCGGTTCTCGTTCAACGTGAAGGGCGGGCGCTGCGAGGCCTGCCGGGGCGACGGCACCATCCGCATCGAGATGCACTTCCTGCCCGACGTGTACGTGCCCTGCGAGGTGTGCAAGGGCAAGCGCTACAACCGCGACACCCTCGAGGTCACCTTCAAGGGCCGCAACATCGCCGAGGTGCTCGACATGCCGTGCACCGACGCTCTGGAGTTCTTCGCCAACCAGCCGCCCATCGCCCGCCACATGGGCACCCTGGTCGACGTGGGCCTCGGCTACGTGCGACTGGGCCAGCCCGCGCCCACGCTGTCGGGCGGCGAGGCCCAGCGGGTCAAGCTGTCCAGCGAGCTGGCCAAGCGCTCCACCGGCCACACCATGTACATCCTCGACGAGCCCACCACCGGGCTGCACTTCGAGGATGTGCGCAAGCTGCTGGGCGTGCTGGGCCGGCTGGTGGACCAGGGCAACACGGTCGTGGTGATCGAGCACAACCTGGACGTGGTCAAGACGGCCGACTGGATCATCGACCTCGGGCCCGAGGGCGGCTCGGGCGGGGGCCGCATCGTGGCCGAGGGAACCCCCGAGCAGGTGGCGGAAGTGCCCGAGAGCCACACCGGCCGCTACCTGCGCTCAATGCTGTGCTGAACGGCGCTCTCGCCGCGCTTCCTTGTTGGAGCGGGGTCGGAGCATGGGCGTGCTGAAGCGCCCCGCGGCCGGGTCCATCCCGGACGCGCCCGGGTCTTACCAGTTCCTCGACGCCGACGGCCGGGTCATCTACGTCGGCAAGGCCAAGAGCCTGCGGTCCAGGCTGAACAACTACTTCGGCTCACACCTGCCGCTGCGCACCCGCCAGATGGTGGACGCAGCCGCGTCGGTGGAGTGGATCCAGGTGGCCAACGAGGTCGAGGCCCTGATGCTCGAGTTCTCGCTGATCCAGCGCCACAAGCCCCGGTTCAACGTGCGCTACACCGACGACAAGTCCTACCCGTTCCTGTGCGTGACGATGGTCGACGAGTGGCCCCGGGCCATGGTGATGCGGGGCCGGCGCCGCAAGGGCAACCGCTACTTCGGTCCCTACGGGCACGCCTACGCCATCCGCGACACCCTCGACCTGCTGCTGCGCACGTTCCCGATCCGCACCTGCACCGACGGCAAGTTCCGCCGCTACGCCAGCCTGGGCAAGCCCTGCCTGCTGTACCACATCGAGAAATGCTCGGGGCCGTGCGTGGGCGAGGTGTCCTCCGACGACTACGCCGAGATGGTGGCCGAGTTGCTGGAGTTCCTGGAGGGTGACAGCGATCCGGTCCTGCACCGGCTCGAAGAAGAGATGTCGGCCGCGGCCGCCGACCTGGACTACGAGCGAGCCGCCCGGCTGCGGGACCGCCTGGCCGCGGTGCGCAAAGCAGTCGAGACCCAGCAGATGGTGGGTTCCCGCAACGAGGACTTCGACGTGATCGGGCTGGTCGACGACGCCCTGGAGGCTGCGGTGCAGGTGTTCTTCGTGCGCCGGGGCCGGGTGATGGGACGCCGAGGCTTCATGATCGACAAGGCCGAGGACCTCGACCGGGCCGAGCTGGTGAGCCGGGCGCTGGAGCGGCTGTACTTCGACGACAACCCGCTGGGCTGGCCCAAACTCGTGCTAGCTCCCGGCATGCCGGCCGAGGCCGGCCTCTACACCGAGTGGCTGAGCGAGATGCGGGGATCGCGGGTGGAGATCCGGGTTCCTCAGAGAGGTTCCAAGCGGGCGCTCCAGACCACCGTGACCCGCAATGCCGAGGAGTCGTTTGCACGTCACCGACTCAAGCGCAGCACCGACCACAACAGCCGGGCCCGGGCTCTCAACGAGCTCCAGCAACACCTGGGACTGGAGGAGGCGCCCCTGAGGATCGAGTGCTACGACATGAGCCACCTGTCCGGGCAGGACTACGTGGGCTCGATGGTGGTGCTGGAGGACGGTCTCCCCAAGAAGGCCGACTACCGGAGGTTCAAGATCCGCTCTGTACCGGGCAACGATGACTTCGCAGCCATGCACGAGGTGCTGACCCGGCGCCTGACCGGCTACCTGGAGCAGCGGTCCCGGCCGGTGTCCGAGCGCGATGGCCGATTCTCGTACCCGCCGCAGCTGCTGCTGGTGGACGGAGGCAAGGGCCAGCTTGGCGTGGCCGTGCGGGTCCTGCAGGAGCTCGGCCTTGAACACGAGATCCCGGCCGCGGCGTTGGCCAAGCAGTTCGAGGAGGTGTTCCTGCCCGACCAGGCCGGGCCGGTGCGGATCCCTCGCCAGTCGGAAGCCCTCTACATGCTTCAACGCATCCGCGACGAGAGCCACCGCTTCGCAATCGAGTACCACCGCACGTTGCGAGGCAAGCGCATGACGGGCTCGGCCCTCGACGGCATCGCAGGCCTCGGGCCGGTCCGCAAGGCCCGCCTGACCAAGGAGCTCGGGGGTGTACGGGCGGTCCAGCGGGCCGAGTTGAGAGAGCTCAAGGCGCTGCGCTGGCTGCCCGACTCCGTGGCCGAGAACGTCCACGCCGCGTTCAACCGCGGCGCCTGAGAGGATTGAGCCCATGCACGACTCGTTGAGGGGCAGGGTGGTTCTGGTGACCGGAGCTGGGCGCGGCATCGGTCGGGCCATTGCGGAGCGCTTCGCCGAGGCCGGATCCGCGGTGGCGGTTAACGACATCGACGGCAGGGCTGCGGCCGGGACCGCGGAGGCGATCACCGACCGCGGCGGCACCGCGATGGCGGCACCGGCCGACGTGTCCGACAGCGCGCAGGTCGGCGCCATGATCGATGCGATCATGGCCGAGCACGGCCGCATCGACGTGCTGGTCAACAACGCTGGGATCGTCAGCCCCACCCTCCACTTCTTCGAGGCGACCGAGGAGTGGTGGCGGCGCATCATCGACGTCAACCTGACCGGGCACTTCCTGGTGTCGCAGCCGGTGGCTCGGATCATGACCACCAACGGCGGGGGCAGCATCGTCAACATGAGCTCGGGCGGTGCCACCCGGGCCCACCGGTCCTTCACCGCCTACGACGCCACCAAGGGCGGGATAGAGGCCCTCACCCGGGCCATGGCCCTGGACCTCGGCCCCTACAACGTCCGGGTCAACGCCCTGGTTCCGGGATCGATAGACACCAGCGGCATGACAGCCGATCAGCGGGCGCTACGAGGCGAGAACGTGCCCCTCGGCCGGATCGGCGAGCCCCTCGACATGACCGGAGCTGCGCTGTTCCTGGCCTCAGACGAGGCGGCGTACATCACCGGGGAGACACTTCGGGTGGACGGCGGAATGCTGGCCCAGCAGCGCTCGGCCACTGTGGACATCGTCCCGCCCAGCACCTTCCCGGCGGTCGAGGACCTCTAGCCGGAGCCGGCGATGAGCACCCCGCGGATCGGAGTGGACGTCGGCGGGACGTTCACCGATGTCGCCCTCGAACGGCCCGACGGCACGTTCGCCTCCATCAAGGTGCTGACCACCCACCAGCGGCCTGAGGAGGCGGTCCTGGCCGGCATCTCGGCCGTCATCGAGCGGGAGGGCACGACTCTCGACAAGATCACGCAGATCATCCACGGCACCACCCTGGCCACCAACGCCCTGATCGAGCGCCGGGGCGCCAAGACCGCGCTGGTGACCACGGCCGGGTTCCGCGACGTGATCGAGACCCGCACCGAGAGCCGTTTCGAACAGTACGACCTAAACATCGTGCTTCCCGCGCCGCTGATCGAGCGCAAGGACCGCTACGTGGTGCCCGAGCGCATCGGCGCCGGCGGCGAGGTGCTGCTGGCGTTCGACGAGCAGGCCGCCCGCGGCGTCGCCGCCCAGCTGGTGGACGGCGGTTACACCTCGGTAGCGGTCGGGTTCATGCACAGCTACCGGAACCCGGACCATGAGCGCCGATTCCGCGCACTGCTACGCGAGGCCGCCCCATCGACGGCCGTGTCGCTGAGCTGCGAGGTCTCGCCCCAGATGCGCGAGTTCGAGCGCTTCAACA
>VXWX01000089.1 GCA_009835735.1 Acidimicrobiaceae bacterium
ACCACGACATGCCCGTCGGGGACTACTCGTGGCTCACCGTGGTCTCCCCGGAGCAGCCCGACGGGCCGGAGCTGCTCCTTGAACCTGCCGCGCACCCGGCCGCCAGGACATCCCGCGACGCCCTCACCGCCGACGGGATCCCAACAGCACAGTTCACCGTCGACGACGTCCATGCCGAGCACGAGCGGCTGAGCACCGCCGGCGTCGAGTTCACCCTGCCGCCCACCGACGTCGGCACCGTTGTGATGGCCGTCTTCAATGACACCTGCGGGAACCTGATCCAGATCGTGACCCCGGCTCCACCACCTGCATAGGCCCACATAGGCCCGGGGCTCCCGGTTCAGCGTGACGGGCGGGGGGTTTCGGCGGAGTGGCGGATGCCGGAGAGGAACGCCTCGACTTCGGCGAGGTCGATGGTGCGGCGCAGTCGCGGGAGGCCCCGGAGGAGGTCCTGGCGGTACCGGGCAGTCGCCAGCCGCGAGTCGAGCACGGCCACGACGCCCCGGTCCTGCGCGGAGCGGATGAGCCTCCCCGCGCCCTGGGCCAGCAGCGTGGCCGCCCGGGGAACGTCGATCTCGCTGAACCAGCGCGCCTCGAGCCGCTTGCGACGGGCGACCATCAGCGGCTCGTCGGGCCGCGGGAACGGAATGCGGTCCACGACCACCAGCGACAGCGACCGGCCAGGCACGTCCACGCCCTGCCACATGGTCATCGTGGCGAACAGGCAGCTCTCCTCCTCCGCGGCGAACCGGCCGATCAGCTCGCGGTTGGGCAGGTCGCCCTGGCAGTAGATCCGCAGCCCCGTCGTCTCCCGCACAGCCTCGGCGGCACCCCTCATGGCCCCGTAGCTGGTGAACAGCGCCAGAGTGCGCCCTCCGGCTGCGACAGCCATCCGGGCGATCTCCTGCTGCACGGCCTGCGCCCATCCAGGGTCCCTGGGGCCGGGCAGATGCTTCGCGCAATAGAGCAGGCCGAGGCTGCGATAGTCGAACGGACTGCCCACGTCGAGGCTGTCGTGGCCGTCGTCGGGCAGCCCGAGCCTGTCGGCCAGGTTGATGGGGACGGTCGCGCTGGTCAGAACCGCCGGAGTGCGCGCCCACAGCCGCTCCTCCAGCATCGGGCCTACATCGACGGGAGCGGTCCGCCAGACCGGATTCCTCCCGGAGCCCTCCACCCACACAGCGTCCTCGTTGTCCGGCTCTGACGCTCGGGCGAGATCCCCGGTGAGGGCGTCGAGGAGCCGCCGGGCCATCCTCCGCCGCGTCTCGTCGCCCTCCGCCTCGCGGACCTCGGCGCCGGCCGCGCCGAGCCGTCCCCGGCACAGGGCGACCGTCTCGACCAGGTCGTCGGGAAGCGACGTCAGGAGCGTGTCTCGGTGGGGTTCGAGAGCGTCCCGCAGAATGTCGCCTGCCTCCCTCACGCGGTCGGCCGTCGCCGAGCCCGCCAACACGGCCCTCACCGCCCGGGCCGCGTGCCTGAACCGGCCTCCGGTGATCGTCACCCCGGCGGCTCCGGCTGCGATGTCCTCGAGGGAGTGGGCCTCGTCGAGCACGACCGCATCGTGGGGCGGCAGGATCTCCGCGTCGGTGAACACATGCAGGCAGTAGAGGGCGTGGTTCACCACCAGCACATCCGCCTCAGCAGCCCTGTCGCGGGCCTGCTCGGCGAAGCACTCGGGCCCCGACGGGCAGTTCGCCGCGCCCGGGCACTCCCGCCCGGACACGCTCACCGCCTCCCAGGCCCGCACCGACGGCTCGAAGTCGAGTCCGGCCCGGTCGCCGTCGGCGGTCACGTCGGCCCAGGCGGCCAGCTGGCTGATCTCCTCGCGGATGCGCCCGGCCTCGGCGGCGGAGTCTGCGGCGATCAGCTGCTGCTGCCCGCTGCCGGCCGCCGCGGCCAGGTCGGCGAGCTTCTTGCGGCAGACGTAGTTCGACCTGCCCTTCAGCACGCCGAACTTGAGCGGCATGCCCAGCGCCTCGGCCAGCAGGGGAAGATCCTTGTCCACGAGCTGGTCCTGGAGGGCCTTGGTGGCGGTGGCCACGACAGCCTTCTTCCCGCCCGCTGCCAGCGGCGCGAGGTAGGCCATCGACTTGCCGGTGCCGGTACCGGCCGCCACCACCAGATGCCGGTCCTGGTCCAGAGCGGACGCGACCGCCTCGCACATCTCGAATTGCCCGGGCCGGCTCTCACCGCCACCCGGCATCGCCGACACGACCCCACGAAGCGCCTCGACAGCTTCATGAGGTGCGTCCACGACCACCGACCGTACCCTCGAAGCGACCTGACGGGTCCGGATGTGTGAGACGCTAGGTCTATGGCGCGCATCGAGATCATTCCCGACGACTCATGGGACGGCGAGCTCGGCGAGATCCATCCGCGGGTCGTCGACCCGAAGTACGGCCGGGTCGACAACGTGTTGGCCGTGCACTCGCTGAACCCCCGCGGCATGAAGGCCCACCTGGCCCTGTACGAGTCGGCCATGGCCGGCACAGCGACGCTGCGCAAGGTCGAACGCGAGCTGATCGCACTGGTCGTGAGCCTCGCCAACGACTGCCACTATTGAGTGGTCCACCACCGGAGCGGTCTGCGCCGGCTGATCAACGACGACGAGCTGGTCGCCGCGGTCGAGCAGGACTGGACGACGGCCCCGCTGTCGCCCAAGCGGGCGGCGATGCTGACCTTCGCGGTCAAGCTCACCAAGACGCCCGGCGCCATGGAGGACGCCGATGTCGAAGCGCTGCGATCAGCCGGGTTCTCCGACCGCGACATCCTCGACATCGTCGAGGTGGTCGGCTACTACGCCTACGCCAACCGGATAGCCGACGGCCTAGGCATTGAACTCGAGGCCTGGCGCCCCGACTAGCCCCAGCCCCCAACCGGCCACGACCGCCCGAGGCGCTAGCCGCCGTCCGGCTCGCCATCAATCCAGAGCGCTGGCGCTTATGATCCCGCATTCCGCAATATACTTCCCTAACTATGGAAAGATCAGCGGCGCCGAGTCTGCTGCCGATCCTGCGGTCGCGGCAGCAAGGCGAGTTGCTGGCACTCCTGCTCGGCGACCCCGAACTTGAAGCCAGTCTGACGGATCTCGCCGCTCTGGTGTCCGTCCCCGTCAGTTCCGTGCATCGCGAGATCGACCGGGCCGAGTCAGCAGGCCTCGTGACCAGCCGCAAGATCGGAAACACCAGGCTCGTGCGGGCCGACACCGACAGCCCCTACTACCGCGGACTGGCAGACGTGCTGGTCAAGGCGTTCGGCCCGCCCCGAGTCCTGGCCGCTGCGCTCGCCCCGATCAACAACATCGACGCCGCTCACATCTACGGATCCTGGGCGGCACATTTCCTCGGCGACGGAGCGGACCGTCCTGTCGGCGACATCGACGTACTGGTTCTCGGATCGCCCGACCGCGACGAGCTGTACGCGGCGGCCGCCGCGGCCGAGCAGCGGTTAGGACGACCCGTTCAAACCACCGTCCGGCCAGCCGACTGGATCAGCACCGGCACCGGCAACTTCCACGCCACCGTCACCCAACGCCCGCTGGTTGAGATCGACCTCAGGACAGCTCGAACCGAGGCAGGCCCCCGCTCTCGCCGACACGCCTAGCGCCTGCCGCCGCCGACCGTGCCGTCGAGATGGCCCACGCCGCATCGTCATAGGTGATCGTGGGACCGTCCGGATCGAAGTACTGGGCACTGTGGCGCATCCGACGGAAAGCCTCAAAGGTCGGCTTCGCAAACGCCGTGATCGCGCTCGCAAACTGGGCTGAGACCGCATCCTCGACAGCGACGTGCGATCCCTCTCCTCCCGTGGCGCGAAGGCCCTGACGCAACAGCAACGACTCCGCGGCCATCCGGTACGCGTCATACGCGGCGACGAAGGCGCCCTCGACATCGCCGCCGCCGAGGCCGGCCGACGCCGTTGTGAGGCGTCGCTCGGCCCGCTCAAGCAGCCTGCCAGCAGCATCACTGGCACCCTTGGCCGCAACCTGCTCAAGTCGTCCATCGGACACCAGATACGCAACCGTTGATCGGCCCTGTTCCCAAGCACCCACGACAGCCCTGACCGGATCAATCAGTCAGCAACAGCCGCCCGATCGATCAGACGGCGGGGGGTTTGGGCCAGTGCCACTGCTCAGCCTCGTCGAGGGGCGTGCCGCATCGGCGACAGAACCGGTCGCTCTCATCTGAAGGCTGCTCGTGGGAGCAGATGTCCCTGAGAGCGGATAGCCGCACGGCATGCACGGCCAGGCGCAACGCCACGACCGGCGAGTGCGTGCCGTCTGCGTCACAGAGATCGACTGCGTTGCCGGCGGCGATCTCGATGCCGAGAGCACCTCTAGTGCCCCAAAGGTCGGCGCAGTCGGGATCGGCGGCCACCTCGACCCGCCAGTGGCCGCGCTTCTCGCGCAGAAAGAAGCTGCGCCCGTCGCAGATGCCGGCCACAACGAACGGGAAGGCTGGGCACCGCAATTCGGCGTCCACGTCAAGTTCTGCGGCAGCCGCAGCCAGCTCCGCACGTTCCCGTTCCGCTTCCTCGGACGCTTCAGCGGTCTCCCCGAGGTGCTCGAACAGGCGATCCCAGCGCTCCGCGCGTTCGGCTGCGGTCAACTGGCAAGGACACTCGGCACCGCCTTCGTGAAGGCTGGAGCTTGCCGGGGACGGATGGCATGAGCAGTTGCAATCGGCGGCCTTATCGATGTCACGAAGTGGCGGACCCGTGGCCAGCACGGCCAGCCGGGCCGGCCTCGCGGCGGCGTATTCCTCCCGCATGGCCCGAGCCTCGTCTTCGAACGCATCGCGCTGTACCTGGTCGGGCGGCTCGGGCGGCAACCACATGCGAGGCGGGTGCAGATTCATGAAAGCAGTATATGCACAGGATTTTCCATGTATCATTGGTCAATAACAATGAACTTAGTCGGCTGACCCACAGCAGAGGATGAAAACCGGTGAGCGAGTTCTACAGCAGGTCTGAGAACCAAGAGCCACAGGGGCCTGCCCGGCGGCGGGCGCAACGGATGACCGAATCGTTTCGTCCTGGATCCGCCGCGTCAGCCTTGCCCCCCAAGCCGAGGCGTCCTGACCTGGGTCACTGCCCGAGTAGCATCGGAATCGTGGTGTCACCGCATGTGATCGAACTCGAGGTACGCGAGCCCTACCGGATATGGGTCAAGTTCGATGACGGCGCCGCGGGCGTAGCCGACTTGTCCGACAGTGCCGCCTTGGGTGGGATCTTCGCCGAGTGGTCCGACGAAGGCTTCTGGCGCTCAGCTCACATCGTCGCGGAATCCGGTGCGGTGGCCTGGGGAGACGGCTCTGAGATCGATGTCTGCCCGCTCAGTCTCTACCTCGATGTGACCGGCCAGGCCTTCGAGGATCTGCGAGCCGAGACTGCCACCACGGGCGCAGCCTGACTCGAAGCCAGTGCCGGAGCTGAGCCGCTTCTTCGGCATCGTGATCACGATGTACGCACGTGACCACCAGCCCGCTCATTTCCATGCCCGCTACGGCGACGACGAAGTCCTCATCGAGATAGAGACGTCGCGGGTGCTGCGGGGCATGCTTCCGAGACGCGGTCTCGCAATGGTCGAGGAATGGTGCGAGTTGCGCCGACCGGAACTGCGCGCCGCATGGGACTCGCTCCGCCGCGGCACGAGTCCCGACAAGATCGCTCCGCTCGAGTAGCCAGCCGCTCCTAGGTGGTGCGGGATGACAGGAGGTCGGCGGCTTGGGTTGCGGCTTTGTGGCCGCTGGAGAGCGCGCCGTTGACCGACGGGATCCCCATGTAGTCGCCGGCCAGGAACAGGTTGTCGATGTTGCCTGCGAGCTGCCGCGGGATCTTCGTCATCGCGGCGAGCATCCCGGGTGATCCCATGCACAATGCCTCCTCCCAGCGGTAGACGCGGAAGAACAGGCCCTCGTCGTCGCCGGGAAGGGCTGAGCCCAGGGGAGCATGGCGGCGGGCGGTGCCCAGGAGCTGGCGCTTGATCTCCTCGTCGTCGAGCGGGATGAGCTCCCTGGCCCGGTCGCGCCCGATGAGCAGGTCGAGAAGGCCGTGGCCGGCCGGCGCGCAGTCCGGCAGGAAGGCGGACCTGTCCAGCAGCAGCGGGGCGTCGTCGTCCTCCGGGAAGAGCGCGCCATGCCAGCCCGCAGGAAGCGGCGGGCGGTCGAGCCCGATCACCACCCGGCAACCGGTCGAGTAGCTGACGGTGCTGAGGGCACGGCGAGTCTCTGCGGGCAGCTCCGGAATGAGATCGGGGACCTTGGTGCCGGGTACGGCGCAGATCACCGCGTCCGCCTCGATGGTCTCGCCGTCGGTTACTACGCCGGTCGCCGCCCCGTCCGCGACGACGACCCTGCGGACGGGAGTCGAGACCCGGATCGCATCGGAGCAGGCCGCGGCGAGCGCCGCGTTGAAGGACCCGATGCCGCGCTCGGGCATGTACACCGTGCCGCTGCTCAGCATCGTCTCGCCGATGTACGCCCGCATCAGTGCCTGCCCTGCGGGCTCCGGATCGCCCAGCACCATTTTGAGAGGCCCCCCGAGCGTCAACTGCAGGCTCCGCGGCACACCGAGCCGCTCCAGGTAGTCGCCGTAGGACTCGTCGTCGTCGATCTCGGCCAGGGGGCTGTCGCTGGCGAAACTCAGATAATCCTCCTCCCGATGCATCTGCCGCATCACCTTGGAGCCGGCCCGCATGCCCGCCGGCGACCCGAAACCCATGATGATGGCCGTGCGCAGGTGCCGCACGAAGTTCCACATCGACTGCTCCGGCGTCGTCGTCACCCACCGCCCATTGCGGAAGTGACCGAACTTCATCTGCGACCGCACCAGGCGGCAGCCCCAACTCCTCGCACAGGCCGAACGCCGTGTCGTACGTCGAAGTGAGGACGAACGCCCCCATGTCCAGCGAGAACCCGTCCACCACTTCGCCCTTGCCACGCCCGCCCGCACGATCCAGCGCCTCAAGCACCAGCGGCGTGACCCCCCGCTTCTTCAGCGTGTAAGCAGCACTGAGCCCAGCAAACCCCCCACCGACGATCACGACTCGCTGAGTGCTCACGGGCGCGGCCTCCGTCAGTTGCGGGTGATCACTCCGCAGGCCACGCGGTCGCCGGCGCCGGCCTCAGAGCCGTAGGTGTCCGGCTTGGCGTGAATGATGATCGCCGAACCGTCGGCATCGAATACCGATGTCGTGCCATGAGCGGCCAGAGTCACCCAATCGGTGAAGAAGTCGGCCCGGGCGGTGCCGTCGCCGGCGGCATAGATGTTCGGAATGTCGCCGGCGTGGGCTCCCTCGGAGTACAGGAAGCCGTGGCCGCGACCCTCGGGCGCAAAGTGTCCACCGGCTGCGGAGAAGTCCGGCGAGCAGGAACCAACAGTGTGGATGTGGAACCCGTGGCCGCCTTCGGTCAGGCCGCTGACATCGGCTGAGATCAGCACTCCGTGGGGCCCCTGCTCCATGGTGACGGTGCCCATCACCGCGCCGTCGACGCCCCACATAGTCGCCACCGCGGTCTCCCCCACGCCGGCCACGTCATCCTCTGCGCACGCCGCCAGTCCCACCAGGACCAGCAGCCCCACGGCACAGGTGAGGATCATTCGTCTGGTAAGCACCCTCGGGCCCTCCTTGCATCGGATTCGTCTTGAGTGTCGGCCTCGATCCACAGGTTAGGACGGGACTGATCGACAAACCGCATAGGGTCGGCGAATGACATCCCCGACCGATCTCTGCTACCTGTCGGCGACCGACGCTGTGGCGTTGTTCCGGCGGCGGGAGCTGTCGCCCAGCGAGTTGATGGAGGCCGTCATTGCTCGGGCCGAGGAGGTCGAGCCGACCATCAACGCCTTCACCGACACCTTCTTCGGGGAGGCGCTGACCGCCGCCGACGCCGCGGCCGACGCCTACGCGAAGGGCACGAACCGCCCGCTGGAAGGGCTCCCGCTGGCGGTGAAGGACGAGCCGCACATCGAGGGCCAGCGCATCACCGAGGGCTCGCTGCTGTTCGCCGACCAGGTGGCCTCCCACACCGACCCCATCGCTCAACGGGTCATCGACGCGGGCGCCATCGTGCATGCCCGCACCGCGACGCCGGAGTTCTCGATGGCCGCGGTGACCTGGTCGCACCTGCACGGCGTCACCCGCAACCCCTGGAACCCCGACCTCACCTGCGGAGGCTCGTCCGGCGGGTCCGGGGCGAGCCTGGCCGCCGGCAGCTCGACCCTGGCCACCGGCTCCGACATCGCCGGATCGATCCGCATCCCCTCGTCGCTGAACGGCCTGGTGGGCTTCAAGCCGCCGTGGGGACGGGTCCCCGAGTACTGGCCCTGGAACCGCGAGACCTACGCCGCGTCGGGCCCGCTGGCCCGCACCGTCAACGACTCCGCGCTGTTCGAGAACGCCATCTCAGGCCCCCTGGACACAGACATGTTCTCCCTGGAGCCCTACCAACTCCCCGAACCCGTCCCGTCAGGGCGGGGCATGCGGGTGGCGGTGAGCACCGACCTGGGCTACTTCGACGTCGGCAGGGAGGCGGCTGAGGCCCTCGCCCACGCGACCGCTGCCCTGGCCGAGGCCGGGATCGAGTCCGAGCCCGTCGAACTCGACTGGACCGACGAGGCCCTATCGACCGCCGTGACCCACCTCAACTTCCTGAGCCGCAGCATGTTGATGAGCGTGCTCCCCGACGGTGCATGGGACCAACTGACCCCCTACATCCGGGACTGGTTCGAGGACTCGCCCGACGTGACCGTGGAGCAGTGGTGGGAAAGCTGGAAGTACGGCGACCACATGTACCTCGAACTGCGAAACAAGGTGTTCGGAGCCGGCTTCGACGCTCTCGTCTGCCCCACCCTGACCCGCAACGACATCCCCGCCGACCTCGGACGGGGCGACGACGCCGACCCCGCCGCGCTGCGCGACATGCTGACGTTCTGCATGACCTACCCGTTCAACATCCTCGGCCGGCTCCCGGTGATGAGCGTCCCCATAGGCCTGGCCGACTCCACCGGGGTGCCCATCGGCATGCAGATCGTCGGACCGGTCGAAGCCGACCTAGTCCCCTACCAGGTGGCCGCCTCCCTAGAAGCCCAGCAAGGCCCCTTCTTCAACACCCACCGCCCAACCCTCGCCCAACCCCTCTGAACCCCGGGCGGGAGCGTCTTGGACTACCGGATCGGGTGATCTAGGGTGCGCGTATGAGCTATCCCGCATCGCTTCAGATCAACACGCCTGACCGGATCGCCAACTGGCGGCCGCTGGTTCACTGGCTGCTGCTGATCCCCCACTACGTCGTGCTGTCGGTGCTGGCCGTGGTGAGCTCGGTCGTGGGGGTCATCTCGTGGATCGTGATCCTGCTGACCGGCAAGCTGCCCGCCGGCCTCGCCGGCTTTCAAGCCATGTATCTGCGCTACAGCACAGTCGTCTGGGCCTACGCCTACTTCCTTATCGACCAGTACCCGCCCTTCGACTTCGACACCTCGCCGGCCGACGCCGGACGCTCGCAGACGTCGGTGAGCTTCTCCCCCGCGCTCGAGGGCCGCAACCGGCTCACGGTGCTGTTGCGACCCATCACCGTCATCCCCGCCTACATCTTCAACCTGATCATCGTCGTCATCGCCA
>VXWX01000090.1 GCA_009835735.1 Acidimicrobiaceae bacterium
CGGTTCCGGAATGATCTGGCGGAGACCGGGCAGGGATGGCCCTGAACTCTCGTTCCTCGTCGCACGGCTGCGCTCCTTCAATATTGCGAACGGTGCGCAGCACTATAATGAGAATGAGTCTTATTTTTGCAACTCCGTGAACCCAAGATCCGCAGATCGCGGGGTCGCGGGCGTCTCCGTGGAGCCGCCCAGGTTGCGGTGAACGGTGCTCTCTTGGACCAGACCGGCACGGTTCTCCGGAGTCAGATACTGCATGGCAGTCGGCCGGCGGCCCTGCGCAAGTGCCTGCAGGTCCACCACGACCATGCGTCCGATCTCAAGAAGTGCTGCAGGCATGGCCCCGGCAAGATGCGGCGCGAGGACGGCCCAGTCGAGGGCTCGAACTGGATGGCTCGGGTCCAGCGGCTCGTCGGGGTACACATCGATGGCAGCTCGAAATCGACGCTGGGCGACCAGTTCGACGAGCGCTTCGAAGTCGACGAGACGAGCTCGGCTGAGAAGCACCAGGGTCTGGTCCGGAGTGAGGATGCGCAGCAGCCGCCTGCTGATGAGCCCGTGGTTGCTGGCTGTCGGCGCGGCGAGGACGAAAACCACCCGTGCGTCCGCCATGATCGTCTCGAGCGAGGCTGGAACGATCCCCCGCGAGAGGAGGACTTCGTCTGAGATCGGAGGGTCATAGCCGAGTACCTTCACCCGGAAGGGTTCGAGCAGTTGCTGCAAGTGCACCGAGATCCGGCCGCAACCCACGAAACCCACCGAGGCGCCGTGTAGCGAAGTGTTGCCCTCGTTGCCGTCGTGGAGCCACTGTTCCGACCCCCTACGCATGAGCCGATCTGCCTGGGTCACGCCGCGCATCGAGCTCAATGCGAGGGCCAATGCCATCTCCGAGACGGTGGGCCCGAAGGCCGGTGCGCATGACCCGACGGCGATGCCGCGGTCGAGGCATCTGTCGTAGTCGAGGTCGGCGTGTTCGTGGCCACCGGCGACCTCCAGCAGCGCGCGCAACCGAGGAGTCGTGGCGTCCAGTGCCTCCGCGCCGTACCGCCACCTGCCGAACACCACGGCGTCAGCGTCTGCCACCTCCCTGAGGAAGTCGGCTCGTGGCATCGGTCGATCGAGACCCCAGACGACATCGACCAGTTCGTGCAGTGTCGCCCGATCAGCCGAAGTGAAGATCTCGTCCATGGCACGGAAGTGCGGGTCGACGACAACGCGGAGGCGGGCGCTCACGGCTGCCAGTCTCCCGCGTCGTCGGTTGCGAACATGATCTCGACCACGACCGGATCCGGGCCGTCGTTCTCGACCTCCATGCGTCCGGTCGATCCGGCGACAGGTGTCAGTATCGAGGCGACTCCGAGTCCTGCGTCGGCGAAGACCTCGAGCGAGCCGTAGTCGGAGATCAGCATGAGGTCGCCAGCATCGGCGTCCACACGCTCGCGCCGCACCCCGACGTCTGAACTTCTGACCTCGAGAGCCGTGGGTCCCAAGCTGACACTGGTCGAGTTCGTGTTCGCAGGCTTGGAATCGAGTCGCAGGCGGGCAGCTCGAATTCGATCGCCCGCTCCGCCCGCCGTCACCCTCGCGGCGAATGTCGCGTGTGCAAGTGCTACGGACTCGGTTGATCCTGCGTTGATGGCCACACGGGCGGACGGAGTCCAGTCAGGGAGCACGGGACGCTGCCGCAGCACGAGGGAGTCTTCTCGTTGAACGAGGCTGAGCCGGCGGGGAATCGACTGGCGGCCGCACCAGGGCCGCGGCGCGTCGCCGTCCGGCGCGACTCGTTCGTCCATCCAACCGATGGCGATTGGCTCTCCGGCGCTGCTGAGATCCCAGGTGAGGGACGCGTAGTAGACGGGCCCGGCATCGACCACATCCCCGCCTCGGGTGGGTGTCGCGGCAAAGCCGGTATCGCACAGGGTGCCCGGGAGCCAATGGACGTGCCGCGGGTGGCTCGCCGTGCCGCGCGGGGGCTCGACGCTGTAGATGAGCGTCCAGACATCTGTCCCGGTCCCTTCGACGGGGACCCGCACGAGATCCGGGACTTCGATGATCGACTGCGGGGATGGGACGGGCGGCGTCATCTTGGTGGCGAACTCCCAACCGCGGAGATCCTGGCTCCGGTACCACCAGAGCTCTGAGCCCACGGCCAGCACCATCAGCCAGCCGGCTCCGTGGGCGATGACCTTCGGGTCGCGGAAGTCCCTACAGCCGGGCGGCGCCTCGAGTACGGGGTTGTCCTGGTACGGCGTCCATGTCTGGCCTCCGTCGAGACTCCAAGCCAAGCTCTGGCGTTCGAGCCCTTCGAGATGCTGGGTGAACACTGCCACGAGCGCTCCCTCGCCGAACCCCGCCGTGCCGTCGGTGTCGTGAACGACCGAGCCCGTGAACATCTGGCCCTTCTTGTCTGGCCTGAGGGCGATCGGCTCGTGGCGCCAATGGAGGAGATCGGTGGAGCTCGCGTGGCCCCAGTGGAGGTTTCCCCAGACCGGCGCGTCCGGGTTGTGCTGGTAGTAGAGGTGATAGCGGTCGTCGAGACGGATGGGGCCGTTGGGATCGTTCATCCACCCCGATGGCGGTGTGAGGTGCCACCGGGGCCGGGGGAAGGCGTCGACGTCCTCCCGAGCCTTCACCCCTTCAAACCTTGGGATGCAACGGACTGCACGAACCACTTCTGGAAGCCGAGGTAGAGGGCCAGGATCGGAAGGGTCATGACTGCCGCGAACGCGAACACGTCACCCAGCGGCACGTTGGGGTCGGAGAACAGCACCTGCATGGCCACGGGCAGCGGGCGCACGTCGGGGCCGCGGGTGACCATCAACGGCCAGAAGAACGAGCCCCAGACGAACAGCGCCTGAAGGATGCCGACGGTGGCGAACGTGGGTCGCGACAGTGGCGTGACGATGCGCCGGTAGATGGTCCAGCGCCCTGCACCGTCGATGAGGGCTGCCTCCTCGATCTCCTTCGGCAGCCCGATGAACGCCTGATAGAAGAGGAAGATGAAGAACGGGTTGGCCACGAACGGGATGATCTGTACGTGATACGTGTCGAGCCACCCGAGCCGATTCACAATCAGCAGGAGCGGAACCGAGACCGACTGGAAGGGCACGATCATCAGCGCCACCACGGCGCCGATGACGACGCTCCGACCGATCCACTGGAGCCGGGCAAGGCCGTAGGCGCACATGCTGTTGACCACGAGGCCCAAGCCCACGGTCACGATGGTGATCAGCGCGCTGTTGAAGACGGCGCGACCGACGTCGCGAGCGAAGACGTCCTCGTAGTTCTGCAGAGACAGGGCACGAGGGAAGAACGCCCAGATCGAGTCCTGGTCGGCGATGACCTGCGTCTCGTTCGGTTGCAGTGAAAGCACGACCATCGCGACGACCGGGAAGACGAAGAAGATCGCCAACAGGACCATGACCGAATAGGTGAGCGGACGCCGGAGGCGCAGCCGCCGCGAGGGCCGCGGCACCTCAACGCCCTCCTCGACGTGCCTGACTGCATCCATGACCGCCATCACGCCACCGCCCGCTCTTCCCTGAGCAGCCGTCGTTGCGTGAAGGCGACGACGACCACGAGGACGAAGTAGAAGACACCGAGCGCGGAGCCCATTCCGACCTGGCCCTGGCGGAACCCGAAAGTGATGAGGCGCAGGATCATGGTCTGAGTGGCGTCCTGTGGGCCGCCCTGGGTCATGATCTCGACCTGGTCGAAGAGCGCGAATGCCAGAATCGTCGTTGACAGCACCACGAAGATCGTGGTGTTGCGCAGCTGCGGGATCGTGACGTGCCGGAATTGCTGCCACGGGTTCGCGCCGTCTATCCGGGCTGCTTCGTACAGGCTGTCCGGGATCGACTGGAGGCCTGCGAGATAGATCACCATCTGGAATCCCACGCCCTGCCAGATGGACAGGATGATGATGGCCGCGCGGGCGCCGTTGCGGTCTAGGGCCCAGTTCAGGAAGCCGAACCGCTCAGGGGTGAGGAAGCCGAACGAGACGGTGTCAAGGACGCTGTTGATCAGACCCGCGGACGGATTGAAGAAAGATGTCCACATGACGGCAACGACCACCATCGTGACTGCCACCGGAGCGAAGTAGATCGTCCGGAACGCGTTCCTGAACTTCAGCTTCTGATTGACCAGGACGGCCAGGCCCAGGGCGAACGCAGTCTGCAGCGGTACCACCACCAGGACGAAGATGCCGTTGAAGACAAGACCGGACAGGAAGCTCTCGTTCTCGAACAGCCGGCGGTAGTTCCGCAGGCCGACCCACTTGGTCGGCAGGTTCGGGTTCGGAACCAGGCGTTGATCCGTGAACGACGAGTAGATCGCCAGGATGAACGGGAGCACAAGGAACACCGCCAACAGCACGATCGCCGGGGCGGCGAAGCCCCATCCCTGGAGAAGCTCCCGTCCCCTCCGTCGTCGTCGATCAGAGAGCCGGTCGCGAGACATAGGCTCGATTGCAGTGGCCATGTCCTCCCCCTGCCTGTGGTTCGGCTAGTTCTACCCAACAGTTGCTCATCAGGATTGCGGTCGGGTCCCCCCGTCAGGAGGGGACCCGACCCGCGTGTGCCAGCGACGGCAGGGAGGGAGGGCGGCCGTCGCTCGCCGAGGCAACGGGGGAGGTCAGCCGGTCGGATACCCGCTGTTGTCCTCGATGTCCTGGTCGATCGTCGCGGCCGCGTCGCTCAGCTCCGACTGGACGTCGGCGCCTGCGATGATGTCGGCGACCGCCTGGGCGAACACCTCCGTCACCGTGGCGTAGCCCGGGAAGATCGGCCGAGGCACGGCTCGACCCTCCGACAGCTGCCGAGCGAAGATCGCCAGCGGACCGTCTGCGCTGTAGAGGTCGGACTGCTCCAGTGCGGACAGCCGAGCCGGGACCGCGCCATTGCCCGCGGTCATCCGCAGGATCTCCTCGGTGGAGACGAGGTGCGAGAGGACCTCGAAGGCTGCTGCTGGATCCTCACAGTTGCTGGAGATCCCGTAATTCCAGGAACCCATCCCCGTGACCGTCTCGCCCCCGAAGTTCGGCATCGGCAGGACCAGGAGATCGTCGCCGAGTGCCTCGGAATGGGGCGTCCACATCCAGTGACCCACGAAGCTGATAGCCGCGGTCTTCGATCCATAGAAGGAGTCGTCGGCCGGGGTGGCGGGGTCCACCCACCCGTTCTCGAACCAGCTCTGGAACGTCTCCATCGCCTCCACTGACTCTGGGCCGTCGAGGACTCCCGATGCGCGCTGATAGTCGCTGCGGTCGACGAGGTCGCCGCCGAAGGACTGGAGGATCGGCGCGAAACCGTAGGTGTACCACTCCCCTTGGCCGTAGTTGATCTTCAGGTCCAGCGGGAACTCGACCTCGGGAAGCTCAGCGAGCGCAGCCAGACCGGCCTCGAACTCCTCGAGAGTCCAGGGCTCCTCGAACGTCGGGATGCGGACCCCGGCGGCGTCGAGGTAGGCGCGGTTGGCGTACATGCCGAGGCCGGAGTCGAATTGGCCCAGGCTGTAGAGCTCGCCGTTGTAGGTGCCTTGATCGATTATCGACGGGAGGAAGTCAGCCCGCATCTCGTCGGACACGAACTCGTCTATCGGAATCAGGTAGTCCGACCACGCGAAGTTGTAGACGAAGGGTCCATCGAAATCGAGCACGCACGGCAGGTCACCGGCAAGTGCGGCGGCATTCACCTGATCCGTATAGGCCCCTCCGGGGATATCGGTCTTGTCGATCTGGATGTCGGTCCGGGACGCGTTGAACGCGGCGACGGCGGCGTCCGTGGCCTCCATCTCCTCAGGCGTTCCGGTATGCCACCACATGGTCACGGTGACTGCCTCGCCGGCGGGCTCAGCAGCGGCATCGTCTGCCTCGGCGGCGGGCTCAGCCGCGGGCTCAGGGTCGGGCTCAGCGGCCGGCTCAGGGTCGGGCTCAGCGGCGGAGTCGCTTGCCGACGCAGAACCGGTCCCGTCGGCGTCGTCGTCCCCACCACATGCGCTCGCCGCGAATGCGAGGACTGCCAGCACTCCCAGCAGCTTCAGCCATAGGTGCTTCTTCATCGGGTTGGTCTCCTTCCCTCTCGTCGGGATCAACCGCGACTAGTCACCGGCGATCCACGTCCTAATATGTAATAGTAATACGATCCAATAAGGTCTGCAAGCGGTTCCAGGAGCGGTCCTGTCAGCAGCGGCCGTCCCGGCGGTCCTTCGCTTACGAGTTCAGCCGCCAGGACCGCCGGATCTCGTCCATCAGCCGCATCGTGCCGAGCGTCTCATCCAGGGGCATCAGTTGACTCTCAGTACGGCCACCCCGCAGGCAGGCGTGAACCTCGTGCACCTCGTGGGCGTAGCCGTTTCCCTCGTAGGGCAAGTCGACGGTCTCAGGAGACCGCCCGAACTCGTGCACCGTGAGCCGGCTTGGGGAGAGGAAGCGATCGTGGATCACGATGGAGCCCCGCGTTCCGACCACCTCCGCCTCGATCGGCCTTGAGTCTCGGACGCCGCACGTGAGCCGAGCCGTGGCGCCGGACTCGTACTGGAGAACAATCGTGGTGAGTTCGTCGACACCGGTCGGCCCGACCCCGGCACGGCCCTCTACAGATGCAGGGAAGCCCAGAACTGACGTGGTGAGCGAGAGCGGGTACACACCGAGGTCGAGTAGCGCTCCGCCCCCTCGAGCTGGGTCGAACACGCGATGGCGCGGATCGAACGGCACGTTGATGCACGCTTCCGCCCGGACCATCCGGACATCGCCGATCACACCATCGGCGAGCCATGCCTGCAGCTGGCGGAAGGCTGGGAAGAAGCGCATCCAAACCGCCTCCATGAGAAACAGTTCGTTCTCACGGGCTAGGTGAACGCACTCGGTGGCTTGGGCGGCATCAAGCGTGAGCGGCTTCTCACACAGAACGTGTTTGCCGGCGCGAAGGCACTCCAACACGTTGGCGAGGTGAGCGTCATTGGGCGTCGCGATGTAGGCGATCTCCACCTCTGGATCCTGCGCGACCCCGGAGTATTGCGGGTAGCGCCTCGCGATGCGAAAGCGGTCGCCGAATCGTTCTGCGGCTCGCGCCGAGCCGGAGCCGACAGCCACGACCTCCGCGTCCGGGACCGCCTCCAGCGCCGCAGCCATGTCCGAGGCAACGTTGCCGGTTGCCACAATCCCCCATCTGAAGGGTCCTCGTGCTCTCGGCCTTGCTGGTTCGGCGCCGTCCACCACACGCTCATACGTACCACAGATTGGGCGCGATCCGGTACCCTCGGAATCTGTGCCGAACGCGTCAGATAGGGACAGGGAGCCGTCGAAGCGCCAGCGCCGACCGTCCATGCATGATGTCGCCCGGTTGGCCGGGGTCTCTCAAAGCACCGTCTCACTCGTACTGAACGATCCCGAGAACTGCGGGATCCCGCTCGCCACCCAGGAGCGCATCCACGAGGCCATCCGCCAGGTCGGGTATCGCACCAATCGCCTGGCCAGAGCGATGCGCCTCGATCGAACCGACACCATCGGGTTTGTGTCCGACGATGTCGCCACCACTCCCTTCGCCAACGAGATGATCAAAGGGGCTCAGGATGCGGCCTGGGAAGCAGGACGGCTCTTGCTGATTGTCAACACCGGAGCTGTCGACCATCCCGAGCACGCCGAACTGGAGTCTGCCGCGATCGACCAACTGCTCGAACGACAGGTGGACGGGATCGTCCTCGCGGCGATGTTCCATCGAGTGCTCTCGCCGCCTCCGGCGCTGAAGGAGACCCGCGCCGTCCTGCTGGACGCCCGCGTCGCCGACGAGTCCTTGCCCTCCGTGGTACCCGACGAACACGGTGCGGCTTTCGCCGCAACAGATCATCTCATCGGATACGGGCACCGACGGGTCGGATTCGTCACGACCGACTACCCGAGCGCCGCGCCGCCAGCGCGTCTCAAGGGCTACCGAGACGCGCTCAACGCGCACGCGATTGCGATTGACGACGACTTGGTCGCTGTCGGTGTTTCCTCGACCAGCGGGGGGCGGGCCGCAGTCGGCGAGCTCCTTGATCTGGACGATCCTCCGACTGCGATCTTCTGCTACAACGATCAGACGGCGATGGGCGTCTATCAGACGGCCCGCGACCGTGGTCTCCGGATCCCGGAGGATCTCTCGCTCATCGGATTCGACGATCAACGGCTCATCGCCGCCGAACTCGTGCCGCCGCTGACGACGATGGCGCTGCCCCACTACGCGATGGGGCACTGGGCTGTGTGCTACTTGCTGACCGATGACCTGCCGGACGAACCTGCCCAGGTGGTCCTCCCATGCCCGCTTATCGAGAGAGGGTCGGTCACTGAACCACAGGCTGCAGGCCGCCAACGAGTTTGACGAGGCTTCCGTCGGCTCGCCCGACCAGGAGGCTGTCCTCGCTGACCCACCGGAGCCGACTGGTCGCCGCGTCGGACTCAAGTTCGACCACCGGCGACAGGTCCTGACCGGCACGAGTCGGGGTGGCCCACACGATGGTGCGGCCCTCTCCTCCCCCCGTGACGACGGACCTGCCTGATGGATCCCAAGCGAGATCCTCGATGTGGTTGTCGTGACCGGCGGCAACTGCCGGCGCGGTGCCTCTGGGCCCCTTTCCGCCGAAATCCCAGACGGTGAGCTCGTCAAGGCACGCAACCGCGAGCCATCGGCTGTCGTGGCGGAACCGAAGTCGCTCGATCTTGGACGGGTAGCCAGACATCGAGAGGTCTCGACCACTCCAGAGCCGCCACAGCTGTACCATCCCGTCCTGGGCGCCGGCGCAGGCCCATGCGCCGTCGGGGGACATCACCAGCGACAGCATCGACCCTTTCCACTCGAAGCGACGTCGACGGCCGGTCCGTCGTCCAACGACATCGTGCCAACCAATGCCGCCGTATGCGGCTGCACCGACGCGGGTGCCGTCGACCGACCAGGCGACCGCCGTCACCGTCGACGGTTGATCGTCGAAATCGTGGAGAAGCGCACCGTCCTGGTCGGTGATGAGAAGGCGCCGGCCCGCGCCGATCGCAAGCACGGGTGCGGTCGGCGACCAGGCCAGTGCCGTCGCCCAGGCCGACGCGGCAACGGCGCCTTGAGCGGCGCCCGTGCGGCCATAGATCCGCGTGCATCCGTCCTGGCCCCCGACTGCGACGCGGCTGCCATCAGATGACCAGGCAGCACTCAACACTCCCATCTCATGCCGTCCCAGCGCGGTGGCCGAGCCGTCGTCGGTGTCGATCAGGACGGCGTCGCCACCCAGGGACCCGGCCACCGCCTGACCGCGGTCGCAATAGACCTCGAGGACATGCACGTAGTCGTCCAGGTCCACCCGCCATTGTGCGGCGGGTGTTGTCCCGGTGCCGGTCATGCCAGGCAGGATCTGAAGCTGGCCTCCAGTGATTCTCGGTTGAGGTTGCGTCCGATGAACACCAGACGGTTGCCTCGTTTCTCGCCGTCGCGCCAAGTCCCGAGGGCCTGGCCTTCGAGCAGCATGTGGACGCCCTGGAACACATACCGCTCGTCCCAGCCGGCGATCGACAGGATGCCCTTCGAGCGGAAGATGTCGGTCCCCTTCG
>VXWX01000058.1 GCA_009835735.1 Acidimicrobiaceae bacterium
TGCTGTCCGAGCACTACAGCCCGGTCGAGGGCCTGTGGGACGAGGCCCCGCTCGCCCCGAAGATCGCCGCCATCGCCGCCGGGTCGTTCAAGCTCAAGCAGCCCCCCGAGATCCGCGGAACCGGCTACGTGGTGGACACCCTGGAGGCGGTCCTGTGGGCCTTCTTCCACACGGAGGACTTCAGGCAGGGAGCCCTCAAGGTCGTCAACCTCGGACAGGACGCCGACACCACAGGAGCGATCTTCGGCCAGATCGCTGGAGCCCACTACGGAGTGGAGTCCGTCCCAGCCCATTGGCGCCAACGCCTGATCATGAGCGCCAGCATCGTGTCAATGGCTGATGATCTGCATTGAACGGATCGCCCTGAACTGACGGAACTGGTCAACCCACTCCGTCTGAGGTTCTCGGCGGAAGGCGAGGAGTTAGCAGTTGGCGCCCACCGGCGAGGGTCTATGCAGCGCTGCGGTTCTTCCGGATGGCCTGCAAGTTGGCCTGACCAAGTGCTCTCAACTCGGAAGTGGCACCCTTCAGCAACTCGGGGTCGATGGGTGGCGGCGGTGGCGGCGAGCCTTCGCCGGTGATGTCCAGCGGCGCCACGGTTCCTAGGTGGTCGAGGATCTCAGCGAGAAGTCTCGCGAGGTTTGATTGTCCTTCCTGAAGCTTGTCCTGCTTCTGCAGGACAACGTGCAGCATGCGCTCAATCTTCTCGTCACTCATGGACTCGTTCTAGCTCGGTCGCATTCGCGGGGCGCGGATGGTGGGGCCGCGCCGGTCCCGGTCAGTTCGTACGGGACGATGAGCTCATCTTCATCGACGAATGGCAGCGGAGTGCAATCCGATTGAGCAGTGCATTCGCTACCGTGGCTGTGCTGCGGGTTGGGGGAACCGCCCAGCCGGAATTGATGCCTAGAACGTGACTGGGGAGAGCGGCCCCCGAAGGGGCGGCTCTCCCCGGGTAGAAGGTGGACATGAGTCCTAGCCGTAACGTTACAACACTGAACGAGCGTTCGGTAGTAAATCTTGTGGCGGCTCGGCTGCTCGACTATTTCGCACGGCGCACGGACTGGCAACGGAGACTCTGGAACCCAGGCACCGTAACGGTGCTGCGCGAACTCTTGGAGTCTGTCGATCTTCTAGCGAGCGGCCACGTTCGCTCGGTCGCCGTCCAAGACATTGCGAGAATCGCCGAACGCAGGGCAGGTCCAGACCTCGGGATTGGCGCTTCGGCAGTTCGTTCGGCGCTGCAAACGGCGCTTGCCGGGCTTCAGCAGGATCCTGCAGACCTGGTGTTGAAGCATCAGCTTGACTTTCTCCTAGCGACAGTCGAGACCGACTACCTCAAGAACTGGGGCGCAGCCAATCCGGACGATGTTGCTGCGCTGGGAGCGGAGTCGATCTCGCGACTGCTCGCCGGGCACCTTCTGGACACGGGGTTTAGTCCGCACTATCTGCACAGGTGGGCCTTGTGGCTGATGACGAAGAGACAGCCGCAGACTCTTGCGGACCTCTTTGATGAAGCGCATGCCGTAGCAGTCCGATCAGCCCGCTCTTGGAAGGTCCTCGTTCCTTTTGCCGCGCTTGAGCGGCACGAGCAGCAGATGCCGACGGAATGGCTCGATCCGGAGCAAGTGACCATGTGGCTGTCGAAACAGGCCCCCGAAGCGTCGGTGCGACACACCGGCGGCCTCCTTCTTGAGGTTGAGGCCCACGACCGGTGGTCAGCAGTAGAGGAGGCTGGCGACCTCATTGAGAGCCTGGCCGCTCGGGTGGCCGTTGGCGTGCCGGGAGTTCCCCGATTTCAGCCACATTCTGAGGCGTTCGTAGCAGGTACACCCACGGGGTTCTCGTTGACACGACCGCGCAGACAAGTCAACGTGCACTCGTTGAAGCGACAGAACGCGCTATTCGCGGTGGCCGAGCCAGCCCTAGGTGGCCGGCTCCAATCAGCTATCGACCTGGTGGCACCGCTCGAGACAGGCACGCCAGGGGCCGCGGTTGCTGGCGGCTGGGCTGCATTGGAGGCGGTGCTGGCACGCCCGGGCACTTCCAGTGTGCAAGCTGCGGCCGACTTGGCTGCGCTCGTGGCGTGCAGCTTTCCGCGCGCTGAACTCACTCCTCTCGCCTATGCCTACCTTGGGGAGCATGATGACCAGTTGTCCGAGTCGTTGAAGCATGCCTCTTCGAACCTCCAACGTTGCGCCATCTTGGGAACCGCCATTGAAGAGGGCTCGGCCTTGGAATTCGGCCGTCCGTCAGACCAGGCAGCACTTGAGCGGGTCCGCGGCATTCTTGCGGAGCCGGGTGCCGTGCTGGCTCGTGTTTGCACTTACGTGGAGGAGGCCATGCTGCGTCTGTACCGCCAGCGCAACATGGTCCTTCATGCTGGCAAGATCGACTCGGTTGCGATGCCTGCAGTACTGCGTACTGCCCCGCCACTGATCGGAGCGGGTCTCGATCGGCTGGTGCATGATGCGCTCGCGAAGGGCGAGAGCGATCCGCTACGCCTAGTGGCCCAGGCGCGTACTGCGCTCCACAGTTGCGGCAGGCAGGGAGGTTCCAAGGTCTGGGACCTACTTGGGCACTGACGCGTGATCTGGACTTACTAAGGGCATAACCTTCGCACCCCAACGGCCCGCGTCCGTGATTTGTGACGCCTACTGTGTCGTCTGATCCGATTGGAAAGGTGAGTGTGTGCAGGATCACTTCGTGGGCGATGTCGGCGACTTCGGGAAGTACGGCCTGCTACGTGCTTTGGGTGGCGAATGGCCTGCTGCGGAGCCGCGCTTGACCTTGGGGGTGGTTTGGTACTTGCCGGCAGGCGCGGTGGGGTCCGCCGCTGACGGCCAGAAGCTCACTTACCTGAATCAGCCGCACAAGTTCCGAGAATGCGACCCGGCGCTCTTTGGCGCTCTTGGGGAACTGCTCGATGGGAGAGACCGCAATCTGGGCGCGATCGAAGCCAGCAGGATCTTGGGCGACGGCACCCTCTTCTTCAATGAACCGATCCCTAGAGGCCCGTCGCCACGTCAAAGGTGGCTTCAGAAAGCCGTGCGAGCCGTGCGGGGGCGAGACATCGTGTTCCTCGACCCTGACAAGGGCCTCGCCCCGCGGTCGGCAGGGGATAGTTCGACCGAGCACGCCTACGTACATGAGGTGAAGGCGTTCGTGGAGAGCGGCCAGACGGTGGTCGTGTATCACCATCTCGGGCGCACTGCCAAACATCCGATCCAGATGCGCGAATGGGCCGCGCGACTCACACGCGAACTTCGGCTGGACGCTGAGCCGCAGGTCTTGTGGTACCGCAGGGGGACGGCCCGTGCCTACTTCGTCATCCCGGCCGATGCGCACGCCGGAGTAATCGGCGAGCGACTGCAGCGCTTTCAGGCCAGCTTCTGGTTTGAGCGTAAGCACTTCACCCCGCTGCCGCCCGTTGCTCAGACAGACTCCGTCGACACGCACGCACTCGCACACTCCGAAGACTTGGCTCAATCCCGGTCGGCACCCGGAGCGGGTTTGCTCGGCGGGCACAGCGTCGGCGACCTCGCGGTGTCGGGGCCACTTCTAGCAGCGATCACATCTGATCAAGAGGACAGGACAGTCGTGCGTCTCTCCGACTTCCATCCCTGGATCGCTGAGCGAGCGGAGCCGCTCTTCGTTGACGGCCACTATCGGTCCGCCGTCGTGACCGCCACACAGTTCTTGGAAGCCGAATGGAGATCATTGCTCGGGGTCGAGGGACTGTCGCTTGGTGAGTTGGCCAGGATGTCGTTCGACCGGAGAGGCCCAGCCAGGGGCGAGCCACGATTGCGCTTTCGGGGCTATGGCTCCCGAGACTCGCCCGCTTGGAAGAATGCACACGATGGTGCCCGGCAGTATGCGCTTGGCTGCGTGAAGCGCATCAGGAATCTTGCGGTCCACCATCCCCAGGACGCCGAGCCCGAGGCAACCGAGACGCTTGAGATACTCGGCGCTCTGAGCACGCTCGCCCGCTGGGTAACAGAGGCCCGGGTCGTGACGGTGAGATAGGTGGCCTCTCTGCACCTCAGGATCGAACAGCGCATTGCGCGTGACCCGGACTATCTTGTGGCCAATCCTCCCCGCCGTCCGCCATCGCCCGTCGATGGTGCACTGGCGGGGCTTCTCTCGCCCAGCGAAGGGTCGTTATTCTCCGCTCGGAGGGACGCCCGTCGCCATCTCCAGTGAGGGTGCTGGCGCTTGAAGCCGCCACGAGCTACGGTGCGACGAGTCGTCCTGAGCACAGTTGTTAAGGCGAACTCGTTTTCATGTACCGCAGTTACTACACGGTTGGTAGCGCTAGAAGATGCAGAAACTCCACATCATCCTTGCCTGCACCGCTCGCAAGCGTGCGTCGGAGCCTGGGTATCCACGGCTGCGGAATGTGGCTCGAGCGCCCGTTTCGGATCGCGTCACAGAGTGGGTTGCTCTGGTCTCGGCGGCTCCTCAGAAGTACGTCGCGGCCAACCTGTACGCAGGGGAGTATTGGCAGACAGCGAGAAAGTTGGCGTCTCGCGCCGAGTCGGCCGGGGGGACTGGGGTCTTCGTCGTCTCAGCTGGCCTCGGTCTCGTCGGAATTAGCGACGCAGTACCCATGTACGGGGCAACCCTCGCTGCCCGCCACCCAGACTCAGTGCTCGCATCGTCGGACCCTACGGCACCCAGTCACGTACGGCGCCAGTGGTGGGATGAGTTAACTTGTACGGAGATTCTGCGTCGAAACGGCCCTCAGCGCCTCGTTGAACTGGGGGAGGATGGATCTGAGGCCCTCGTGATGGTCTGCATTGGCCGTGACTACCTAGATGCAGTGGCAACCGATTTGAAGAATCTCGTCGAGCGTCTCGGCGATCCCGAACGAGTGATGGTCTTTGCATCAGGGACGCCTCTGGTCGGTCTTGAGGACTCCTGGGTAGCTGTATCAGGAAGCCTGAGGCTCGTACTCGGCGGCTCGCTGTCCTCAACGAACCTCCGCGCAGCCACGGCTGTTCTCGCAGAACTTGGCGCGTCATCTCCTAGTGCTGACAAGGCTCGCCGTGTCGTGGCCTCACTGACGGCGAGTGCCGGCAAGCTTCCCACTTACGATCGGCAACGGCAGCACGACGACGCGATCTTGGATTGGATCCACGGTTACTTGGCGGAGGTCCCGAACGCGACCAAGACGGCCGCGCTTCGGTGCTTCCGTGACGGGGGCAAGGCATGCGAGCAGGCCCGGTTCGACCGGCTGTTCGAGCACGCACGGGAGATGTCAACGTGAAGGCTCTTTGCCGTCGGGCGCTCTGCATCGAACAGGCAAAGACCGGACCTCTGTACCTGTTCACGCTGCGAGCTGACGAGGTGTTCCAGGTGGCGGAGATTGCGAGGATCAACCGGAGTAAGGGCGACGAGTTGATCGGCTACCAGCGCGCGGAGGTTCGCGACCACGTCCAGGGCATCCGCGAGTACTTGGACGGCGACAATGTTCTGTTCCCCAATGCGCTAATCCTCGCGATGAATCGGACGATCCGGTTCCGTCGAAGTAGGGGACCGGCCAACGACGATGGCCTAGCGAAGGCCGGTGTGCTGGAGATTCCGATAGCCGAGCCGGGAACGAGCAAGCCCGCCTGGATTGTTGACGGACAGCAGAGGGCTCTCGCGCTATCCCGGTCGTCGCGTCGCGACTTCCCCGTTCCGATCAGCGCCTTCGTCGCGGAGACCGTCGGCCAGCAACGAGATCAGTTCCTGCGGATCAACAACGCGAAGCCTCTGCCCCTCGGCCTCGTGACCGAACTCCTGCCCGAAGTGTCGGTACCGCTCCCACGAACGCTCGAAGCCAAACAGGTGCCTTCGGAACTTTGTGGCCTCCTCAACACTGCGGAGGACTCGCCGCTACGAGGGCTTGTCCGCCGCGCGTCGACTCCCCGAGGATCGGGAGCAGTGATCACCGACACGAGTATCGTTGAGATGCTGCGCGCGAGTCTCAACACGCCGTCAGGCTGCCTGTTCCCCTATAGGAACCTCGCCACTGGCGAGACCGACTTCGAGCCCATCTGGGAGATTCTCCTTGGCTACTGGAGTGCCGTCCGCGATGCCTTCCCTGAAGCCTGGGGCAGAACGCCCCGTGAGAGCCGCCTGATGCACGGCGTTGGCATACGGGCGATGGGGCGCCTAATGGACAAAGTGATGGGCTCACTGAATGTGACTGAGACGAGCGCACGCGGCCATGCGCTCCAGGCGATGGAGCGGATCGCTCCCCATTGCCGCTGGACGGAGGGCTACTGGGAGGACCTCTCTCTGCACTGGAACGACCTTGAGAACACGCCGCGGAACCAGCGCCTGCTGGCGAACTTCTTGATCCGCGTCTACTTCAGCGTCGGGGAGACGTGATGGAGTTCTACTTTCCCGACAGCCAGGATCAGGTGGATCCGAGCTTCGACTTCATCACAGAGCAGAGGTCTATCCATCGTGTACGCCAGAGAGATGATCGCTACGCCCACGAAGTCATCGACCCGCCACCCTACGACGGGCTGCTCATCTCCAAGCCGATCGTGGACGGCCTCCCTGGGACCACGGCCAAGTACACCGAGGCTCAACGCAACCGTCTCTACCGACAAGGCGCCAAGAGGTTCTTTCGGCTTGATCAGCGAGGCGAGGGTCTCAAGATCATGGGTGATTGCGGCGCATTCACCTACGTGCGCGAGCACGAACCGGTGTACACCGTCGAAGAGGTTCTGGAGTTCTACGAAGGATCCGGGCTAGACCTCGGCGTCGCAATGGACCATCTGATCTTCGGCTATGACGCCGAGTTGGACGCGAAGAGCATCGCCGACGTACCGGAGGAGTGGAGGTTCCGCCAGAACCTCACCATCGAACTAGCAGCGGAGTTCCTTCAACTGCACAAGGCACGAAGATGTCGATTCGAGCCATTGGCAGTAGCGCACGGTTGGAGCCCGCTGTCCTACGCGAGTGCTGTGACGCAACTGCAGAGGATCGGGTATGACCGGATAGCTCTCGGGGGGATGGTGCCGCTGAAGACCCCCGACATCCTCAAGTCGTTGAAGGAGGTCTCGGTCGCTCTCGACCCAGCGGTGCAATTGCACCTCCTGGGCATCACCCGCACGGCGCATGTACACGACTTCGCAGGGTTTGGCGTGACGAGCTTTGACAGCACCTCTCCCTTTCGCCAAGCCTTCAAGGACGAGAAGGACAACTACTACACGCTCGACAGCACCTTTGTCGCCATTCGCATCCCTCAAGTCGATGGCAACACCAGGCTGCGTAGGCAGGTGACCGCGGGCCTAGTTGACCAGAGATCAGCTCGACGGCTCGAACGTGACTGTCTCAGCCGACTGCGAGGCTACGACAGGGGCGACGAGAGCCTGGAGCGTGTCCTCGATGCGATCTGCTCGTACGCGGAACTGCTCGGGACGACGAAGGATCGGACCTCCGAGTACCGGCGCACGCTCGAAGCCAAGCCATGGAAGCGATGCAGGTGCACGGTCTGTAGAGAAATCGGCGTCGAGGTGATCATCTTTCGGGGGGCCGACCGGAATCGGCGACGTGGATTCCATAATCTCGCCGTGTTCTCAGCGAGACTGCGCCGGGAGCTCGACGGGACTGATGCAAGGAGCCAGTTGGCACGATGACCGAAGCTTCGACTTACGAACTACGGTTTCCTGCCCTCGAAGTGCGACAGGGCCGCGAGCGGCTGCTCTACACGTTTGCTGTAGACGGCAAGGAGTTGCCGAAGTTCACGACGGTAAGCCGGGTACGACGCGACGAGCGGCAGATTGCGGGCTATCAGAGGCCAGAGGTCCTCGCCCACGTTGCCGCGATCCGTTCATACATCGAGACGACTTCGCCGATGATCCCGAACGCGATCGTCATTGCTTTCGACACTCGAGTTCGCTTCGAGCCGACCGAGTCCGTCCCCCGACACGACGGCTACGTGACCCCAGGCACGCTAGTCGTTCCCGTAGACGAGGGCCTGCCCGACGAGGACAAGCCGGGCTGGATCGTTGACGGCCAGCAGAGGTGCGCCGCAGTCCGCGAGGCGGACGTTGATGCTTTTCCGTTATGCGTCACCGCGTTCATCACGGCAAGCCAGGGCGAGCAACGCGCTCAGTTCATCCTCGTCAACTCAACGAGACCGCTTCCGAAGGGCCTGGTCTACGAGCTTCTGCCTTCCACTGAGGGACCCCTCCCACCTGCACTGATGCGAAAGCGCTTTCCCTCGTTTGTGCTGGAGCGGCTCAATTTCGACGAAGACTCGCCGTTCCATCAGCTCATTCAAACGCCGACCACACCGGAGGGTGTCGTTAGAGGGAACTCGATCCTCCGCATGCTTGAGAACAGCCTGACCGACGGCTGCCTCTACTACTTCCGCGACCCCGATACGGGAAGCGGTGACATCGAGGAGATGCTGTTGATCCTCAAGCCGTTCTGGCGCGCGGTTCGGAAGGTCTTTGACGATGCATGGGGTCTCGCCCCGCGCCGATCGCGCCTGATGCACGGAGTCGGAATCGCGAGCATGGGCTACCTCATGGATGCCATCACCGACGAACACATCGCACAGGGCGTGCTGCCTGACGAGCCCGACTACGTGGCGGAACTTCAACTCCTGCGTGACGAGTGTGCATGGACGGGCGGCCACTGGCAGTTCGGGCCCTACTCTCAGCGGCGGTGGAACGAACTCCAAAACACCCACAAGGACATCAAGCTCCTCACGAGCCACTTGCTGCGCGAGTACCGGCGGCTTGCCCGAGGCGAGCCCCAGGGTCCGCTTGAGCAGGCGCAAGAAGCATGGAGGCGATGAGACAGTTAGTAAGCGAGCTCTTGGAGTGACGGCTCAACTCGGCCCTTGTCACAGGCACTGCCAATAATCTTGCTCAATGCGGCGGAGTAGTGCGCCAGATGGTCAGCGTGTGCGCGGAGTCGTCGGTGTGCCTGGGTCGGTTGGTCAATCTGATCTCGGCCGGTTCGTCGTCGGCGAGTCAGAACTGGGCATCGGTCGCCTCGTAGGCGTCGACGGCGCGACAGCTCGCATCCGCTACTTCCGAGGTCCGGTCAAGGAGCCCTACGTCGAGCGCGAGTCAGACCTGCAGCGGGTCGCTGTCGCTGAGATCCGGGCTCATTCGCGGGTGTACTTCCATGATGGACACCGCTGGAGGATCGGGCGAGTCGACGGTGAGCACCGCCCCGGCGATGAGCAATACGTCGTGGCCCTGCCGAACCGCGAGGGTGAGATCTTGTCGAGCGACCAGTTCGATATCCGATGGGCGCCTCGAATAGAGGATCCCTATGAGATACTCGCCGCGCTCGGTGGAGCCAGCCCGCGTGTGTACGAGCCAAGAGTAGATCTTCTCGCGTCGTGGCACGCTCTGCGGGCCGCCGCAGCCGGTGTCGATGGACTTCTACTGGGATCGGTTGAACTCCACGACCACCAACTCACTGTTGTGCGCAGCGTCTCGGACGACCACGAGCGTCGATACCTTCTAGCCGACGAGGTAGGCCTCGGCAAGACCGTCGAGGCCGGTGCAATCGTGTGGCAGTCATTGCGTGACCGGCCCACCGGCGAAGTGCTCGTGCTGACTCCTGACCACCTCCGTCAACAGTGGGCCGAAGAGTTAATCGGCAAGTTCCATGTCGATCGCTTCCCGCGGGCCTCGATTCGAATCCGTGCCCACGAGGAACCGGAAACATGGCCCGACGGGCCTGTTGGCGTTCTCGTGGTTGACGAAGCGCACCACCTCACTCGCGCCGGGCCGTTACCGACGGAGACGCTGGTGCGCATGACAGAGTTGGCGCACGGAGCGAGAGATGTCCTCCTCCTCTCGGCGACACCGGTCCGCACAAACGAGGTTGCCTTCCTTGATCTTCTGCACCTGCTTGACCCGAAGAACTACCAGCCGCAGGATCTCGGGGAGTTCACTCGCCGGGTCGAAATGCGCGACGAACTCGCACTCATTCACCACTCACTCACCCCCGACTTGGATGAGTTCGACTTCTCGCTATACGCGGACCAACTTCGATCCGTCTTCCCGGACGACAAGGCGCTCGATCTGCTCATCGGCCAAGCTCTCGACTGCACTGACAGCCAGCGTCCAGACCGGATAGTGCGGGTCAGAGAGCATCTCTCGGAGACCTATCGGCTACACCACCGGCTCCTTCGGACCCGTCGAAGCCCACAGATCAGTGCCAGTTTCGGCGTGCGCGGCCGTCGCCGCGGCCGACCCTTCACCGTTGAAATCAGCGATGACAGCGACGAACTCCGTGCCGACCTGATCGAGGGCTTCCGACTGCACGTCGCCGAACTCGTCGAGTCCGGTGAGGTCGAGATTGACCGAGCGATAGAAGCGCTCCGTGTGCTCGGCCAGGCCTGCGGCTCGCTGCCCCATGCGATCCTGGAGTTCACAGCTCGCGACGAGTCCGAAGGAGCAATCGGAGTGGTGTCACACTGGCTCGCGTCCAGTGGTGAAGCCTGGCGACGAGAACTGGAGGCCCTCGCTCCAATCGTGCTTGATGCGACCGCACTTCAGATCGGCAGGATGGCCATAGCCAAGGCGCTCGGGAAGGTCGTCGTGGCAAGCGCTTATCCGGCCGTGGCGCAGGCTGTGTCCTCAGCCGTCGCAGGCTCCTTCGGTAGACACCGAGTGGCCGAGCATCTAAACGCGCGGTCACGGGATGAGAACGCGGCGAGTGTCGACCGGTGGCGGTGTGACGAGAGTTGCCGCCTCCTCGTTTGCGATGCCAGCGCCGAGGAGGGTATCAACCTCCAGACAGCCGACGTGGTCATCCACTTGGACCTGCCTTGGGACGTGTTCCGCCTCGAACAGCGACTCGGCCGAGCCGACAGATTCGTCCGCGGCAAGTTACAGCCCGTTGAGTCGATGGTGTTCATGTACGGCGATCAGGCCTACGCATCTGGATGGTTCCTGTTCGCAGCCGACTCCTGCGGGGTGTTCGACCAGTCGGTCTCGTCGCTGCAGTACGTCCTCGCCGACCTGGAGTCCGAAGTACTCGCCCAAGCGATCACTGGCAGAGCCGGGGTGTTCGACTCCGATATCGAGTCACGGCGCGAGCGCCTCCATGTTGAGGAACAGCGAATAGCTGCGCACGACTCCCTCGACTCGGTGAGCGGCCTCCACCGCGGCCTCAACGAGCGTCTTCTAGACGAGGACGCCAACCCACGGCTCGGTGCGGCGCTCAAGGCTTGGTTAACCGGTGTTGGCGCAAAGACATGGAGTCCTGCCAAGGGCAGCCTTCAGATCGCCGGTCGCCCGCGTCCTCAAGTCCCCTTTGCTCTCGAGCGTGCGATGGCTCCGTGGTTCGGGACAGAAGTGGCGCTGGCGCGCCGGGCGGCCGTGGATCGCAAGGCGCCGATCGTGAGGCCCGGTCACGGGCTGTTGGATGCGATCGTGAATTACCTCCGCGACGATGACCGCGGCCTCGCGTTCGCCTTCATGCGGCCGGTGCGAGGGTGCTGGCCACCTACGGCAGTGCTTCGGACAGACTTTCTGGTGCGAGGGTCGACGACACACGAACTGGATCGCATCGCCCGTGAGCAGGGAATCGCGTCGTGGCTGCAGGTCCAGCATGAGTCGTTTGTACCCCCGGTGCTAGAGACTGTGTACATGTCCGATCAAGGTCTGGAGGTGGATAGTGCGTCGGCGACCCGTCCCTACGAGAATGCAAAGGGGGACCGGAACCTCATGTGGCGACCGGAGATGTTCGACGAACTCACTGAACACCTCGACTGGGAGGCGGTATGCGGCCAGGGTCTCACGGGCGCGAGGCGCATCCTCGACAGCCGCGACTCGGTCGAGCCACGAGCCGCCCGCGCGGCGACTGCTCTCAGATCGTCGATCGACGGTCACCTTGCCGCACTTCGTGCTCGGGCTGAGACCGATTTGGAGCCAGCTGACGAACAAGTGCAGGCGTTCGAGGCGCTTGCGCTAGCAGTTCCCGACCAACTGGAAATGGTGGTTGATGTGATTGGCTGCGGAGTAATCGTTCTGGCCGATCCTGGCCGGATCGGAGAATGATGTGCGCACAGTCCAAGACGTTCAGTCGCTGCTCAACCGTCTCACCGCCGACCAGGACATAGAGGTATCCGACCGGATCTCCGGAGCGCTGCAGTCGGCATGGGATGGAACCGGCGGATCAGCGGATGCCGCTGTGCTGCTTCGTCAAGTGCTCCGCTGCAACGATGTTCGTCGAAGCGCGGGCGGGTCTGATGCGGGCGTCGACGCCCATGCCACTGCAAAGTCGGCCTGGCTCGATGTACCGCATTCCCAGTCGTTCCCGCAGAGCTTTCTGTGGTCTGACTATGGATTTGACGCTCAACGTCGCGGTGGGTCGGTGACGCGGATTCGTGCCCTTCCGTGGAGACCCGGTTGGCTGGAGTGCAGCGCAGTTCCAGCGGTTGACCACGATGTCTCGGACCTTCGTGTCGTGAGACGACATGAATCCGTGCGCGGCGATCCGTTCTTGCCGTTCATTGGACAAGACTTCACGAACTACCAGACGCCTGGGCAGCGGACTGCCGTCCGGAGCGCGCTTGTCGCAAGATCGGGTTCGACTCTCGTAGTGAACCTGCCTACGGGTGGTGGCAAGACGCTCGCGATACTCGCACCTGCGGTCACCGGACCAATAGGGAGTTCCGTTTCCGTAGTGGTCGTTCCAACTGTTGCGCTGGCCCTCGACCAGGAGCGTCGATACGCGAGCCAACATTCGGAGGCTCCGTCTACTGCCTATCACGGGGGCTTGACGTCCCAGCAGAAGTCAGACTTCGTAGGCCGGATTCGATCTGGGAGCCAACCGATCATCTTCACGAACCCGGAGGCTGTCGTGACTTCACTTGCGCGGCCCCTTACGGCGGCAGCATCGGGTGGTCGCCTCCGGCTGATGGCCGTCGATGAGACCCACATTGTCGCTTCCTGGGGAGACGCATTCCGACCCCATTTCCACGCGCTGGCCGGCCTGCGCACTCACCTGCTTCACGAGGCAAGCGCTGCCGGCCATAAGCCGTTCAGGACCGTGCTTGCGAGCGCTACCATCACTGAGGACACCTTGCGTGTCCTTGAAAGCCTCTTCGGTCAGCCAGGACCCTTTCTGCATGTCGCCGCTCCGGTGGCGCGGCCCGAGCCCAGCTATTGGGCCTCGGCCGCGTCTGACGCAAGTGAGAGGAATGCTCGACTCGTCGAGTCGCTGCGTCATCTTCCACGACCGGCGATCGTGTATACGACGCTACGCGGTGAGAGCGCTGCGCGTCCGGGAAGTCTGACCCCGAATCGGCTAGCCCAACTCGCGTCATCTCATGGGTTCTCTCGTTTCGCCATTGTGGACGGAGACTCGACGACCTCCCACCGAGAGGCTGTTCTTCGCGATCTGCGTGACTCCGCGGAGCACCCCGCCCCTATCGATGTCGTGTTCGCCACATCAGCCTTTGGACTTGGTATCGACGTTCCAGACATTCGTACTGTCGTCCACGCGTGTATTCCTGAGAGTCTCGACCGCTACTACCAAGAGGTTGGTCGAGGCGGGCGCGATGGGCGGCCGATGATCTCGCTCGTCCTTCCCACGACCTCGGACGAGGATGTCGCAGAAGACATTGCCTCACTACGCGTACTGACAGTTGAGCGTGCCCAAGACCGGTGGACCGCCATGGTGCAGGCGTCCGAGGTTCTCGATCGCGACAGGATTCGGGTGCCCTTGACCGCCGTCCCAAGCAACCTTGGTCAGCACACCAGTTACAACAAGCTATGGAACCTGCTCACGATCAGCCTAATGGCACGCGCGGACGCTCTCGTATGGGACTTTAGCCTCAACGAGTTCCACACCCAGGCCGGTCCGGTTCTCGACGACCGTGAATGGGTTACAGTGCGCGTCCTTCGAAGTGACCATCAGTCTCCAGGCTTTTGGAGCGACGAGGTCGAAAACGTTCGGGCCACGATGGTCAATCGGGCGCGCCAGGGACTCGGAAGCCTTAGGACAGCGCTATCCGGGCGTCTGTGCACTGGCGAACTCGTTGGAGTGAACTACACGATCACGAGCCCCCCTGAGTTTCGGACGACATGTTTGCCGAGTTGCGGCGGTTGCGCTTACTGTCGCCGGAACGGCCAGGACCGTCGGTCTTCGCCCTCGCCCTGCCCGCAGGGAATTGAAGTTGCGTCTGAACCGAGCGCGACCCGCCTCGCTGAACTAGCAGGGTCGGGCAAGTGGGGTCCGCGACTGATCGTCGGAGTCGATCCGTCGACGATGCAGTCTCGACGCAAACTCAGGCGGGTCATCCGTACGCTCGTTGCTGCTGGCGGCATCCAACTGGTTGTCGTGGTGACCAGCCATCGGTGAAGTCCCTTCAGGAGGCCGACTTCGGCCTGCGGCGCAGTGGCGACGATGACGCCAGCGGTTGGCCGATCGCCAACGGCATTCGCTTGAATGCCTTTCAGCGCTGGGCATGTTCGTTGGGGTTTGCGTGGCGTTCTCCTTCCGGGCGTCTGATCCCAGATCCGACCCCAGCAGTTCGCGACTCGATTCCTGCGATGTTCGCAAACGAATCGACGCTGGAGGGCCGATCATTCGTCGCAGCCCTTGGCGCACAACTGCCTGTCATGGAGTCCGGCGCGTACAGACGGTTCGTAGAGGAGAACTGGAACCGTTCAGCGCAATCCAACGAGTTGCTGAGTATCGCTACAACTGACGCGTTGCGGCGCCTTGAGGCAAGCGGACACCTGGTTTTTGAGGACCTGGCGGACGCCCCGAAGGTCAGTCACGCTGATGGATCGACTTTCTCGCATGTCTCATGGGGTGAGTGCGTTGGCTGAGATGCGTCAATTCGTGTGCTGGACCGACACCGCCGTGAGGGCGGTCACACCCCGCGATGCCGCATCGCTCGAGCCCGGACACTTCCAGGCGGTACATCACCCCCTCAGACTTCAACGAAGCCCGTTGGGCAACCGCGGAGAAGGACCATGGGTTGAAGAATCCGAGATCGTCCAAGTGCTCGAGGGTCCCCTCAGGCCTGATGGCTACTTGCTTGTCCCGATCATCGGAGGGTCTGGCACCGGAAAATCTCACCTCGTCAAGTGGGTGTGGCAGCGCACTAAGGACCGGGATGACTGGGAAAGCCGATACCTGCCAAAGAATCGGACCAGCCTCCATAATGTCATCAGTATCGTCATTGCAGGCCTTGAGGGTCCTGCCATCAATGATGCGCGCGAAGCGCTACAAGCGGCGCCGGCCCAGTCCGAGAGCGATCAGAAACTGGCGGAGAGGCTTCTTGACGAACTTGCCTTGATCACGGCAGAAGAATCAGCCGTGGCGGACGCCACCGACCGCAAGGCAGCGCAGATGGCCGACAAGCTTCGCCGGGAACTTCCCGACATCCTTCGCGACCCGGTGGTACGTCGACGTCTCACAGGCGAGGGGGCCGTCATCCCCCGTCTCGTCAGACTCAACAAGCAGGGTCGCACCGACGGCGATGGACTAGACGACGATGCGATGCGGGTTGTCGACGATGACCTACCGTTGGCGTTTGCAGAGATCGGCGAGGCTAGCAAGGGCGCGCAGAACCTGTTGACGCAGTTGGCGGCCATCCCCGACCTGAGGTCGGCGGCTGTGAGCCGAATCAACGAAGCACTTCCTTCCGCAGTCAAGCATGTGTTCGTCTCGAGCCAGGTCGACCTGATCGCAGTCCTTCGGGAGGTTCGCAAGCAGCTGCTAACAGCCGGCAAGGAGTTGGTCCTCTTCATTGAGGATTTGACCGTCCTTCACGGAGTCGAGCGCGAGTTCCTCGATGCAATCGTGGAGCCAGCGCGGTCACCCGACGGCGATATCTGCGCACTGCGGGTGCTATTTGCGGTAACGGAGGGGCATTTCAGAGCACTTGGACTTGAGACTGTCCGCACCCGGTGTGATGACTCCTATCGCATGGACGCTTCATACGGCCCGGACGGTGTCGATCATGACGAGGCCATGTCATTTCTCGGGCGCTACCTCAACGCATGCCGACATGACCCCGCGAAGATTGAAGACCTGTGGCCTAATCGGCAGAGCGATTCATGGGTGCCAAATGCCTGCGACGTTTGTGACCATCTGGTGCATTGTCACGAGACCTTCGGACGCAGCCAAGAAGGATACGGGCTCTACCCGTACAACCCTGCGGCTGTGAACCGATTCGTGGCGTCACTGTCCAGTGAGCGCTTTGATCCACGAGACGTGGTCAGGCAACTCGTGGATCGCTTTCTGATAGTCGCGTCATCGGATCTTCAACGTGGCGCTTTCCCCTCTGATGAGTTGGTCGGCCCCTTCGACGCGCGAAGCGAGTCTCTCGATTCGGTCATCCAATCTCAACTCAAGGAGAAGCGGCCGGCTGACTTCACTCGAGTTGTGAATTCGATGCGGTACTGGTCAGAGGAGTCCACGGTCGTGGGTGACGCGATCCTGGCAGCATTCGGACTTGGTGCGCTCGAAGCACTCAAGGTCCCGCCGCCACAACCTCCAGGACCGAAGGTCAAGCCCAAGTCGGCCGGAGGAGCAGGCCGTCGCGGAGCCAGAACGAATGCGGGCGAAGCCACGCTCTCTTCGCGACTCCGTTCTCCGTGGTCCCGGATCTTCGATGACCTGGATGCCTGGTCTGGTAGCCAGGAATCTCTGGGCTTGAGCGCAACGAACAAGTTGAAGACACTCGTTCACAAGTCAGTTCTCCACAATCTCGAACTCAGCGCGCTGCCAATCAACCTCGGTAGAGACTTCGATGATCAGAAGCGGTTCGACCGAGAGCGACACATACACATCGCTGGATCCGACACTACCCAGAGCCGAGTTGACTCGATCGTGGTAATCGAACGAGACGCGGATACTGCTACGGCGCTACAAGGATTGATCCTCCTTGAGGAACTCCCGGGGACTGACGACTACCGGTGGGCCGATGACTATCGCCGCCGAGCGGCGCAATACCTAGAGCAGTGGACCCTCTGTGTCGTTGCGAGCCTCGAAGAATCGACCGAACCGGCCGCGATTCAGGCAGTCAGTGGACTGCTCGTATGCGCCATCGTGTCGGGTGCCTGTGAAGCGGCATCTGACCCACACGACTACCTCGCGGCCTTGTTTGGAGCAGCCAATTCGGCCGTGGGCGTCCACCGGTCCCCCGAATGGCGGGCCGCAGTCGAGGCCGCTGGTGACACCTACCGCCGGCTCCGGCCGGTCGTCGAGGCCTACTTCGGCGAGGCGCGCGGAACCGGCGCGGCCCGAAATGTCAGGGCGGACCAACTCCTCGCCGAGATCGAGGACTTCGCAGAGTCGTGGCGCCTTGAATCACCTAACTCAGCAATCGATCGCTTCATGCGGTCCGTGATGGCGGCTGTCGAGGGCGAGTGGGAGACCCTAGAACTGTTGGCTACTGGGGCTGCATCTCTTGTGGACCGCAGCCGCTCCTGGTCTGAGCAGACGGAGCGCGTGCTCGGTCTGGTTGAGGCCGCCCACATGGCAGGACGGTTGCCTGACCTAGATGCCGTGCGTGACCTCAGAGCACTTGTCGACCCTTTGCAGGAGGACGCGCACTTGTATCTCCTAGAGGCCGCCGAACTCGTGTCTAGCGACCCTCCGTTCATCGAACGGCTTCGAGTCGTCGCCAGTAGTCTCCCGGACACCGTGGCGACCACGAGCAGATTTGTCGCAAGGGCTGAGGAAGCAATGTCCGGCGTTGCAAGGGACCTCGATGAACGCCGTTCCGATGTGTCAGAGGACGAAACTCTTGAGGACGTTTCGTCAGGTGTCCTGGCTGCGATTGGTCGGCTTGAAGAGGCGATCAAGGAACTTGAGGAATGACACTCTTCGAGACTGCGACTGAACTCCGAGTCCGGCTTGAGGCTGCGAACGCAGCACAAGTGGGGGATGACTTGATGTCCCGTGGACTCACCCTGCGGGGCAACATCGCGTCGGCGGCGAAATATCTGACGGCCGTGGAGTCCTACCGCGCCGGGATTGGTCAGTCGGATGCAACTCCGCTAGCTGCGAAGGAGATCCTCGAAGCCGTCGAGGGTCTCCGAGAGGCTCTCGCCAAGAGTGGCCCCAAAGCGCTTCAGCATGAGTCTGCAGCCGCCCTTGAGGGAGTCCTGACTGCACAGATCGCGCGCGTTGATCGCTGGGTCAAGTCCTCCTGGAGTAAGAATATTGCCGTTGCACAGGAGTCGCTGGACCGTGTGGAGTCGGGGGATCTACATGGCTCGCCCGCGGACAGGACGATAGCGCAAAGCCGCGCCTTGAAGATCCAACTTGTTCGGAAGACAGATCCCGTCAGGGATCGCGCGGCGCTGGAAGCACACCTCCAGGTTGAGGGCTTGAGTGCATGTCTGGAACGAGTGAACGAACTAGTCGGGGAACTTCAAGCAGCGATAGCGGCTATCGATGCAGGACGGGCCGAGATGGCGTCGGAGGTGCGGGCTGCGCTCAAGCGAGCAATTTCTGTTGAGGGCCTACCCCTTCGCGACGTGACACCTGAACTCTTGGCCGACCTCCAGTCAGCCGGGGTGGTGGACGATCTAGTCGTGCGCAAGTTGTGACTGATCCCGTTCTCGTTGACGTACTCAACGAGTTAGAGGCGCGTGAACTGCCTCTTCTTTCTTGGGGTGTGACGAGTGGCGCTTACGGCGAGGTGGAACTCCTCGACCTGCTGGCGTCGGTGAGACCCGAGGACGAACCTGAGGATCTTCTGGAGCGCCTTCTCGCATCTGGCCTGGTCTTTGAACGGGGTGTTGCCGGAAATCAGTTTCGGACGCGCATGGCCGAGACAGTGCGGTTGGCTCGGCACTTGAGGCAGTGGTTCCATGGCCCTCGGAGCGACTGGCGTTCAGCCAAGACGCTTGTCTCAGACATGCGCTTTCTTTCTCGCCCACGAGTTGTTCCCGTCCGACAGGTCGATGAGCGTGAACTGATTGCGCGTCTTCGCGCCAACCTCAGCGAGACGTGGACGGCCGCCCATGAGGAGAATCTGAAGGCCGTACTTGGTGGTCAATCGTTGTCTGAATTTCAGGTGAGGGCGACCGCGAGGCTCCTGGGTTCTGTTGGTAGCCGTGGCGGTACGTGTATTACGGCCGGCACTGGAGCGGGCAAGACGCTGGCCTTCTACCTTCCTGCCCTGACCCATGCGCTTAGCGTGCCCGCGCCTGCGGGGATCCCTCGCATCGTGGCCATCTATCCGCGAATCGAACTACTCCGGGACCAACTCGCTGCCATCTTGAAGTCGGTTACGAACTTGGAGGCCAGTGATGTAGGACACCTCCAAGTGGGCGTCCTGTACAAAGAAGCGCCGAAGAATCAGAATGATGCGCGGCAGGATCAGCGTAAGGGTTGGACAGCGACAGCTGAGGGGCTCATTTCACCCATCGTTTCTTGCCCAAGGGATGGATGTTCCGGAAAACTCCTTTGGCCGAACAGTGAGAAGGAGGGCCGCCGTCTTCGGTGCATCACATGTGGATCCGAGTTGGAGTCGCTGGTGTTCACTCGCCGATCGCTGAAAGCAAGGCCGCCAGAGATCCTATTCACGACAACGGAAATGGTGAACCGCTCGCTCGGCGCGCCAGAGATGCAACGATTGCTCGTCGGGGATTCGAGAAGATCCCCAGACTTCGTGTTGCTCGACGAGATCCACACCTACTCCGGGACCCACGGCGCGCAGGTCGCGAATCTCCTCCGACGATGGCGTGGGGAGATGGCGGCCCCGAGCCATGTAGTCGGGCTGTCCGCGACGCTCGCCGATCCGAAAGGGTTCTTCTCCGAACTAGTGGGAGCAGACACCGGGAGCGTCGCTGTTGTCGCGCCGAGCGATGCAGAGATGCGCGATTTGGGCCGGGAGTACTTCATGGCGTTACGCGGGGACCCCGCCTCCCAAACATCCCTTCTATCGACCACCATCCAGGCAGCGATGCTGATGCGGCGCATGCTCGATCGCGAACCCGATGTACCGAGTGGCGGAATGTTTGGGAATCGCCTGTTCGCCTTCACGGACAACCTCGACATCGTCAACCGGCTCCACTCGCAACTTCAAGACGCAGAAGGTTGGAGGCCAGGGGGAGTGGACCGCAAGCCAGAGGGCAGCCTGGCGGTCCTTCGTGCCTCAGGTGGCGACAACGGACCCCGCGACGATGTTGGCCAACTCTGGGATGCCGCGGAGGAGTTGGGCACGCTGACTCTTCCCATGGTGATCGACCGAACAACGTCACAGGACTCTGGCGTCGACAGATCCAGTGACATAGTTGTCGCCACCGCGTCACTCGAGGTGGGGTTCGACGATCCGAACGTCGGCGCAGTGCTCCAGCACAAGGCGCCGCGCGACGCTGCACAGTTCCTGCAGCGCCGGGGACGGGCCGGCCGGAATCCGGTCATGCGACCTTGGACGACGGTGGTCCTGTCGGACTATGGGCGGGACCGGCTTGCATTCCAGGCCTACGAGACGCTGTTCGACCCCAGAGTTCAACCCACCCGTCTGCCGATTCGGAATCGGGTCATACTCAAGATGCAGGCAACGTGGTGGTTGACCGACTATCTAAGGCGACGATCAGGTGGGGCGCCACTACTGGATGTCCTGAAGTCGGAGTGGCAGCGAGACAGTGATCGCCAAGTCCGTGCAGCAAATAAAGCACTACGCGCCGCTAGGAGCCTGTTGACCGCCGAAGGGATCGACAGACTTCGTAGTGGGCTACAATGGTCGCTCCGAATCAGCGAAGAGGATGCCAGATCGGTCCTCTTCGACCATCCGCGTGCGATTGCGACCACGGTGTTGCCGACGATTATCCGTCGGCTTGAAGCCGTACTTGGCCAAGACAGATTGCCCGACGACTTCCCCTGGGGCGATCCCTTGGTTGACTTTGTTCCGAATGCGCTCTTCGCTCCTTTACAAACGCCTGAGGTGCGGATTCACCCTCCCCCTAGAGGCGAATTCCAGCCCGAGCCTTACATCGAACCGATCGCACAGTCAATGAGGGAGTTTGCTCCCGGGAAAGTCAGCTACAGATTCGCCATCCGCGGTAAGGACCAGCGTATGTGGGTCAACCCACCAGCGTCAATCGAGCCGCACCTTGACCTTGAGGACTTCTGCTCCAACTTTCTGCAGTTGACGCGTCCTCCTGGGCTGCAGGAGCCCGTAGTCCAACCGCGTGCGATCCAGTTGTCACGCCCTAGCACACACGTCCTGGATTCGTCGTATGGCAGGTGGAACTGGGAGGTGTTCTTCCGTATCAACGGGACGCCAGTTGAGTTGGACGTTCCGTATGGCAGTCCATGGGCGGGAAGAGTTCAATCAGTCGCGGTGATGACGCACCGCGTCCGCGCACCTCTGACAGTCTGGAGGATTGCACGGACTGTGGAGGTTGAGCGACAGGTCCGCTCCGGGTCTTCATCGACCCAACATCGTGTGCGTCTCGCAGGCAGAGACGCCGCGGTTGGGTTCGCGATGGAAGTCGACGGAATTCGGATCGATGTATCGCTACCCGAGCATCCGGTCCCTCAAGCTGGGACAAGACTCGATCGTGCGCTTCGCACGACCTACTTTGAGCACCTCGTCCTCACCGACTCCACGCTCGCCAACCGAGTGCCATCTTCATTCCTGCGCGAGTGGTTGGCACAGTTCGCTCTATGTGCCGTTGTGACGGCGTCCGTTGAGGTCGGGTCCGGTCTTGCTCAACTTTCTGATGAAGAACTGCCAGCAGCGATGGTCCAGGCTGCTCGAGCAGTATTCGGCGCTGAAGGGCCGCCAGACGACCCGACGCAGCCGGTTCAAGAACCTGGCCTTGTGGCCGACGTGGAGAACGCCTTGCGAGATGGAGTGGTCGTCACCGCGGTCCAACGGTGTTTGGCGAGCCTGCGCGGGCCGCTGCCGCTGGCTTCGCTCTCATGGGTTCACGAGCGGTACGCCTCCACGATCGCGGCGGGGTTCATCGGAGCTGTTCAGGCAACTTGCCCCGACCTCGGCGTCGATGATCTGCGCGCGGACTTCGAACTGCTGTCGTCTGACGACGATCAACCGTTTGCCCGCATCATGGTGTCAGAGGATCAACCTGGTGGGACGGGCGTAATCGAGACGGCGGTCGAGCGGATTACTGAGGATCCGCGAGCATTCTGGACGGTAGTGGCGAGCGTCCTGGGCCCATGCGATGGCGAACGCATCGACCAGGCACTCCGCCGGTTCTTGAGGGACCGACATGCCGGATACTTCGCCAACGGTGTTGACCAAATCCGGGCGGCATCGACTCTGGGCGCCACTACGACGGCTTGGTCGCTACTTCGAGAGATGATGTTCCAACGCGGGATAGACGCCGATCAGACCACAATTGGCGCACTCGCGACCCGACTCCTCCGGCCAGGCAGTGACGCGTTAGTTGAGCAACTGTGTCGGGACCTGCTCAGCCGGTGGGACGCGATTGAGGACGAGTTGGGAGTCGAGGTGGACCTCCGCGTGCTCGCGTACATAGCCGCTCAACACGACGACACTCGTCGATCTCTGACCGCGATCACGTCTCACCTCGATCAGGACTCCGGATGGACCGTGGGACAAGTCGTTGGGCTTCTCTGGTCTCGCGGAAGCAAACTTCGTGCTTCAAGCCTCCAGACCTACAACCCCTACCGCAAGCCGCCCGACACCGAACGCCTGCTCGTAGAACCCATCACCCGAGCCCCAATCCCCACTGTGCAATTCGGCGCAGTTGGCTGGAGGGCTGATCTCGACAGCCAATTGAGCCTTGGCGGGGTTGCGCAGATTACGTGTTCCAACGAGCCGGAAGCGGTCGATGCTCTTCACCAACTACTGACGGTGCCGACTGCAGTTCATGTCTTGGAGTTTCATCCCCGAGTGATTGGGGTCGAGCGGTCGAGCGCGAAGATCACGCTAACGGTCGACCTCCGCGAGGCACAGCAGTGACGGATCGAAGCCTCCGAACGACGGCGTTCGCGTCTCGCCACGAACTGGCGGACGCACTCCAGTGCTTGTTTGTCTCCGAGGTGCTTGTGCCCAGTACGCCCCTGTGGATCGTTACGCCGTGGATCTCAGATGTTCCGATCATCGACAACCGGGCGGGCCGATTCACAGGACTGATTCCTGCCCTCCCGCAACGCTGGCTTCGACTCGGCGAGATCCTCGAACACCAGTTGATTCGGGGAGGATCGCTCGTGGTGGCCTGCCGTCCTAACGACCACAACCGATCGTTCACGGACCAACTCCAGCGAAGAACTCGAGAGATCGGTCGTGCGCAGGACCTGCACGTCAGCATGTCTGCTGAACTGCACGAGAAGGGGATCCTCTCAGAGTCTGTCTTACTGAGTGGCTCGATGAACCTGACCTACAACGGACTGCGAAGACTGGAGGAAGTGGTACATCTCACCGACGACGGCAACACGGTCGGACGGGCTCGGGCTGCGTATCAGGACAGGTGGGGCCAGCCGTGAGTGACATGGACCCTCGCGTACGCGACTTCTACGCCTCGCCCAACGAAGTAGACCTCAACTCGCTTCAAGAGGAACTTGCCGATCTGATCCGAGTTCTCTTGAGTCGGCTCGCAGACGGCAAGCGGACGCTCCTCCCAGCCAAGGTCGACAAGGCAACGAGGTGGTACGGAATCGCACGGTCCGATCAAGACAGTCGGCTTCTAGCGGAAGAGATGGAGTCGTGGCTCGGTCCTCCCCTTTGCGACCAGACATATGTTGTCGGGAAATCCGAGGACACGGTTGACGAGAAGGCCTCGTTGCTGGCCGACAACGGAATCCTCTTGCGAAGTGATGTTGGTGCTGGCTGGCAGATCGAAGCACGAGACAACGTTCGTTCATTGATCGATGTGTGGTCGCTCACCGCAGAGCGCTCTCTTGATGCGTCGCGGCCCGTAGGAAGAGTCCTGCGCCAATTCTACGAAGCGATTGGGGCCAGAGATCGGAGTTCAGCAACGGATGCACTAGAGGAAATCCGTGCTGGTGGCTTGTTGTCGGCGACGAACTGCAGGTTCCTCCGGGTCGAACTGCTCGGCCGCCTCGGAACGCCTGAGGAACTCAAGAACGATCCGTTGCTTGAAGGCATCTCGCTCTTGAGTTGCCCCCCGGCGGTAACCGATCATCTCGCCCGCGCCGCCGATGCCCTCTTCATTTCTCCGATCGTCGAGAAGTCAGGGATCGACATCTGGCGGTCGATGGCGTCGGACATCGAACAGGCGTGGCCTCGGCTATTGGCGCATCCGAGCCAGATTCGGTCTGCCCATGGTGCAAGATGCCTCGCCCTGACCGAACTCCTCGCGGAACATCCACGGCTCGGGGTCATCGAGTCCCTTCGATCCGACTGGGTTGAGGACACCTTGGTCGCAGGCGTTGTGGCTGCCCTCGAATCTGCGTCAGAGCGACTTCCCCAAGAGACTGAACCTTCCGACGGCGTCTTCGCGGTCCTAGATCACTACCGGCGTGGAGAGTTTGAGATGGCCCTCGATGCTGCCGAGCACGTCGAGCCAGATCGCGGCATCGCGACCGCTGTCATGTACGCCGCGCTCAATCTAGGGGGCGCTGTTGCCGCGACACGAGCAGTAGCCCTTGTCGATCGGCTGTCGGAATTCGATCGCGACGCCTTGCTTTCTCAAGCCGTTGAGGGTGGGTTCTATAACCAACTGGTCGAACGCAATCAGGGCACTCGCGTTCCTGGCAACTGGATTGATTGGCTTCAGGGCGACTGGCCCGACCGTCCGGATCTGCTCGATGACTGGGCTTCCACGTGGGAAAGCCACACGATTGCAGACGATGAAGCAACTGATGCGCTCGCTGGCGAACTGCTTGATGCGCTAGACGATGATCGTCGCGGCCGAGTACGCAATGGACTTCCAGTTCTCGTGCGTTGGCTCGTCAAGAACGACGGTCTGCGGCCATCGTTCGTGCCCCTGACCATCACAATCTTCGAAATCATGCTTGCCAGCGATCCAGGTCGGGCGGAGCACCGCGCCGCGCTCGACCTGCTCAGCGAGATCCTTCTTACCGGCTGCACAACCAAGGAGTACAGGACCGTTGTAGCCGCTGTTCGTGATCAACTCGGCCAGTTAGGGCCCAGGGAGGTCGACTGGTTGACCGGCATCTTGGACGTCCATTGGTTCAGTGCCGTCCCCGATGTCCGCTCGCGCGAGGCGCTGTTCGCTGAGGCACTCGCCCTGGCCGTGTCGTGGTCCGGTCGGATCGAAGACACCGAAGCGATCGTGCTGAGCAAGGTGTTCTCGGACGCAGGCCTCGACTTCGATCCACCGCTGACGGATGAAGCGGGCATGGAGACCGCTCGGCGAACCAAGACCTTCAAGCGAGTTGGCATCTACTCCTTGTCCGAGTCCGCAGCACAGAACGCAGCGCGTTGGATCCGCAACCAGTGGCCTGATATCGATGTGCGGCTCTCTCATGCTCACTCGAACAACCCTGAGTTGAATGGAATCGTCCGCAGTTCAGATGTCGTCCTGATCCAGACGAGCCATGCGAAGCACGCAGCCACAAGTGCGATCGAGCGTGCAGTCGAGACCTCACGCCTCGTACATGTGAACGGAAGGGGAGCCACCTCCTTGTTTCGTGGTCTGCTCGGGTGGGTTGCGTCGGCCGACTAGATCCAGCGCAGATCTACAAGATTGCGTTGTCCACAGCCGGAGTTTCCAACGAGGTTGTGACGGACGACCCGTTGTCGGGTGTGAGCCACAGATGCAGCAGGTGCCGAGAGACTGCCGAACTCGGCCAGATGGGGGTGCTTCTTCGCATTCACTGGAGGTGGCTGTACGGCTTGGACGGAGTCGGAGAATGGAGGTCGCGACCTTACTGGCGTGGGCCGCCAGCACTTCGTAGGTCTATTGTCGGCGAGAGGGCCTGGCAGTGTCATCTGGTTGACCAGGGGGAGGACGAATGGCTGTGCAGAAGTACGTGGTCCTGCTGGACGCCGATCACGCTGTTACGGCGGGCGAGCGGGACGATGCCGTTGGGCGGCTGGTTGAACGTTCCGGAGAGGCCGCTGAGCTGGTCGGCTTGACGGTTAGCAGTCTGAACGAGTCGCTGACCGGTCCTGCGGAGACCGTCGCTGTGGTGCAGGCGTGGATCGACGACTCCGCCGATGCGGGGGCGGTTCTTGCTCGCCTGACCGACTCGGTGGACGCGAAGGTGTCGAGTTGGCTCGTGGAGGAGATCGTGTTTCTGGCGCCGGTTGATCGCAGGGTTTCGGGGGCGCACTCCCGGCTCAACCTGTTCGGGACGGCCGCCAAGCGGGAGGACTTCACCACCGAGGGGTTCTTCGACTACTGGAAGACGGTGCACGCCCCCATCTCCTCGTCGATCCCGGGCAGCTCCGGCTATGTCGTGTCCCGGGTCCGCGACACGGTGAGCATGCCGGTGGAGCGCACCGTCGACGCGTTCATCGAGCTGTGGTACCCGAGCCGCGATCACCACGCCAGCGCCAACGAGCACCCGCTCGCCGCCAAGGCCTGGGAGGACGTCCCCAACTACGCCCGCACCGACGGCCAGTTCTGGCTGACCCACGAGCACGTGGTCATCGAACCGCCCGACACCGGCCCGGGCATGTTCGACACCGACGGCGACTGATGCGGGTACGCCCCCACCTGCTGGACACGCCCCACTCGGGCATCCGGCGCATGGCCGACCTCGCGGCCACCCTCGACGACCCCATCCGGCTCGAGGGCGGCGACCCCAACTTCACCACGCCCCAGCACATCATCGACGGCGCCGCCGCACGATCAACCGCAGGATCCACCGGGTACGCCCCCGGCGAAGGCCTCCCGGAGCTGCGCGAGGCCATCGCCGGCAAGCTCGCACGGGTCAACGGCGTCACCGCCAGCCCCGACCAGGTCTGCGTCACCACCGGCGCCTGCGGGGCGCTGTTCACCAGCCTCACCCTCGCCGTCGAACCCGGCAGCGACGTGCTGCTGCCCGACCCCGGATGGTCCAACTACGCCGCCCAGGTCCACGTCCTCGGCGCCCGGGCCGTCCCCTACGCCGTCGACGCCTCCACCGGCTGGCGGCTCGACCCCGCCGCCGTCGAGGCCGCCATCACCCCGGCGACCAGCGCGCTCGTGCTGAACTCGCCCGGCAACCCCACCGGCGTGGTGTTCGACCCCGACGACCTCACCGCGGTGGCCGAGCTGGCCGCCGGCCGCGGCGTCGCCGTCATCAGCGACGAGGCCTACGACGAGGTGGTGTTCGGTACCGAGCCGTTCTCGGTGGCGTCACGGGTGCAGTCCGACCAGCTGCTCACCATCTACTCGTTCTCCAAGACCTACGCCATGACCGGCTGGCGCATCGGCTACGCCGTCGGGCCGGCCGACTTCGTGAGCGAGCTGTCGCTGCTGCAGGAGCCGGTCGTGTCCAGCGCGGCCACCATCTCCATGCACGGCGCCACCGTGGCGCTGCAAGGCCCCCAGGACTGCGTGGGCGAGATGGTCTCCGCCTACGCCGAGCGCTGCCAGAAGGCCACCGCGCTGCTCGACGCCGAAGGCATCCGCTACGTCGAGCCGGGCGGCTCGTTCTTCCTCATGATCGACATCCGCGACAGCGGCCTCGACTCGTGGGCGTTCGCCACCCATCTGGTGGAGCAGCACCGGGTGGTGGTCGTGCCCGGGCTGGCGTTCGGCCAGGGCGGGGAGGGGTTCGTGCGGGTGAGCTTCGCCGCCGCCCCCGAGACCATCCTGGAGGGCCTGGCCCGCCTGGCCGAGACCCTCCACGACCTCAAGAGCCGTCGCCGGGCGGCCGGGTAGGCGCCGACGTGGAAGGAGCGCAGGCGTGAAACGACTCGAAGGGGTGTCCGCGCTGATCAGCGGGGGAGCCAGCGGCGTCGGGCGGGCCACCGCCCACCGCTTCGCTTCGGAGGGTGCCGACCGGGTCACGCTGTTCGACAAGGACGCCTCGCGCATCGCCGAGGTCGCCGCCGAGGTGGCCGGCATCGGCGCCGAGCCCCGGACCGTGGTCGGCGACGTGGCCAACCCGCCCGACTGCCAGCGGGCCGTGGACGAGGCGGTGCGGGGCGACGGCCGCCTCGACGTGCTGGTCAGCAACGCCGGCGCCGACTCGATCCACGACTTCCTGGAGCTGGAGCTCGACGAGTGGTACCGGATCATGGACATCAACCTCACCGCGTCGTTCGTGCTGGGACAGGCCGCGGCCCGGGCCATGGTGGCCGCCGGCAACGGCGGCACGATCCTCTACACGGCGTCGATCTCGGGGGTGGCCGCCTCGACCGGCGACGCCCACTACGGCGTGTCCAAGGCCGGCATCATCAGCCTCGTCAAGACCATGGCCATCGAGCTGGTCGGGCACAACATCACCGTGAACTGCGTCAGCCCCGGCCCGCTCGACACCCCCATGTCGCTGGCGCTGCTGGGCAGCGAGGAGGCCATGCAGGCCGCCCGGGAGAGCTGGCCCATCGTCCCCATGAACCGCCTCGGCTCACCCACCGAGATCGCCGGCACCTACGCCTACCTGGCCTCCGCCGACGGCGCCTACACCACCGGCCAAAACATCATCGTCGACGGCGGTCTGACGTCAAACGTCTTCCCAGTAGCCGACGAACTCCAGTAGGGATCTCCAACCGTCAGCTGAGGATCAGGCGGCCGGCTTGGACTTCGGCGGCTGTGCCGACCGTCTCGGTGGTCGTGACCGTGTCGATGGTGGGCCGGTCGAGTGCGGTGGCCCAGGCACGGCTTCCGTCGTTGAAGCGGACTAGCGCGACCGCTGTTGGGGGCTCCTGGATGTAGTCGACGGTCACGCCGTCGATGATGACCGGGCCGTCGCGGTCGGGGGTGGCCAAGTCGCGGGGATGCAGTTCCGGGGTCTGGCGGGATGTGACGAACGGCTCTGTCGGCGGGGACGCGGACAGCAGGCCTAGAGCGTGCTTGGCTGCCATGCCGCCGCTTCCGTGCACCAGGCCGGTGGCGCCGGGGGCGTCCTCGCGCAGACGGTCGACCATGGCGATCAGGCCCTCGCCTGCGCCGAAGTTGGTGGGCGCGCCCGTGAAGGCCAGGCCTCCCGACACGGTGAGCGGGCGGTCGTCGTCGATCCCGAGCGCCTCCAGGGCGAGTGCGACCATCGACGGGAAGCAGGCATAGAGGTCGAAGTGGCCGATGCCGGCTGAATCCCCGGTGAACGACAGCATGTCGTCGGCCGCCGCCTGCAGGCCGGGATGGACGGCCAACTCGTGCCGGCTGGCCAAGAAATCGGTGTCGTCTGCCATGGAGACCCGGTGCGGGAAGATCATCCGGTCAGGCGACACGCCGTGGTCGCGGGCCACCTCCAGCGAGCAGACCAGCAGGGCACCGGCGCGGTCGACGGTGTTGTTGGCCGACATGGCCTTTGTGTAGGGCCAGCTCACCATCCGGTTCTCGGGCGAGATCTCGGCGATCTCTTCGGCCGACATCGCATGCCGGGTGGGGGAGTGCTCGACGCCTGCGGCCACGGCGGCGAACCCGGTACAGAGCTCAGCGGTCCGGCGCCGGTTCTCGGCCATCGTCTCGCCCCGCCGGGCCCGGATGGCGCTCTCAATCAGCGCGAAAGCGTTCCTGGGCATGTGGCCGGCCACAGCCTCCGCCCCCGGATCCCCGATCACCAGCGGCGATCCCCACGCCTCGTCGGCTGGTGGCTCGGTGTCGTCGTGCCGGGGGGCTTCGACGCGGCGTCGCCTCGCCCTGCGGCGGGACCGGGTGCACTCGCCCCCGACGATCAGCGCCGCGCCGACAGCGCCCCGCTGGATGCGTTCGGCGATGTCGGCGAGCAGCGCAACCGGTGTCTGCCCGCTGATGGTGGTCAACAGCGTGCGGGCGTCGGCGCCTATGGCTCGTGCGATCCAGTGCCCAGGATTGCGAAAGCTCCACAATCCGCCCGCGACGGCGACCAGGTCGACCCGTGCAGCAATGCCGGCAGCCCCGCTGTCATTGGCTGCGGCCCTCGCCGCGTCGATCATCAGCGAGATCGGCTCGGTTAACTCATCTGGATCAGGCGGTGTGGCGATGGACGCGCCGACGATGACCGGCGTCCGATCCGGCGCCATCACACCGGGATCAGCTCGAAGGTGACCGCGTAACGCACGCCTAGCGTCTCGCCGGCCTGCTGGCAGCTGCCGCGCAGGAACGCATCCGGATCGAACGCGCCGTCGCCGAGGTTGTCGATGTAGGTGCTGTGACAGACCAGAGAGGCCACGCCCTCGCCGATGTGGTCGGTGACGTCAACCGCGTGGGTGGGGGCCGATGAGCCGGCGAAGGCGATCCAGCGCACGCCGCTCCACGGCTCGCCCGCGTCGGTGAACAGCCAGCGGTTGGCCGCGTCCCGAACCGCGTCGGGCAAGGCCCGGCCGAGCTCCCGGTGATCGACGTGGTTCCAGGGCCCTGTGTCCCCCCACCGGTCGCGGAAGTTCGACCCGATGATCACCTCGGGCCGGTGACGGCGGATGGCTGCGGCCAGGTCCCGCCGCAGCTCGATCCCGTTGACGACCAGCCCGTCGGGGTGGTCCAGGAACTCGACCACCGACACGCCCACCGCGGCGCCGGCCGCCACCTGCTCGGCAGTGCGCAGCGGACCGGTCTGTTCCGGCGGCATCGAATCGATGCCGGCCTCGCCCCTGGTGGCCAGCACGTAGCGGACGTCCTTCCCTGCGGCGGTCCAGCAGGCCACGGCCGCCGAGGCGCCGTACTCGAGGTCGTCGGGATGGGCCACCACCGCCAAGGCTCGGTCCCAGTCTTCTGGCAGCCTGTCCAGAGCCGGACCCGCCTGCTGGGGACCCTCCTGCCCGGTCGGCTCGCTAGCGCTCACTGGCTCAAGCTAGTGGGGGCGTCCACAGACCGTCGCGCTCTCAGCTCCAGAAATCTCGGGACGATAATGGGTGTCAGGTACACAATTTCGCGCCGAGATTTTGACACGACCCCGGCGAACGTCGGCGAACTGACCGCTGGCGGCTCGGACTCCCGCTCCGAAGCGTGCGGGGCTCACCGCGTATGCTCGGCCGCAGGAGCGACCCGGACAGGGTCGCCACCGGCAGCGGGGAGCATGCGATGGACGTTGAGACTGCACTGCGGCAGATGCCCAAAGCCGAACTGCATCTGCACCTGGAGGGGGCCGTAAACGCGGCCACGTTCGCGTCCCTGGCGGCGAAGCACAGCCTGGAGCTGCCGCCGCATGACGAGGTCGCCGACCTGTACCAGTACGACAGCCTGGCCGACTTCCTGCTCATCTACTCGCTGGTGTGCCGGTCGGTCCAGGAGGAGACCGACTTCCGGCTGGTGACCTACGAGTGCCTGGAGCGCTGCGCCGACAGCGGGGCCCGCTACGTGGAGCTGTTCTTCAGCCCGGAGTCGCACTTCGAGATGGGCGTCGAGTACCCGACGATGCTCGCCGGCGTGCTCGGCGGCATGGCCGACATCAAGGCCGACCGGGGGCTGGAGAGCAACCTGATCCCGGCCATCAACCGGGAGCTGGGCCCCGCCCGGGCGGTGGAGTTCGTGGAGATGGTGGCCGCCCACCCCCATCCCCAGATCATCGGCGTCGGCCTCGACTTCAACGAGATCGGGTTCCCGTCGGAGGACTACGTCGACGCCTACCGGGCCGCCGCAGCGCACGGCCTACACCGCACGTCCCACGCCGGCGAGGTCGGCCCGGCCGACAATGTGCGGGCCGCCATCGAGTTGCTGGACTGCGAGCGGATCGACCACGGCTACCACGTGGTCGACGACCCCGACCTGGTAGCGCGCTGCGCCGAGAGCCAGATCGCGTTCACGGTGTGCCCGACGACCACCGGCTACACCACCATCTGGCGTGATTTGAGCGCCCCGGACCACGCCATCAGGCAGATGGACGCGGCCGGACTGAAGCTGATGGTCAACTCCGACGATCCGGGCATGTTCGTGTGCGACCTCGCCAACGAATACGTGCGCCTGCACCGCGAGATGGGTCTCAGTCTCAGCACCCTCAAGGAGATGGCCCTCAACGGGATCGACGCCTCCTGGATCGACGACACCACCAAGGTCTCATGGCGCCGGGAATGGTCGGCGGAGATCGACGCCTTGTTCGCGTCCGTCAACGGCGGTTAGCCATAGGCTCTGCGTCCATGACGCACCGCACCCCCGAGGAACTCGACGCCGGCCTGGAGCACGTTCGTGGCGCGCCGTCCGACGGCGGCGAGCTGCGGCTGATCGTCCGCCGCCCCGACGTGGGCGAGCGCGAGCTCATCGATGAGGGCGTCCTCGACCTCGACTCGGGCCTGGTGGGGGACACCTGGGCGCCGCGGGGCAATTCCCGCTCACCGGACGGCCGTGCCGACATCCTCGCCCAGGTGACCATCATGAACTCACGGGTCCTGGACGTGATCGCCGGGCCGGTCGACCGCTGGTCGCAAGCCGGTGACCAGCTCTACGCCGATCTCGACCTCAGCCACGACAACCTGCCCGAGGGCACCAGGCTGGCCGTCGGCGATGCACAGCTAGAGGTCACCGGCGTGCCCCACACCGGGTGCGGGAAGTTCGTCCAGCGGTTCGGCCTCGACGCGATGCGCTGGGTCAACTCCGAGACCGGCATGCAGCTCAGGCTCCGGGGCGTCAACACCCGGGTCGTGAAGCCCGGCGCGATCCGCGTGGGCGACCGCGTCACCAAGGCCGACGGAGCTTCGGCCTACGCCGATTGGTCCGGCGGCGAACCCTAAGGTCGACGCCTACATCCAGTCGTCGCGGTGGCCTCTCTCCGGCGCTCAAAGCGAGTCGAGTTGCTCGGTGAACCTGGACCGGGTCCAATAGGCGACGAATGAAGCTCGCGTTCAAGACCAAGCCGGAGCACATTGGGTGGGCCCACATGCTGGCCACGTGGCAGGAGCTCGACGCCGACCCCCGCTACGACTCCGCTTGGACCTTCGACCACCTCTATCCCATCTACGGTGGCGACGGCCCCTGCCTGGAGAGCTGGGTGACCCTCAGCGCGCTGGCGCAGGCCACCACCAGGATCCGCGTCGGCTCCATGGTCAACGCCGCCCCCTACCGCAACCCCGGCCTGTTCGCCGCCATGGCCTCCACCCTCGACATCGTCTCCGGCGGACGGCTCGAACTCGGGCTGGGCTGCGGCTGGAACCAGACCGAGGCCGGCGCCTACGGCATCGATCTGGGCTCCGTCAAGGATCTCCAAGATCGCTTCTCGGAGTACCTGCAATGCGTGCGGTCGCTGCTGTGCGAGCCCACCACCGACTTCGCCGGGCGCTTCTACACCCTTACCGGCGCCCGCAACGAGCCCAAGGGGCCGCAGCAGCCGGCGCCGCCCATCGTCATCGGCGGCTCCGGCCCCAAGCGGACGCTGCCGCTGGTCGCTCGGCACGCCGACCACTGGAACCTCCCCGGCGGCGGGCCCGAGGACCTGCGGGCCGGGCTGGATCGGCTCGCTGAGTGCTGCGACGAGATCGGCCGGGACCCCGCCGAGATCGTCAGCTCAACCCACATCTTCTACAGCCCGTCCGAGCCACTCGACGGCCCCGTGGCCGAAGCCGCCGCGCTCAAAGAGGCCGGCCTCGGCATCGCCATCCTGTATCCCTCCGACGCCGGCTACATGCCCGAATCGGTGCACGACGTAGCCGACGCGTTCGAGCACCTCCAGGGCGACTGAACCCCGGCGCGAGGGTGATCAGGCTTCGGGGGTGAACGCCACCGGCATGCTCAACAGGCCGGCGAACAGGGCGGTGGGCTGGTGCACTACCTCGCCGGAGGGGTGGATGTCGGGGATGCGGCTGTAGATCTCGCGCAGGATCACCTGGAGCTGGAGTCGCGCCAGGTTGGCGCCCAGGCAGTAGTGCTCGCCGAAGCCGAACGCGAGCTGGGTGCGGGGCTGCTCGCGGGTGATGTCGAACACGTCGGGCTCGTCGAACACCCGGGGGTCGCGCAGCGCGGCGGTGAAGCTGCACACCACCTTGCCGCCCTCGTCGATCGGCTGGTCGTCGATCTCGGTGCCGGCGTTGGCGGTGCGGCGGATGTTCCGCAGGGGTGGCCGGTACCTGAGGATCTCCTCCACCGCGCCCGGAATGTGGCGGTCCAGGTCCGACACCAGCAGATCACGCTGCTCCGGCCACTCCGCCAGGATGCGGATGGCCTGAGCGGTGGCGGTGCGCACCGTCTCGTTGCCGCCGACCGACATCAGCATCAGGAACCAGCCGGCCTCCTCGTCGGTGGCGCCCCGCTGATCCCCCTCCACGCCCTCGAGGGTGCCGTTGACGTAGGCCGACATCACCGTGCCATCGTCGGAGCCCCGCTTCTCTCGGGCGATCTCCTGGCCGAGCAGGTGGATCTCCAGGGCGGCCTCCAACGACTGCTCGAGCCGTGTGTCCGGACCTCCGCCAACCGCGCCGACCATCCGGTTGGAGATGTCGAAGATCTGCTCGCTGCGCTCGGGAACGCCCAGCAGCTCCGCGATGACCCGCATCGGCAACTGGGCCGCGATGTCGTTGATGCCGTCGGCGGTGCCGTTGGGCGCGATCCTGTCGATGACCCCCTTGGCGATCGCCTCCACCCGGGGACGTAGCGCCTCCACTCGCCGGGGCGTGAAGATGGCCGCCACCAGCCTGCGGTACTGGCTGTGCTTGGGCGGGTCCATGTTGATCAACATGTTCGACATGGCCTCGACCCGAGCTGGATCGGGGTCGACCAGCAGCGCGGTGCGGCGCTGCGACGAGAACATCGCCGGATCCCGCAGCACCGCCTTGACCTCCTCGTAGCGGTGCACGAACCACGCCCCCAGGATCTCCGGCTGCGAAGTGCTGGGATCGAACGTCCCCGGCTGCCAGCTGGTGGTGCCGGCCTCCCGCAGCTCGGCTAGGCGGGCGTGGGGACACCCTTCTACGTAGGCGTAGGGATCCAGCAGGGTCAGCTCGCTCGTCTCGGTCATCGGCGCCATTCTGCCCGAGCCGCGCCGGTGCCGCGCCCTAGACGTGCCAGCAAGAACCTCGCCGGACTCACGCCAACCCCTCTAGCTGGCGCGGCCGGTGTCCACTACCGTCGAACTCGTGGGGAGCGCCCTCGGCGACCGAGGTCCGATCGTCGTGGTCGGAGCGGGACCGGCCGGCGCGTTGATGGCCGTCTATCTGGCCCGGCAGGGGTGCGACCTGACCGTTTACGAGTCTCGTCCCGACATTCGACGCGTCGACATCGGTGCGGGCCGGTCCATCAACCTCGCCCTGGCCACCCGGGGAATCGTGCCGCTGGTGGACGTCGGTGTGATCGACCGGGTCGACGCCATCACGATCCCCATGCGGGGCCGGATGATCCATGCCGGGGACTCGACCGAACCCGTCCTCCAGCCCTACGGCACACGCCCCCACGAAGTGATCCACTCGGTGTCGAGACGCGACCTGAACGCCATCCTTCTCGACGCGGCCGAGGCCACCGGCCGGGTGAGCATCGACTTCGAGAGCTCCGTGCGCGCGATCGACTTCGACTCGGGCACACTCGCCGTGGCCACGCCCGGCGGCATGCGCACCGTCCCGTTCGGCACCGTGTTCGCGGCCGACGGGGCCGGATCGGAGCTCCGCAGGGCGATCACTGCCGCCAACGGGGGCATGGCGGAGGTCGACTGGCTCGACCACGGGTACAAGGAACTGGAGATCCCTCCGGCCGACGGGGGCAGGTTCCGCCTCGACCCCCACGGGCTTCACATCTGGCCGCGAGGCGAATTCATGCTCATAGCGCTGCCCAACCCCGAAGGCGACTTCACCGCCACCCTGTTCGCGCCCAACGAGGGCGAGCGAAGCTTCGCATCGCTGTCGGACTCCGAAGCGGTGTCGCTGTTCTTCAAGGAGGAGTTCGGTGACTTCGTGCCCCTGGTTCCCGACCTCGTCGAGCAGTTCTTCGAGAACCCCGCCGGCCGGCTGGCCACCATGCGATGCCGCGGCTGGTCGGCGGACGACCAAGCGGTGCTCCTAGGTGACGCCGCCCACGCCATCGTGCCCTTCCACGGGCAGGGCATGAACCTGGCCATGGAGTCGGCCCGGGCCCTCGACCGGCATCTGCGGGACCGCCCCGACGACGTCGCGGCCGCCTTCGCCGCCTTCGAGGCCGAGCGCAAGCCCAACGCCGACGCCATCGCCGACATGGCGCTCGACAACTACGTGGAGATGCGGGCCGGTGTGGTCGACCCCGGCTACCTGATCCGGCGCGAGCTGGCCCTGGAGCTACAGCGCCGCCACCCCGACCGCCTGAGCCCGCGCTACAACATGGTGATGTTCTCGACGATGCCCTACGCCGAGGCCGCGGCCCGGGCCGCCCGCCAGGGCGAGATCCTGGGCGAGCTAACCGCCGGGCGGGCATCGCTGGCCGAGGTCGACATGGATCGGGCGGCCGGGCTCGTCGCCAGACTGGAGCCTCTGCCCGAACCCGACCCGCTGGCCAGGCCCGACGTCCTGTCGGTGTGATGGGAGAACTTCCATGAGCGACGAACTCACCTACGACTCCTACCTGCGGATTCCCCAGTTGCTGTCGTTGCAGCAGTGCCGCTCGACCGACCCCGACACCGGCGAGCCCGAACACGACGAGACGCTGTTCATCGTCATCCACCAGGTCTATGAGCTGTGGTTCAAGCAGGTCCTCCACGAGCTCGACGAGCTCTGCCGCCATCTCGACGCCGACGAGCCGTCCAGGGGAACCCACCAGCTGAAGCGGGTGCTCAAGATCCTCAAGACCCTCGTCGCCCAGCTCGATGTGCTCGAGACCATGACCCCGCTCGAGTTCGCCTCCTTCCGGCCGTTCCTGGAGAGCGCCAGCGGCTTCCAGTCGTCCCAGTTCCGCGAGCTCGAACTGCTGCTCGGCCAATTCGACGCCTCCCTGCTCGACCTCGTCGACCACGATCCGGATGCCCGCCGGCGGCTGGAGCGCCGGTTGCAGGAGCCGACAGTCTGGGACGCCTTCGTCCGGTGCCTCGGCCGCAGCGGGTACGACATCGGTGAGTCGGTGACCGACCGCGACGTGACGCTCCCGCACGAGCCCTCAGAACAGGTTCAGGCCGCTCTGGTAGAGATCTACCGAACCGATCCTGCGCTCATGGAGGTCTGCGAGCTGCTGACCGACTTCGACGAGGGCTTCATGGAGTGGCGCTACCGCCATGTGATGATGGTGCAGCGCACGATCGGCACCAAGCACGGCACGGGCGGATCAGACGGGGCCGCCTACCTGCGCACCACCATCATGCGCCCCGCGTTCCCCGACCTGTGGGCCATCCGCACGTCGTTCTGAGCCTCCTGCTACGGATCCTCCAGGATGAACCGGCCGGTGGGGGAGGCCGGATCGCGCAACTCATCGAGGATGTCGAAGTGATCGCAACCAGGCACGACCTGGAGCGAGATCTGCGACAGATGCTCTCTCCACGCGGTGTGCAGAGCGTTGGTCTGCGCATGGAACGCGTCCGATTCCTCGGATCCAATCAGCAGGTGAACCGGCACATCCTTGAGCGGCCGACGGTAGAGCGGCGAGAGTCCGGGTACGTCTGCGGCGTCGAGGCCGACGGCGTCGTTCACATATGACGCGGCGATGGGGGCGAGGTCGTACACGCCGCTGATGAGCACAGCCCGCGCCGGCAGCTGCGCGGCATCCTCGCCTCCCATGCCCGAGAGAATCGCGGCGCTGAGATGGGCTCCGGCCGAGTGTCCGGCCAGCACGATCCGGTCGCGATCGAGCCCGAACTCGCCTGCCCTTCGTGCGAGCGTCGAGAGAGCGAGTGCCGTCTCCTCAACGATCTGGGCAAGGCTTGCCTCCGGAGCCAGGGTGTAGCCGACCCCGACGAGGGCCCAGTTGCTGCCGGTGAGGCAGCGGGCAGGAAAGCCCGACCACATCTTGCTGCCTCGCTGCCAGAAGCCGCCATGGATGAACACGAGGCAACCGATGGGGTCGGATGCGCTGTGCGGCCGGTACAGATCCATCTTCTGACGCGGCCCGGGTCCGTAGGCGACGTCGAGCGTGCAGCGGACCCCAGGTGCGGTGGCGAGTTCCTCCGTCTCGGTCTCAAGTCGTTGGAGAACGCCGGCCGCGTCTCTGGCCGACTTGCTGGGAGAGAGCTGCCAGTCCAGCTCCTCTCGCGAGAGATGATCAAACGCAACTCTCATGGGTCAGGTCGTTCCGGGCATGACTTCCACTCCGGATGATTCTGGCGGCAATTCCGGAGTCATGCCCTTGAAAGGATCGATCTGGCCTTCCGAGAGACCTGCGCTGACCGTTGCCATACCAGAGGCGATAAGTCTGCTGACGCGTATAGCAATGGCGCCCCGGAGTTGTCCGGATCGATGATTGTGCGTGCTGCCGCGGTGCCGAGCGGCTGCGGCACAGACCAATCATCCAGAAGGGAGCATGGGGCGATGGCCGATACGTACGTACTTATCCACGGGGCATGGCACGATGGGTCTGGATGGGCCGACGTAGCCGACCGCATCCGGGCCGAGGGCCACACCGTCCACACGCCGACTCTGGCCGGCAACGGTCACGGGGACGACATCGACCGCACGATCGGCCACGACGTTGCCACTGCGTCAGCGGTGGCGTACATCGAGCAGAACGACCTGAGCGACATCGTCCTCGTAGGGCACAGCTACGGCGGCACGATCATCTCCGCGGTCGCCGAGGCGATCGGCGAGAGGATCAAGCGGCTCGTCTACTGGAACGCCTTCGTGCTGCTCGACGGCGAGTCGATCGACGACGTCAGCCCGCCCCACTACAAGGACATGATGGACGGCAGCGCCGCCGAGCGCGGCGATGGGGCGTGTGTCCTGCCCTTCATCGTGTGGCGCGAGGTCTTCTGCAACGACATGGACATCGCCGAGGCCCAGCGGACCTACGGGCTGACCAGCCCCCACCCCCGCAAGACGCTGTCGGACAAGCTGAGCCTGAAGCGATTCTGGGACCTGCCCATCGGGAAGTCCTACATCAACTGCACCGAGGACATCGCCATGCCCCACGGCGAGTACGCATGGCATCCCCGCTTCAGCGCCCGGCTGGGCCTGGCCCGCATCGTGCAGATGCCCGGCGGCCACGAGGCGCTGTTCTCCGACCCGGAACTGCTGGCCGCCAAGATCATCGAGGCCGGACGGGACTGAAGCAGGCGCTCCCCGGACAACCTCAAACCTGCGCTGGGAGCCTCTCGCCACATAGCGGTATTGTCATGTCATGCGCCCTGCGGAGCTGCTGTCCCGACAGATCCGGCTGCGGCACATGGTCGTGGCCGCCACAATCGCCCACCGTGGCTCGATCCGAGAGGCCAGCGCAGTCCTGCACCTCACGCAGCCGGCGGTGTCGCGGACCTTGGCCGAACTCGAACGGATACTCGGCGTCCGGCTGTTCGACCGGGGTCCCAAGGGGATGACAGTCACTGCGGCTGGTGCGCCTCTCATCACTCACATGCAGCTCGTCGTTTCCGAGGTGGGCTCGCTGCTGCGGCACGCTGACGAGATCGTTGACGGTCGCAGCGGGGAAGTGCGGGTGGGCACGTTACTGGCCGGGACGGCGGACATCCTGCCCAGTGCCGTCTTCGATCTCACCCGCCGGCTCCCCGACGTCCAGGTCGCGATCTCCGAGGGGACACCGGACCGGCTCCACGAGAGCCTGATGTCAGGTCAAGTCGACTTCGTGGTGGGTCGGGTTACCCCTCTGGCCTCGATGCGGGGGGTGGAAGTCGAGCCGCTGTACGACGACGACGTGCATGTGGTCTGCACCCCCGGCCACGCCCGCTCCCGCCACCGGGGCAGCCTGGCCGAACTGGTGGACGACGCCTGGATCCTGCCCTCGCGCGACACGTCACTGCGCCAGCAGATCGAAGCCGCGTTCATTCGGGGGTGCAGCCGCACACCGGGCAACGTCACCGAGTGCGTCGCTCCAGTGCCTCTGCGGGCGCTCGTGCTGCGGGGCGAGCACCTGGCGGTCGTGCCGTCGGGAATCTTCACCGACGACTTCGAGCGCGATGCGCTGGTGTCGTTGCCGGTCGACATCGAGGGTACGTCGGTCCCGGTCGGCGTCATCACCCGATCGGGTGGCGAGCTCCCGTCCAGCGCCCGCGCCCTCATCGAGGCGCTGCGACACGCGGCCGGCGACCGGACCGAGGCGTGACACTCCCCGGCGGTGGCCGTTACCAGGACTGGTATGTGGCGCCCGACACTAGGCATTCGTGCCAGTTCTGGCGGCGACTTAGATTCAGGCCATGGCTGCGATGACTGACTACCCAGATGTCGGGCTCTACATAGGGGGTTCCTGGCGAACGACCGCCGACGATCTGCCGGTGGTCAACCCAGCGAACGAGCAGGTCATCGGCCGGTTGGCCCGCGCCGGCCGGCAGGATCTCGATGACGCCTTGGAGGCAGCCTCCAAGGGGTTCAAGGTCTGGAGCCAGACTGCGCCCAAGGACCGGGCCGAGGTCCTGCGCACGGCTGCGGCGCTCATGCGGGAACGCCAGGCCGAGATAGCGCACGACATCACACTCGAGCTGGGCAAGCCGTACCCCCAGGCCAAGCTCGAAGTCATCCGGGGTTGCGAGTTCTTCGAATGGGACGCCGGCGAGGCGGTGCGCACCTACGGTCGGGTCATCCCCAGCGCACCGGGCATCAACTACATCGTCCATCAGCAGCCCATCGGCCCGGTGGCCGCGTTCGCGCCGTGGAACTTCCCGATGAGCCAGCCCGCCCGCAAGGTGGCCGGCGCGGTGGCGGCGGGATGCTCGGTCATCCTCAAGCCGGCCGAGGAGACCCCGGCGGGTGCCATGCACATCGTGCGGGCCTTCCACGACGCGGGCCTGCCGCCCGGCGTGCTGAACCTGGTCTGCGGCGTGCCGTCTGAGATCTCCGAGCATCTGATCCCCCATGAGACGATCCGGCTGGTCGCCTTCACCGGCTCGACCGCGGTGGGCCGCCACCTCACCGGGCTGGCCTCGGACCACATGACACCGGTGCTCATGGAGCTAGGCGGCCACGCCCCGGTCATCGTGTGCGAGGACGTCGACGTCAGGGCGGCCGCGGTCACCTCCGCGGTGCGCAAGATGCGCAACGCCGGGCAGGTCTGCACGTCACCGACGCGCTTCTTCGTCCATGACAGCATCTACCGGGAGTTCCTGGGCACCTTCACCGAACGGGCCGCGGCCACGGTGGTCGGCGACCCCATGGACCCCGGCGTCGAGATGGGCCCGCTGGCCAACGACCGCCGGCTGGCGGCGGTGGCCGGCTTCGTGGCGGACGCCCGCGACAAGGGCGCCGAGGTCACCACGGGCGGATCGCGGATCGGAACGTCGGGCTACTTCTTCGAGCCCACCGTGCTGGCCGACGTTCCCGACGATGCCCGGGTGATGCAGGTCGAGCCCTTCGGCCCCCTGGCCATCGTCAACCGGGTGGGTTCGCTCGACGAGGCCATCGAACGGGCCAACTCGGTGCCATTCGGGCTGGCGGCCTACGGGTTCACCAACCGCGCCGACTACATCGACCGGATGGTGGAGCGGGTCGAGACCGGGAACCTCTCGATCAACACGCTGGAGGCCTCCGTGCCCGAGACGCCCTTCGGTGGCGTCAAGTCCAGCGGCTACGGCCGCGAGGGCGGGGTAGAGGGACTGCACAACTACATGGTCGTCAAGAACGTCTCCCACAGCATCTCAATCGTCTAGCCAAGGGGCAGCCCCGCGCCATGCACTACGCCAGAGGTGACGCCAAGGCCTACGCCCACGCCAACATGAAGGGGATATGGGCGGCCGCGCTCACGCCGTTCACCGAGGACGGGCAACTGGATGAGGACGGGTTCGGGGAGAACGTCCGCCACTGGACCGAGGATCTGGGCATCGAGGGGCTGTTCGTGTGCGGCAAGCAGGGCGAGTTCTTCTCGATGAGCCCCGAGGAGCGGAAGCGGTGCCTGGAGCTGGCCGTGGAGGCCGTCGGTGCGGGGGCGCAGACCATCATGTCGTGCTCGGACCAGAACCTCGACGTGGTGCTCGATCTCGCACGCCACGCCCAGGAGGCCGGGGCCGACTACATCGTGGTGCACGCCCCCACGCTGCACTTCGTGCACGAGCACGACGAGACCGTGTACCGGTACTACGAGACGGTCTCGAAGAGCGTCGACATCGGCATCGCGCTGTGGAGCCACCCCGACAGCGGCTACCTGATGTCACCCCAGCTGTGCGACCGGCTGGCCGACCTCGACAACGTGGTGGCCATCAAGTACAGCGTCCCCCGCCCGATGTACGCCGAGCTCACCGCGCTGGCCTCCGACCGTATCCAGGTGAGCACCGCGTCGGAGGACGAGTGGCTCGACAACATCCTCGAACTCGGCTGGGAGCTCTACCTGTGCTCATCGCCGCCGTTCCTGCTACAGACCCCCGTCGACCGGCGCATGCACGACTACACCCAGGCCGCCATCGCCGGGGACGCGGCCGAGGCCCGCCGCATCAGCGAAAGCCTCAACCCGGTGCGCGACGCGCTGAAACGGACCAGGCCGGCCGAGAAGCCCCACGCCCACCAGAAGTACTGGCAGGAGCTGCTCGGACAGGTCGGAGGCCGCGTCCGCCCACCGCTCCTGGAGTTGACCGACGACGAGAAGGCAGCCACCCGCGACGCCTTCGACCAGTGCGGACTGCGGGTGTGATCCAGTAAGGAGAGGTCATGACCCGGCTCAAGACATTCAACTTCCAGACTTGGATCGACGAGCACCGCGACCTGCTCAAGCCGCCGGTCGGCAACCAGCAGATCTGGGAGGACGCCGACCTCATGGTCACCGTCGTGGGCGGCCCCAACCGGCGCACCGACTTCCACGACGACCCCGTCGAGGAGTTCTTCTACCAGCTCGAGGGCGACATGGTGCTCAAGGTCATCGACGACGGCGTCCACCGCGACGTCCCGATCCGCCAGGGCGAGATCTTCCTGCTGCCGGCCCACGTGCGCCACTCCCCGCAACGCCCGCAGGAGGGATCGATCGGGCTCGTCATCGAGCCGAAACGTCCCGAAGGGGAGAAGGACGCCTTCGAGTGGTACTGCTTCGAGTGCCAGTCACTCGTCCATCGCGTCGAGGTGATCCTCACCAGCATCGTGCGCGATCTGCCCCCGCTGTTCGAGCGCTTCTACCAGCACGAAGACCTGCGCACCTGCCCCCAGTGCGGCACGCTGCATCCAGGCAAGGAACCCCCCGAAGGCTGGGTGAAGCTGTAGCACCCGCCGGAGAATCTGCTGTGAGCATCGAACCGACCAGCTTGCGGCTGGCATTCGTCGGCTGGGGTGCGATCGCCCGGGCCACAGCCCGGCTGCTGTGCGACCGCGGCACCCCGGCGGAGATCGTGGCGGTTGCGGTGCGGGACCCGGCGAGACCCCGTCCGGACCTTCCGGCCGAGGCGCGCTTACTAGCGGGTCCGCGAGAACTCGGTCAGACCGAGGCTGCAATTGTCGTCGAGGCGGCCGGTCGACACACCGTCGCCCCATGGGGACGGGCCGCCCTCGAAGCGGGGCTCGACTTCGTTGTCACGTCGGTCTCGGCCTTCGCGGACCCCGGCGTTCTCGACGATCTCACGGATCTAGCCGTGCGGAACGGTGCCCAGATCCACATTCCGCCGGGCGCGCTCGGAGGTGTGGATGCTCTGGCCGCGGCCAGCGCAATGGGAATCGACGCCGTCGAGCACCGCATCATCAAACCCCCGCAGGCGTGGCTGGGAACCCCAGCGGAGAACCTGTGCGATCTTCACGAACTCACTCGCGCCGAAGCGTTCTTCAACGGAACAGCCGACGAAGCCGCCTCGAGGTTCCCCCAGAACGCCAACGCGGCTCTCACGACCGCACTGGCCGGCACAGGACCGGAGACGACCCGGGTCACGCTGATCGCGGATCCAGACGCAGAAGTCAACAGGCACGAAATCCGCGCCGAGGGCCGCTTCGGTGAACTCTCCGTCATCCTGCGGAACAAGCCGCTCGACGAGAACCCGAAGTCCTCGGCCATGACGGCACTCAATCTGGTCCGATGCATCGAGAACCGCCTCAATCCGGTGGTCATCTGACCTAGAGAGCGTCCGGATGCCTAGCGACCGGGGACGCAACCGCGGACGCGCTATCCCAGGATGCATATCTCAATTGGTATGTCTGTGGCCCTAGTCGGCACTGGCGGACCCGATCCCTGGAATCTAGATTCGCCCAATCGCGGTGCGAACGGTCCCGCGTGCATCAAGGAGGGCAAATGGGAGGAACCACGAATTTGAGACGCACGCGGTCATGGTGGCTTTGGCGTGCTGTGGCGATTGTGGCCACATTCGGCATCTTGGCGGCCGCCTGCGGCGACGATGACACCGACGATGCCGCACCGGCCGAGACGGCTGAGGCCGCGCCGGAGGCTGCGCCCGAGCCCGAACCGGCCGCGGAGCCCGAGGCTGCGCCCGAGCCCGAACCGGTTGAAGAGCCCGAGGCTGCCCCTGAACCGGCCGAAGAGACCGAACCCGAACCGGCCGCGGAGCCCGAAGAGCCCGCGGTAGTCGGCGGGCAGGTCAAGGTCGGCATGATCACCACCCTCTCCACCGGGGCGGCGTACCTCGGCGAGGGAATCCGCGACGCCTTCATACTGGCCTTCGAGCTCGACGGCCGTTACGAACTCGATCTAATCGTGGAGGACGACGGCCGCGATCCGGCCTTCGCCCAGCAACTGGCCGACCGCATGCTCACCAGGGACGAAGTCGACGTGATGACCGGGATCGTCTTCTCGAACGTCGCCGGCGCGGTCGTGCCGCAGGTCGTCAACGCGGGAACCATCTACATCAGCCCCAACGCGGCACCGTCGCCGTTCGCCGGCGCCCAGTGTCACGAGAACTACTTCGTGGCATCCTGGCAGAACGACAACCAGGCCGAGGCGATGGGCGTGTATGTGGCCGACCAGGGCTACGAGAGCGTAGTCGCGCTGGCACCGAACTACCAGGCCGGACACGACCTGGTGGCCGGCTTCAAGCGCTTCTTCGGCGAAGTGGACGAGGAGATCTACACCGAGCTGGGAGCGACCGACTACGCCCAGGCCATCGCGCAGATCCGGGAGGCGAACCCCGAAGCGGTGTACTTCTTCTACCCCGGCGGGATGGGCATCGCCTTCGTGCAGCAGTACATCGCGTCCGGTCTCGAGATCCCGATATTCGGCCCCATGTCGTCGTTCGACGAGGTCATAGTGGACGCCATCGGGGACGTGTCCCTGGGCCTGTTCAACTCCTCGTTCTGGGCGCCCGACATGGACAATGAGGCCAACAGGGTGTTCGTCGAGGCGTACCGCGAGAAGTACGGCACCACCCCGACGGCCTACGCAGCCCAGGGCTACGACGCCGCGCTGCTGCTGATCTCCGCACTGGACGCCAACGGAGGCAGCGCCAGCGACACCGCCGGCATGCGCGAAGCGCTCAAGGCTGCCGACTTCGACAGCGTCCGCGGCAAGTTCAGGTTCAACACCAACAATCACCCGATCCAGGATTGGTACCTACTCGAGGTCATCAGGGATCCGGTCCACGGCGACCTCACCAACACGATTGTCGCCACCATCCTGGAGGATCACGAGGACGCCTACGCCTCAGATTGCTCCTTGACCGGCTGAACGTCGGCTACGTTCGGGCCGGTCCGCCGGATGCTCGCGCTCCGGCGGGCCGGCCCGATCCATTCCCGACTATCGGCGCGGCGACAGCATGAACCTGTTCATTGAACAGACCCTGAACGGGCTGCAGTTGGGCTTCACCCTGTTGATGGTCTCAGCGGGGCTCACGCTGATATTCGGGATCATGAACATCATCAACCTGGCCCATGGCTCGTTGTTCATGGTCGGGGCGTTCGTGGCCGCGGACGTGGGAGGCCGCACCGGCAACTACCTACTGGCCCTCCTGGCCGGAATCGCCGGGGCGGCGGTCGCCGGCCTGATCGTCGAGTTGGGCCTGATCAGGCGCCTCTACCACCGCGATCACCTCTACCAAGTCCTGGCCACGTTCGCGCTGGTACTGATCGCCAACCAGGCCGTGCAGATGATCTGGGGCTTGACGCCGAGGAGCGTCTCGGCCCCAGCGTTCCTGGATCGGACGGTGCCGGTGCTGCCCGGCCTGCCCTACCCGGCCTACCGGCTGGCCATCATCGCGACCGGGATCGCGGTCATCGTCTTCCTGCACCTGCTGGTGGAACGCACCAGGGTCGGGATGTGGATCCGGGCCGGCAGGACGCACCGGGAGCTGGTGGGCGCGTTCGGGGTGAACGTCCGGCTGCTCTACACCCTGGTGTTCGCGGTGGGTGCGGGCCTGGCGGGCCTGGCCGGCGTGGTGGCGGCGCCGTTCCTGTCGGTGGAGTCGGGCATCGGCGACCACTTCCTGATCCTGAGCTTCGTCGTGATCGTGGTCGGCGGCATCGGCTCGCTCAAAGGGGCCCTGTACGGCTCACTCATGCTGGGCCTGGCCGACACCTGGGCCCGCACGTACCTGCCCGACCTCTTCGGGCAATTCGTCGACCCGAGCACCGCGGCCACGGCCGGAGCCTCGGTGGCGTCGGCCAGCATCTACCTGGTGATGGTCGTCGTGCTGGTGGTCAAGCCCAACGGACTGTTCGGCCTGGCCGATGAGTGACCCCCAGACGGCGCCGGCGAGCCGCGAGCGCACGGGCATCCGCCTCGGCCTATGGGCGAGGGGTCCGTCCCGATGGCACATCGCGCTGACGGTGGTGTTCCTGGCGCTGCTGTCGGTCGCGCCGCTGTGGGTCGAGGCCAGCGGTCGGGGCTATCTGGTGACCGTTCTCACCCGGGTGGTCATCTTCGGCCTGGCCGCCATGAGCCTCGACTTCGTAATGGGCTACGGAGGAATGGTCAGCCTGGGCCACGCCACGTTCCTCGGCGCGGGCGCGTACACCGCGGGCGCGCTTACATACCACAGCCTGGACGGCTCCCGGCTCCTGGGGATCCCCGGCACCGACCAGGCGCTGGTGACCTGGCCCCTGGCCACGGTGGTCGGCGCGCTGCTGGGGCTGGTTATCGGCGGCCTGAGCCTGCGTACCAAGGGCGTCTACTTCATCATGGCGACCCTGGCGTTCAACCAGATGATCTACTTCCTGTTCAACGCGCTCGAGATATACGGCGGCGACGACGGCGTCGGGCTGTTCGCGGCCAGCCGAGCCATCGGACCGCTCGACGCGTCCGACGACATCGTCTTCTTCTACGTGTGCTTCGCGGTGCTGGTGGTCTTCACCGTGATCCTGAACCTGGTGGTAAGAGCCCCGTTCGGTCGGGTGGTGCGGGGCTGCCGCAGCAACATGGCCCGCATGGCCGCCCTCGGCTACCAGACCTACCGGTACCGGCTGGCCGCCTTCGCCCTGTCGGCCGCCATCACTTCGCTGGCCGGCGCCATGGCGGTGACCGAGTCGCAGTTCCTGTCGCCGTCGTTCGCGGAGTGGACCGAGTCGGGCGAGCTCCTGATCATGGTGATCGTCGGCGGGCTGGGCAGCCTGATCGGCGGCGTGATCGGCGCGGGCGCCCTGTTCCTGCTGGAGGAGCTCTCCATCGACATCACCGACAACTGGCAGTTCTTCGTCGGCATCGGCCTGCTCGCCATAGTGCTCGGAGCGCCCAGGGGACTCACCGGGACGCTGCTCGGCGGGAGGCGGAGCCATGACTGAGCTGTCGTGCCGGGGGCTGCAGAAGGCCTTCGGCGGCCTGGTGGTGACCGACGACCTGGCGCTGTCGGTGGCGTCGGGCGAGATACATGCGCTCATCGGCCCCAACGGAGCGGGCAAGACCACGGCGCTGGCCCAACTCTCGGGCGAATTACGGCCCGACGCCGGCACGGTGTGGCTCGACGACGCGGACATCACCGAGTTGAGCCTTCCGCAGCGGGTCCACGCCGGCGTCGCCCGCAGCTACCAGATCTCCTCGGTCTTCCGGGACTTCACGGCCAGGGAGAACGTCGAGCTCGCCCTACAGGCGATGGACCGCCACAGCTTCAGGTTCTTCCGCCCGGCAGCCCGGAACGCGGCGCGCGCCGAGCGGGCCGGCGGGCTCCTCGATGCCGTCGGTCTGGGCGAGGTGGCCGGTTCCTCAGCGCACCGGCTGTCCCACGGCCAGACCCGGCAGCTGGAGATCGCCATGGCCATGGCCTCCGACCCCCAGGTGCTCCTGCTGGACGAGCCGATGGCGGGAATGGCCCCAGACGAGGCGACGAGACTGGCCGAGCTGATCCGAAGCCTGGCCGAGGCCGTCGCGGTGCTGCTGGTGGAGCACGACATGGACGTCGTCTTCTCCGTGGCCGACCGCATATCGGTGCTGCACCAGGGCTCGCTCATCGCCTCGGGCGATCCCGACCAGATCCGCGCCGATCCTGACGTTCACCGCCTGTACCTGCGCGACGACGTGGAGAGTTGATGATGCTGTCGGTTGAGTCGCTGGCCGGAGGCTACGGGTCCACCCAGGTCCTGTACGACGTGTCCCTCCATGTCGGCGAGGGCGAGATAGTGGGGCTGCTCGGCCGCAACGGCATGGGCAAGACGACCACCATCACCACCATCTTCGGTCTGCTGGCGCCGGTGTCGGGCGCGATATCCCTGGACGGCGGCGACATCGCCGGCATCAGGCCGTTCAGGATCGCACGCCGGGGCCTGTCGCTCGTTCCGGAGGGGCGGCAGGTGTTCCCGCTGCTGACAGTGGAGCAGAACCTGGAAGCCACGGCCCGGCCCTCAGTAACGGGGGACCGGCGATGGACTCCGGCCGCGATCTTCGAACTGTTCCCCCAGCTGGCCGAGCGCAAGAACCACCTGGGCGCGCAGTTGTCGGGCGGCGAGCAGCAGATGCTGGCCATCGGGCGAGCACTAGTGATGAACCCCAGGCTGCTCGTGCTCGACGAGGCGACCGAGGGACTGGCCCCCACCGTGCGGGCCGCCATCTTCGAGGTGCTGCGGATCCTCAAAGCCGAGGGCCAGAGCATCCTGATTGTGGACGCCTACCTGCGGCAGCTGCTCACCCTGACGGATCACAACGTGATCGTCGAGAAGGGCCGCACGGTGTGGTCGGGAACAACCTCAGACCTTGTCGCCTCGCCGGGAATCGCCGATCGGTACCTCGGGGTCGGTGTCTAGG